>NZ_SZWE01000001.1:0-322500 GCF_009669325.1 Roseovarius bejariae
GTGACGGCCTGGACGAGATCCTTCCATCCCGATCCCATCTGTGAGAAGCGCTCGACACCCGTTCCGGGGTGGTTCAGGAAGCGAAGCACCTCGTTGAGAAGGAATGTTTGTTCGCGATCCTCGACAGCTTTTTGGACGGCCAATATCTCGCATTGTGTCGCAAGCCAGGTCCAGGACCAGTGGTATAAATCAGTCTTGCGGAGAAGATTCTTCGGAATCGAAACTGGCGAATGATCAGCCCGTGCAACAAACTCGTTGGAGATGGTAATGACTGCGTCGATACCATTGGCTTTTGCCATCTCGACATAACGCTGCACCTGATCCGCCCCGAGCTTTGATTTGCCGATCTTCGCCTCGATCAATGCACTCCAGGTTGTTTTTCCAGTGGAGACGATCAGGANTTTTTGGACGGCCAATATCTCGCATTGTGTCGCAAGCCAGGTCCAGGACCAGTGGTATAAATCAGTCTTGCGGAGAAGATTCTTCGGAATCGAAACTGGCGAATGATCAGCCCGTGCAACAAACTCGTTGGAGATGGTAATGACGGCGTCGATACCATTGGCTTTTGCCATCTCGACATAACGCTGCACCTGATCCGCCCCGAGCTTTGATTTGCCGATCTTCGCCTCGATCAATGCACTCCAGGTTGTTTTTCCAGTGGAGACGATCAGGAGACCATCAGGACGATCGTTCGTGTCACTTCCTTCCTTGAGAACAACCTCTGTGAATGCTTCGATCGTGGTTCTCTTTCCGACCCTCATACCGACGGTGCTCAAGACCGCCGTTGCCAAGGGCGGAATCTGGGGGAGAAGCGAGAGAAAAATGGATGCTATCCTTTTCTCGCGACTGGTGTCGGCCAGGACCGGGAAGAGGCGCGCAGGTTCCCCTTGCTTCAAAAAATCAGGTAAATCGGCCATTTTTATCTCCTAAAGGTTGTTTTGACCCTAAATAGACAAACGGTCGTGCGTCAACAAAGCCGCGGAAGCTGAAGGTGTCGACATGGCGTTTGGAACGCACCGCTATGTCTGTGAAAGCCTGATCCGGAGCGCTAAGCTGCGTAGCGTGGATACCTACTTCCACAAATTCAGGCCCGATGTCTGGTTTGCATCGCGTCCGGCTATCTCGAGCGGGAATTTATGCAGGCATTAGCGCTACCAACGGGAGCGGCGCCAGTTAAAAGGGTCTCCTGTACCCTCTGGGATTTCCATGTAGAAGTGATCCTGGTGCTCAAGTAGGTATTCCCAGACTGTCTGCTGGACCATGTATGGCCATTGCAGAGCGCTATGCGTGCCGCTCAGTTTTATGACCAGACCCTTCGACTCGAGCGGAGCAAGTCTCTGATCATTGAACTCGGCTGCGAAAGCTTGGCGCCGGGACGAAACAAGATATGCCAGGATTGCGCGCTCCTCTTCGGGCGCTTCCTCGACATTTCGGATCAGCCGCTCGCGCCGCGCCTTTTGCGCCTTACGCTTCTTTAGGATAGCCCACACCTTGACGGGCACGTATGCGATATTCGCCGTCAAAATGCTGAAGGAAAACACGCTTGTTACAACTGCCGCTGTCAAAACGATATCCGGGGTTGCGCTTAGATATGGCAGATCATAGAAGTCTCCGGCGATAATAATAGAGCAGCCGACCAGCGCCGCGAGCGCGGGGAACCAGCCCGCTTGCATTGCTGCGACAAAATCCTTGAGTGAAGGCATAGGGAGTCCTTGCAGCCGTAGGCGATTAGACTCAGGAATTAGGTCCATCTAACACCACAGGGAAAGCCCAACGTGCATCGCCGCGTGCTTTCAACATTTGCCGTAAGGAGTTTGTGGGGCGTTGCGCAGACTATCGCAGCACGATTCTTTGTTGATTTCTTTGCTTTCATACCATTTAAGCAGTGAAGGGCGACAGACCGGCTGAAACAGCGTCCACCCACCTCTACGGTTTTCGCGCGAGCGGATGGCAAGTGGCAAGTCGGATCCCAGGACTGCCTTCGGTCAGCCCTCTAATTTTTCAGATTCGTTTTTTGAGACATCTCAGCGGTTTGCGAAGACCAGCGGCCGCTCCATGAAAACCGTCTGGATCAGAACAGGGAAACGAACCCTATTCGGTCTGTTGGGAGGAGCGTAGGGAGATTCTTCCATGTCGCAAACGCCGCCGTCGAGACCATCCGCTGTTTAGAACGAGATCCCCATCGCCTCTAACGTTGCGCGGTCCGGCGCGCCGGTCGCGGGCAGATCGTTGGCTTCCTGGAACGCCTTCATCGCGCTCTGACTACCGGATCCCCAGACGCCGTCAGGCGTACCGGCATTGAAACCAGCATTGTTCAGAAGCGTCTGGATGGCGCGATAGTCATCGCGATCGAGATCCAACAGCGATACACCGCACGCCGCCGCGACCGCTTCGGCCGACGCCCTTACGCCGGCCAGATCGAAACGCGCGTCATATTCCCGACCACGTTTACCCTCGGCACGAAGAAAGAGTGTCTCGGCGTCGTAGAGACTGCGAATGAAGCGCAGACCGCGCTCGCCGAAAAGACCGCCGCCCTTGTTGTTGGTCAGTTGGCTCCAACTCTGGTTTTCAGCGGCGGCATCATCAATTCGGACAACCACCGGGATCGTGTTGCTCTGGAAGTCCGAAAGGATGATGTCGCCGGTGTCGTAGACGACCGAGGGAGTTCCCTCGACGCATTGCAGAAGAAGGCGCCTCTGGCCGGAGAAGGCTTTGGTGTCGAAAGCGGAGAAGTTGATAGCGAGAACCTTGGGTGAGTCATCGACAGCCGCGCGTGTCTCCTTGATGGCAAACCAACCCTTGAAGCGGAAATCACTCTCGGCGAGGGATGGAAACGGCTCGGCGGCGTAATCGATCTCGGGATGATCCGGGTCGGCCCAGGGCACATCGGACGCTACTCCGGCATCACCATCTTCGGGCGTGCTGTCCGGGCTCGCCACCTCCGGCGGTGCGCCTGCCGTGATTTGTGGCGTTGCGATACCGTATTGTGCCTGAAGCCATGCCAGCCGCAGCTGTGCAAGCGTCAGTTTTTCGGTTTCGAGGCGCGACAGGGCAAGGGCCTGAACAAGGCCGCCGGAGGTTTCTGCCTCGCGCCGCGCCGTCTTGATAGCACGCTGCTGGTTTTCGATGTCAGCAAGAATCTCCGCAGCCCGATCAGGGTCGGGTTCCACGGAAGGAACGACCAGCTCGGGCGTAAGACCTGCCGCATCGCCGAGGGCGCGATTCTCGATCAAGGCACGGTTCAGCCGAAGAACTTCAAGGCGGTATTGCGCCAAGGATTGAATGGCACCGCCGTCAAACTGAGCGATGGTTTGCTGTGCTTCCGCGATCCGATCTTCGATCGCGGGTAGCTCGGAAACGGGATCTGCCTGTTGCGCGAATGCGGGCAGGGACGCAATCGCTGATGTAAGGACCAGTGCTCCAAGGCAGCGACGGTGTTTTCGTATAGTCATCCTGTCCCCAATTGATTGCCGATGTGAACACGTTTCTTAAAACACAGCTCACACGTGCATTCAAAGGCTCATAAACACGCAAGCCAGAGCGGGAAAAGAAATTCGGCATTTGAGTGCGATTCCGCGCGTTGGTTTTTCCACGCGAGAGATAAGGCCCGGCGCTCCCACCCAAGTGACAGGCTCTCCAAACCATACGCATCAGACATTCTCAGAACATCAGGCTCAATTCGCGTGGCGCGGACCTCCTGCATGCGGTCGTTGGCAGCTGCCAACGGCAGGAAACTGAGGGTTCAGCTTTCCATCGTCGCGACCAGTTCGCGTAGTTGCGGTAGGGAGGCTGGATACTCCGGGGCAACCAGGTCGGATCGGATCTCGCGAACAACGCCACGCAGAACCTGGGTTTTCTTCAGCCCCGAGATCTTCGCGAATGCGGCGAACTCCTCCTCGAAATCATGGGATACCTTGAATGACAGGCGCTTGCGGGGAACCTTCACTTTCGCTTTCGGCTTGGCTGCCTTGGCCTCCAGAAACAGTTGCTTGATCCGTTCAGCGCCCTGCGGGTCACGCGCCATCTTCCGGACGTAAAACGCCAGAAGAAATTTGCGATGCCGCACGGACGCGCGCTCGGAAATCCGGGTCGCGGCGGCGTCGAGGATCTCGATGTCCGATGCGGGCACTTGGGCCTCGAGAGAGACCTCGACCTTCTCTCGCGCACGCCGGATTGCAGGTAGGGACTGGGCGGGGATGGCCACGACCTCGCCGCAGCGATCGCAGACGGAGGCCAGGATATCCTTCACTTTTCCGGTTCCGTCATCGAAAGGGACATCACGGTAGAGGAAGGTCGTCTCGACCATGTCCTGGCAGGTCTCGCATATTGCCTTGGATTTGTCGCCGGCACTGTAGAGTTTCATGGTGTGTCACCTATGGACGCTGAGAAAGAAGGTTTCCGGATCGAGGAAGTAGAACTTGATGTACCAACCGTCCTTGCGAAGGATGTGCACATCGACCGTCTTGACCATGTGGTGCGGCTGCATCTCATGATCCTGACCGCGGCACTTAATGATGATCTCGATGACATCTTCTTCGGAAACGGTATTGCCATAGAGCAGGTTCTTGGTCTCGATCTCCTGACGCTCCTCGATCTGGTAGGTCTTGTTGCGCAGGGCTTCTATCGCGCGCCGCTTTGCCTCCTTGAATCCAACCTTCTTGGTCAATATACGAACTTCCTCGTAAAAATCAAGTTGTCAACTCGAGCAACTCTTTAACCTGCCGCGCACTTCCGCGAAAAGCATAATGATTTCCCGGACAGCCTTCGATCCTGGTCGATCGAACTCTGTGATCGCCTGGCCGGAGATCAGTGCCTGCATGAACGCCTTGCGTTGACCGAGCTGCGCCTTGGCCACCGGCACGTCCGGGTACAGGTCCTGCAGCACCGAGGTGGTGTCGTCGGCCTCCGGGCCAACGGCCGGAACCTGGCTCAAGACGAAAAGACCTGGACGTTCGGCCTGCTTCAAGATTTCCACGGTGCCATCCGCCGCTTTGATGTCGAAAGGGCCGGGCCGAATGGGAATGACCACGAGGTCCGCCGCGCGGATCGCCGCGTCGATCGTGCCGCCGGCATGGGGCGGCGTGTCGATCACCACGTAGTCGGCGCCGTCCTCCTGCGCCTGAGAGAGATAGGCAGAGAGGTTGCCGGGCATGGCTTGCAGGACGATTGGGTCCTCGAGTTCGCGGAGCTTTGCCCAATCTGCGACGGACCCCTGGGGGTCGAGATCCAGCAGGATCACCTCGGCATCCTTCTTCGACTGCATCGCCTGGACCGCAAGATGGATCGAGATCGTGCTTTTGCCGGCGCCGCCCTTCTGTGTCGCGACGGCGATGACTTTTGTTTTCCGGGTCATTCGCCCTCCTGATGGTCATTCACTGCGTCGCTGATGTCCTCGACCATGCGGTGGGACTCGTATTCCCGCAGCATCTGCACAACGAGCAACTCTCCGTTTTTGGCAAGCCAGTCGAGAAACCCGGGTTTGAGGTCCGTGCGAAGAGCCAGCTGGAGCCCGGTCCCGCCACGCTTGATCGTGCCCACGGGCCTTTCGTGGGACGGCAGGCGGACTTCCCGCGTGGCCGGTGTTGGCGTCTCCTTCCGGGCAACCTGAGGCTCGGACCGAAAGGCAGCGTCGTTGAGATGGGAGAAGCGGGCATCGGAATCGCTGAGGCTGTGCCCCTCGGTGTTGGCAGCTGCCAACGCGTCGCGCATCCGGGGCAGCGCCGTCTCGTCGGTCGCCATGTGGGCCACGAGCTTCTCCCAGCGGGGTCGTCCGATCCCGGGGGCCTTGCCCACAAAAGAGAGGATGTCGTCCGGGACGCCGCGGCCGATCTTCAGATACCGTGATCTGTCTGTCTTTCCGCAGGAAAAAGCGGCGTCGATATCTGCCGGGGATATGTCGGCCTCATCGACCATGCGCGCCGCGAGCTTCGCGCGCTCGATATAGGTCAGGTCTTCGCGCGCGATGTTTTCGATCGCCTGGCCCATTACCATGGACTTGTCGTCGAGATCCTGGATCTCGGCGCGCACGTTGATCCCGGCGTGGTGGCAGGCCGCGAGACGCCGACGACCGGCAACGATCTCGTATTCACCAGGCTTTTCGGGATGCGGCCGCACCAGGATCGGCACTTTCTGCCCGGCATTCCGCAGGCTCTCGGCCAGGGTTGCGATCTCAGCCTGACCAACATCAAGACGATCCGCGAGGCCGCCGGCATGGACCAGTCCCGGGTCAAGTTCGACGATCCGGCCAGATGCCGGGCCGGTGTTGGCAGCTGCCAACCTGGGTGTTTTCGATCGTGTGGCCAAGTCCCGTAGAGAATTCCTGCGTCGGGGCATGGGGCGTTTCCTTCTATGTTTGCAGCCGTCGCTTGGGAGGAGATCTGCGGATCATATCTTCCCTCCAATCGGTCCCGTCATTCGGGATTTCTGTTCGTAGATGTCTTTCTGGACGATCCGGCAGGACCCCGAATAAGGGCAACTCGCACAGCTCGGCTCATCCTCGCAGTAGCGCAGCGCGTGCCGGGGGTCGTCGCCAGGGTAGGGGGCCGCAACGGGCTCGCCGGCCTCGGCCTTATCCTGCAGAACACGCGCCACGAAACCCGGGCTGAGATCATACCAGCGGTTATAGCCGCCGGGCAGGCGCAGGCGCTTGCTCTCGTTGGTGCGTCGGATTTCCTGGGCGAGAAGTGTTTTCCCGATCCAGCGCGTGTCCTCGAGCACGGCCAGATCGTCGGGTTGCGCGGGCGACCCCATCATCGCCTCCGGCATCAGGGCAAGTTCCAGCCGGATTTGTTCGGCGCTGACATAATGGCGGGCGCCGCGCGCCACGGCCTCTGTCGCAGCTGCGACAAGCAGGTCGATCGGCGTGACATCTTCGGCCCGCCGCGCGCCCTGGCGCTCGATCGCCTGTTTGAGCTGTGCGGAGAAATCTTCATTGCCCGCCATCTCCGCGATCACTTCAAGCGGCGCCGCGATCTGCTTGGCGCGATCCCCGAGGGTGGCCATCCGCTCCTCGTAGATCTCCCGGGCGGTGCGGGCCTGGGCCATTCCCCAGGCGTGCAACTCCTGGCGCAGCTCGTCGCAGCGCTCGCGGTTGTGGCCCTTGATGCGGCCGGAAAGGGCGACATCGAGCGGCATCGGCCGGCAATGTATCGTGTAGGTCCGGCTTTCATTGACCGGGTCCAGCCCGGAGATATTGGTGATGACCTTGGGTCCGTAGAAGACCAAGCGCTGGTTGTTCCCGTTGGAGTCGACGATCGTCTTCACCCCGGTCTTTTTGTTGTAGGAGACCTTGAGGATCTGGTTGATGTCGTTGAACTCGGCGGCGCCCTGGCGGCCGCGCCGCTGGCCGACCTTTTCGAGATCGTCGAGCACCAGAAGGCCGCGGCCCATATCGACGAAACGGATCATCGCCTTCTCGGACCCGGCGCCGAGGACATGACCATTGTAGCTCAGATCCGCGATCGCCTCGGCCGTCGTGGATTTCCCCGATCCCTTTTCGCCGTTCATCAGGAGCATCGGGATCGCCTCGAAGGCGTTATAGACATAACTCATCGCAACATAGGCAGCCATCAACGCATAATCGGGCTCGTGGGGCAGCCAGGTGGTCGTGCGCAGGTGGTCGAGGAGATCACCCATAATCTCGCCGAAGGGGCGGTGCGGCTCCTGGTTTTCCCGGACCTTGGCGATATAGGCGTTGATGCTTTCTGTGCGCCAGGTCGCATAATCCTCCGGCCGCGGAATCGAGGTAATGATCGTGCCATCTTCCAGCGCGATGATCCGGTCCTCATCCGCCGTCCCGGCAGGCGACGGCATTTCTTTCGGGGTCAGCACATCGCCATCGGAGCGCACGATCTGCGTGACCAGGACGTGTGTCTTCTTCGGGACCTTGATCCGGCGGCCATCGGGAAGATGCTCGAGCACCTCGACGGTCTCGGTCCGGCGCACCCGGAACGGGTAGTAGAGCTGACCTTTCTGGAAGGCGCCGTTGATGTTGATCCGCTCGATGGCGTATTCGCCGTCGTCGTCCGCATCGAGCGGGCGATCCGGTTTGGCCTCCTCGATCCTTGCTTCCAGCCGTGGCGCCTCAGCGAGCAGGGCCTCGAAGTCGGTGAGCCGGGCGCCGGACTGGAAGTAATCCGTCCAATCAGCCCCCTCGACACCGGGAGGCCGCATTCGGCGCACATCGCGCATTGCCAGCCGGCGGCATTTCTGCGCCATAGCCTGGCCGGCCGGATCAGCATCCTGACCAAGAAATATCTCGTCCCAGGGCGCCCAGAACTCGGGGTCCTTCCACTCCTCGGGAATCCCGGAGCCGTGGGTCGATGTGAGCAGGGCCATTTCGCTGCCAAGCCCCGTGCCCTGGATCTCCTGGGAGAGACGCCAGAGGTCCTTCATACCTTCTGTGACAAAGAGCCGGGTCTTATGGCCGATTTTCCCGTCCCAGTAGGATTGCGGATTCCCGTGACACCAGCCCTTGGCGTCCCGGGGATTGGTGGTGAGACCGGGAATGGTGGTCTTGGGCATCCGCCCCAGGAACCGGCCCCGGCGGTCCACGATCGGGGAGGTGAGGGCACAGCGTGTCTGTTTGTCTTTCGGGGCGTCGTGAGGGTAGGGCGGCGCGATCCCGAGGCCGAAGCGCTCGATCGTACCCCGGTTCAGGCCGCGCCCTTCCAGATAAGCGATGGCCCGCGGCTCCCGGTCCAGAAGCGACTGGTAGCGTATCAGGGTCTCGGGGTTGATCGGCTGCAGGTCATCGTGGGTCTTGGATGCGGGTGGCTTTTTCGGTGTCTCCACGCTTTGCAGGCGTGGCGCTTCACCGAGAAGCGCGCCGACATGGGCCAGGGCCTCCGGGAAGGACAGGCGCCGGACTTCCATCACCGCGTCGATGAGGTCCCCGCTTTCGCGCGTGCCGCCGGGATTGAAATCCCGAAAGCGGCCGGCGTAGGTGCCGGAGAGCTGGATCTTGCAGCTTTCTCCGCTCCCCCCGAGGACATCGGCAATGGTGATCACCTTGCTGCGGGCATCATAGGCCGCATCCGGGCCATAGAGATCGTCGATCACCCGTCGGATATTGCCCTCGCTCTTGAGGAGTTGCCGGATCCGATCGGCATCGTAGTGACCGTTACCCGCCATCGAAAACACCTCCCGACACCCGGACTCGTCCGTCCGGGTTTCGTGCGAACGTCACGATCTCCATCAGTTCGCCCGTTTTCTCTTCCGGCGCCGCGGTTCGACGGGATCATCGAAGGCCTCCGAGTAACCGGCATCGGCATCCTCGAATTTCTCCTCGGCGGTGTAGTCGGCATAAGTTGTGATGATCTGCTGAACAGAATCGAACAAGCGCGCAGCGGCCGCGTCGTACTCCACGACCTTTGCGAGATGCGTGGCGACGACATGGCGTACAGATTGGATGCGATGAATCCCGAGGCCCCGGATGGCCCCGGCTCCGGTGTAGGGATTGTAGACGCCGAATTTCCGGATCGCGTCGAGGAAGAGGTTCGACAGCTCATCTGCATCGAGCGGTTCTTCCGACTTGCTGTTCGATTGGCTATTGTCCTTGACGATGAATTGCCCGTGGTCCGGCCCATCACCGAGAAGGACCTTTCGGGCCTCAACGTAGCGGTCGATGCGATCGTAGAGGTCGCGCCAATTGACCAGCGCGACATCGATATCGCTGGTGGCGGGGCTTCCGTGGTTCTTGAATACCGTCTTGGGTTGGCGGAACCGCCATTTGCCGTTTTTGAAGTAGACAACCCCGTGATTGCGCCGTGTGAGGGAGGCGAAGCTGGGAGGTGCGGCGTCTTCGTCGAGTAGGATCAGAGATGCCAAGTCCTTTCGGCGTAGAGGAAGAACCTCCAGCAGATGGATCAGCATAGACCGACGCTGGCACCGCGCCCATTCCAACTCCTGGACTGCGCGTGGCGGCGTGCGGGCGTCGATGTGCTCGACGATCATGTGATAGGCGTCCAGTGGATGGTCATCCCTGAGGATGACATCGACGGCCCTGAAGCTACTGCGTCCGGCGGTGATCTTATCCATCCACGCGCCGTGCTCAACGTATAGGCTTTCGACCGTCTGCTGACAGAACCGGGTGAGATCATCCTCCTTGGGCATCCCCGGGAACCGATCGCTGAACACCTCCCGGTGTTGGACGACGAAACCATCGTCCGGGTTGAAAAGAGCGATGAGCGCATTCAACACCGCTATGATGGTAGTGGTCGGCATACCGCGCCGCGCGACAATGAATTCAATGACCTTCCGGACCTGCGCTTCGTCGGCAGCATTGAGGAAGCTCATCATGTCGCCCGGCATATCCGGAGCCACTTGGCGCAGCGCACCGAAGAAAACCTCGAAGGCTGTGGTCCGCGCTGAGATGGTGCCGTCACGCCACGCGACCCCACGCTTTTTGCCGATGGGAGCAGGGTATGAGGTCTTGAACTCGATGAGCGCGTCGTATTCCCGCTGAAGCCCGGCAGGGGCGAGAAAGGCGCCGTCACGAACGTCTGGGGTCCCGTTCCCGCGATCGAACTTGCACCGATAGGGCGATCGGTCTCCGCCATCGTCATCCTCATCGCGCGGGATCCGCCAGATGTTATCCAGACACCAGGTGACGATCTCCTCCTGCTCGGGGCGGGATCGGGCATCGAAGTCATCTGGCAGGTGGCTGCGGACAATCGCCCAGACGTGTTTCGTAAGGCCGAAATCGCTGTAGGTGGCCGTCATGTAACGATACACGCCGTCGGTGTAGTGCAGCAGTGTTCCCTTGGGCAGCTCGAGGACCTGTTCGACCCGGGCCAAGTGGGCCACGGTATCATCGCGGCGCGGGCGGCAGTCCTTCTGAAGCCAGGTCAGGAGCGTGGTGAAGCGGACGCCGGCAGCCTGCGCGAGCCCTTTGGCCGTCCAGCCACGCAATTCGATAAAGTGCTGCAGCGCCTCCGTCAGTGTGTCGAAGCTGGGAAGCCCGGCCTGTATCTTGTCGCGTGTGCGGGGGCCATTGACCAGCAGCATCAGCGTGCCGGGAGCCACCTGGAGAGCACGCTCAAGCGCGACGAGGCGCTGCAGGTTCTGAGCCGTGGTCGGCAGGATCTCATAGTTGATCCAGCCGCGCAGCGTGTTGATGTGCAGCCCGACCTGGTTGGCCAGCTCCACGTCGGTGATCTTGCGCAGCTGCATGTGATACTTGAGCGTCTCGGCGAGTGAGGCGTAGCTGCCGGCCTTGCGTGCCAGGTCAAGCGCGATCGGGCGCACATGCTGTCGCAGCTGCGACCGCATGCCATCATGGCTGGTCTTTTTGAGCTGCCGCAGCGTGCGCCGAAGGACCCTGTCATTGGTGGGCTTGTGCAGGATCCGATCATCGAGCGGCTCGTCGATGAAGATACCGCCGGCCTCGGTGAACCTGTTGAAGGCCCAATCGAACTTCGCCAGGCCCGTGTTGATCTGCTCCGGCGTCCGTCTCGCGTGCTCGAGACCCGCGCGCCGCGCGGCTCGAGACACCTGGAACAGGCGCCCGTAGGACGGATAGATCCGATCGGTGGACCACACCGGGTCCTTTTCGACGCTTTCATTGAATATCGCTGTGTCTTTTGCACACATGACGAATCCCCCTTGAACCGGGGACACCCGGAGGGTAAGTTCGTCATCGAGATGTGGCGAATGTCTCGATGACTTTTGGGCCCTGACGAGCTGCAACTCGTCGGGGCCTTCCTATTTCAGGTGTCCTACATCAGTCGTTGTTGTTGCTCCGTTGTTCTGATCACACGCCACCCGGTGGAGGTCAGTTCAGCGTTACGGTGCTTCGCCGTCGTCTTGCGGACGAGGCTCTTGCCGATCAGTTGCCGGATATAGCCGGACATGTTCGAGCTGTTCACACCCATCGCCTTCGCGATCTCCCTTTGGCTGGGCCATTTGCCATGGGCCGCGTGGTAGTCCGCCATGAAGCCGAGAAGCTCGAGCTGCCGCTTTGTCGGTGGCACCGGATTCTGCATTTTCACGACGTCCCCCTCGTGGTCCGTGATCCTAAGTATCGGGGTTCTGCATCGCGTTTCAAGCGCGCAGTACGCATGGTGCGGTTGCGCGATTTCAGCCCAACCACAATATGTTGTGGTCGGACCCGCGGGCGGAAGTGCCCTCGGTCGGGACTGCGCGATAGGTGATCCGCCTGTTCTCAAGCGGCGCCGGCCTCGTTGTTGAAGATTACGTGCACAGAGGCGTTCTGCTGCACGGTGGGCCGGTAACTCCCTTATATCCAAGGGGTTTTCGACGTTCAATTGAATGTTCACCAATTGTTCTGTTAGACGGGTGCTGCACGCTCATCTGCACAGCTGCTGCACACCTTGCTGCACAGCCCTGTGCCGCGTGCCAATCTCTCTCTTTTTAACGAAATAATAATAGGTTACGCCGTTCAGAGCACGGCGAGACCGGCTGCGCGCCAAATACGTGCTGCACAGCGCTGCTGCACAGTCTAATGCATTGAAAAAACGCCTTTTTTAGAAGGCCTGTGCAGGTAAGGGGCTCAAAATCGCCGATTTCACAGCGTCATGGAATTGAGCCCGAAAAACGGAAAAATATCGGCTTTCCAAGCCGATGGCCCGAATTTCTTTCCAAAAACGGGCCATCGAACAGGTTAAGTTATTGAAATCGTTAAATTATTGAGCCGCTTGGCTGATAAGGTCCTGGAGCTCGGACACCCACGGTGTATTGAATTCGGTCCGTCATATGTCGATCTGGCAGCGTGGAAACCACCATATCCGGTGCCTTACAGGGAAAATCCGTGTGGGAATCCTAACAGCCTACCTGTCCTTGGCTATAAGAATTCTAACGGACAAGGAGGCTCGCACGGCATGTTCATAGGCTAAGTAACCTAACCGGTACGGCGGGGATACGGCTACAGAACGCCGCTTGGCCTCGCATTGCAGATAAAAAATCCAGTTTCGATGATGGGTTTTTGCGCTTTAGCCAAGCTTCTCTTCATGAGTACAAGCGCGACATATCCCAAGCCCTTCACCCTCGCCGAAGTTGCAGACATACTTCGTGTCGATTACCATGTAATTTACCGGGAAGTTCGTAAGAAAAGGCTTGTAGCCCAGAAGGTTGGGAAGGAGTATCAAGTGCATGTTGAAGCACTTGATAGGTATCTTCTCGAACCATGGCAAAACCCGGCCGACGATCCAAAGGACCGCACCTCTGGATGCGCAAAGACGATGAGCGGTGGCTCATCCTCGACAATGGAAAACAGATTTCCACCGGGCTACGCGGTCGGGGCAGCGAGGAAGCTGCTAAACTCGAGGTAGCGCGCTACCTCCTTCACACCCAAGCCGATGAATTTGACAGACCGGAGTCGTTGGAAGCCTTGTCGGTTCAGGGCGCCCTTGGGTACTATATCGAAAATCTGCGAACGGATATGGCCGACCCTAAGCGTCAAGGCTATGCCGTTATGGCGTTGATACAGTTTTGGGACGGGAAAACCTGTGCTGAAGTCAACGCGAGAAACTGCGAATTATATTGTAAAACAAGGCGTTCTGCGTCGACGGCCCGTCGGGAGCTCGGTGTCCTTCGGGCTGCACTGAACAAGGCACACAAAGACGGGTTCATACCCTCAGCTCCGCAGGTTCACCTGCCGCCGAAAAGCACCAAAAAGCCCGTCTCGCTGACCCGTGATGAGGTCGCGCGCGTACTCTGGCAACTGTGGAGACGAAAGCGCACCCAGCATGCGGCACGGTTCCTGGTTTGCATGTTCTACACGGGCTCGCGCCCGCGAACGATTGCCTACACAACATGGGAAGAACGTCCCGACGGTCCTTGGGTGGATCTCGAGGATGGCATCTGGTGGCGCGCAGGTGTCGAGGAACGGGAAACGGTCAAGATGCGCCGCCCTCACGGAATTCCGCGAAGGCTCGATGCGCACCTGCGTCGCTGGCGGAAAATGATGCTGCGGGAGACCGCTCAGGGGCCCGGGCGAGGCGGGAAATATGTGATCGAGTATCCATCCCGGCCCAACCAACCAGTGAAGGACATTGGAGGCTCGCTGGAGCGTGCCTGCGAGCGTGCCGGCGTTCGTCGGATTACCCCGCATGTGCTTAAACACACGGCCATAACGAACGGTATCAGGTCGGGCATGAGCATCACGGAAGCTGCGGACTACTTCTCTACGAGCACCCAGACGATCGAGGACGTCTACTGGTACCGCAGTCCACACCATCAAAAACGCGCACGGGACATCATGGATCGTTCGGGGAAATCGCAATGAAATGCAATGATATGGGCGCAAATGAGTGCAACTGAGCGCAAATAAGATCAAAGAAATTCAATAAAATAAGGGGTTTGGGCTTATCCCTGCTGCCCTCCGAAGGCAGAGGCCATAGGTTCGAATCCTATCAGGTGCGCCATTACCAATCTTGAAATTCGTAAAATTGCAGGGCCTCGATGAATGGCCCTCGGGCAACCGTGCCTTATCGGCCATCGAAGCGGTTTAGGTGATGAATCTGCAGCATTGCATTTGACGCAATGGTATTGTGCACGGATCGGAAACACTGCACCACTTGAAATGGCCATTTATCCTGTAGCGGGTTTGACAAAGAATCTCCGAGATGGTTCTGTCATGCAAGGAGGTCTCGGATTTCCATTCGGAAACACATTGGATTCTTTAGATTTACAGAAGGGGTTACCGTATGTTTCGGTCTTTGGTCTTAGGCACAGTATTGGCAATCGGCTGCTCGGCAGGTGCAAACGCCGCGGTCGTACAATCGCAGGACGTCACAGTCGACGGCGTTGAATGGCGGGTTTCGATTCAGGAGGCGGATTCGTTCCTGAATCAAAGGGGACTGCTGGAAGACCAGACATGGTGGGGCTTGGAAGCGTTGGCCTACGATTTCGCGTCCAGTTTCGGGAGCAGTGACGATCATTTGAATTCGGGTTTCGGTGCTTACTTTGCCTACGCTTATGATGAGGGTGTCAATCAGGTGTACAACCGAGCATGCAGGGGCACATATTGCTATTACACGTATTTCCAAGATTCAGGCACCGTCGATCGCTATTACGCAACTGCGGAGCAGATATCACCGGTGCCACTTCCAGCGAGTCTGCCGCTTCTTCTTGCCGGAGCTGCCGGGCTGGCAGGCATCGGTCGATTTCGCAAAAAACGAGCTGCACAGGCCTGACCGACCAAAATAACCTCGGATTCTCCTATGCATCGGGCGCTAGCAGGGGCGGCAGGCCTGTTTCAATGGTGTCGGCTGCACCTTTGAAATCGGGGCCACTGCCCTGTGCCGGATTCTCTTGTCGTATCTGGGAAACGTCGCATTGGACGGCTGTATCTGACCATGCCGGGGAGGGTTCGGAGCGCCGACTGGGTTGGTGATCCGTTCGGCGGCTGATCGTCTGGTTTATCACATATGGTCGCGCAGGCGTCTCACCCCCCTTGAATTCCAAGGGCCAGTCTATGAAAAAGCCGCGGACCGTCACGTTTTATCCAAGGCCTTGCGCGCTCATGCCATCCCATTCCGAAAGCCGCCCGCTGCCGTATTCGGCGCAACAGATGTATGACCTTGTGGCCGATGTGGGCAATTACCCCAAGTTCTTGCCATGGACGGCGGCGGCGCGGGTGCGCAAGGTGACCGATCAGGCGGATGGGTCGAAGGTGATGGAGGCCGACCTGGTGATCAGTTTCAAGGTCTTCCGCGAGCGGTTCGGAAGCCGTGTGGTCCTTTGGCCCGAGGATAGGAAGATCGAAACCGAGTATCTGGACGGGCCGTTCAAATACATGCGGTCGAACTGGCGGTTCGAAGAGGATGGCGACGGCTGTGTCGTGCATTTCGACGTGGATTTCGAGTTCAAGAACATGATCCTGCAAAAGGCCGCGGGCCTATTTTTCTACGAGGCCATGCAGCGGATCGTGCGCGCCTTCGAGAGCCGTGCGAAGGAGCTTTACGGATGACATTGGCGCGTGACATTGCGACGTTTGTGGTCAGCGCGAAACCGTCGGCGGCGGCGCGCGAAATCATGGTGCAATCGCTTTACGATTGGATGGTCTGCGGGATGGCAGGTGCGTCCGAGCCGGTGGCCGGCATCATGCGCGCGCAGGCGCTTGAGGATGGCGGCACCTCGCAGGCGGCGATGTTCGGCGGCGGGCAGGTGCCCGCGCGGGCGGCGGCGCTGGTGAATGGCACGATCAGCCATGCCCTGGATTATGACGATACGCATTTTGCCCATATCGGGCATCTGTCCGTGGGCGTTCTGCCCGCTGTCATGGCCTGCGCGCCCAATGATGGCGCGGCGCTTTTGGAGGCGGCCTGTATCGGTTTCGAAGTGGCCACGCGGGTCGGCCTTTGGCTGGGCCGGGCGCATTACCAGGCGGGGTTCCATCAGACGGCCACGGCGGGGGCCTTCGGGGCGACTGCGGCGGTGGCGCGCTTGCGGGGCTTTGATGAGGGACAGGTGGCCCATGCGCTTGGCTTGGCTGCAACGAAGGCCGCTGGCCTCAAGTCGCAGTTCGGAACCATGGGCAAGCCGATGAATGCGGGGCTGTCTGCCGAATCCGGGGTGGTCTGTGCCGATCTGGCCGCGCGTGGTTTTATCTCGAATCCGGAGGCCATTGACGGCGCGCAGGGCTTTGGCCAAACCCATGCAGGGGAGGCCGTATCCTCGGCTTGGAAGGGGTTGGGTGAAGAGTGGAAAATGCAGGAGGTTTCGCACAAGCTGCATGCCTGCTGTCATGGGCTACACGCGATGATCGAAGCCCTGTCCCCCCTCAAGGTAAACCCTGCGGAGGTGCGCGCGGTGCGCATCACCACGCATCCCCGGTGGTTGACCGTCTGCAACCAGCCCGCACCCGAGACCGGCCTTGGGGCGAAGTTTTCCTATGCGCATGTGGCGGGTATGGTTCTGCATGGCTGGAACACCGCAGATATCGGCAATTTCTCGGACGCCTGTGCGCAAGACCCTGCACTTGTGGCCTTCCGCGACAAGGTGAGCGTCACGGCCGACGACGCCCTTTCTGAGACCGAAACCCATATCGTGCTTGAGATGGCAGATGGAACGCCCCTGCAAGGCCAGCATGACCTGATGGCCGATGTGGACCCGGGTCAGAAATGGCAGGCCCTGCGCCGGAAAGGGCGGGCCCTAGTCGGAGACCGCGAGGCGCAGATCTGGCAGGCGGTGCAAACAGAAAGGGCGCCCGCCCCGGACGCCCTTTCGGAGTTGATGCAGGTTTAGGCTTCAGCTGGCGTGGTCATAGGCCCGTTCGCCGTGCAGTTCGATATCAAGGCCATTGTACTCGGCCTCTTCATCCACACGCAGCGGCACGATGGCGCGGCAGATGTAGACCAGCGCGATGCTGATCACCAAGGTGAAGACGCCGACGATGGCAAGACTGCCCAATTGCGCGGCCCATGATCCTGCGCCGAAGGCGGCGATCATGACGGTGCCGAAGATGCCGCCCACGCCATGCACGGCAAAGACATCCAGCGTGTCGTCGATCTTGAGCTTTTCACGGATGAGGTTCACCGCCTCCTGACAGAGGATGCCCGCCACCGCGCCGATGATCAGCGCTTCGATGGGGCCGAAAAATCCGCTGGCCGGGGTGATCGAGGCAAGGCCCGCGATGGTGCCGGTGACCAGACCCACAAGCGAGGCACGGCCGAATTTCACCCGCTCCCACAGCGCCCAGGTGAGCGAGGCCGTGGCGGCGGAGATATGCGTGACGGTCAGGGCCATGGCCGCACCCCCGTCAGCGGCTAGTTGCGAGCCGCCGTTGAAGCCGAACCAGCCGACCCAAAGCATCGCCGCACCGATCATCACGTAACCGGGGTTATGCGGCGGCGAGGTGCGGTTCTTGCGCGGGCCAAGTGCGACGGCGATCACCAGCGCGGCAAGGCCTGCTGTTTCGTGCACGACGATGCCACCGGCGAAATCCTTGACGCCGGTTTCGCCAAAAATCCCGCCATCGGCCAGGAAGCCGCCGCCCCAGATCCAGTGAACAACAGGCGCATAGCACAACAGCATCCAAAGCCCCGAGAAAAGCAGGACGAAGCCAAAGTTGATGCGCTCCACATAGGCGCCGACGATCAAGGCCGGGGTGATGATGGCGAAGGTCATCTGGAAGGCGAAGAACAGGACCTCGGGCAGGGTGCCCGACAGGCTGTCACTGGTCACGCCATTCAGGAAAGCCTTGCCCAGACCGCCCCAATAGGCCCCGCCGTCGCCAAAGGCGATGGAATAACCCAAGGCGAGCCAAAGAACGCTCATCAAACAGGCGATGGCATAGCACTGCATGAAGACGCTGAGCACATTGCGCGCCCGGACAAGGCCGCCATAGAAAAGCGCGAGGCCCGGTAGTGTCATGAAAAGGACCAGCGCCGTGGCGACGATGATCCAAGCTGTATCCGCTCCGTTCATTTTTTAACCTTTCCGTCCCGGTTTCGGGCAGAAAACGGATTCCGTATGCAAAAAGAAGCGGCATAGCGATCAAATGCCGGGCAATTTGCGGAGTGCTGGAATTATAGGCTGTTTTTGGACTTGATGCCCGCGATTTGAGCGAAGTCAGGTTAACGCGCGTTTGAGCAGGGCAAGGGCGTGATCCCGCGACAGGCGGCGCACGTTGTCGCGGCCCTGCGCGCCAAAATCCCTGGTTTCGGTGACTGTTCTGAACCCTTTGCGGGCCAGGCCGAAACAGACCCGGCCCTCGGGTTTGTGTTCAGAGGCTCCGGGCCCTGCAATGCCGGTGACAGACACGGAAAGATCCGCATGAGAGTGGGCCAGCGCGCCCTCAGCCATTTCACGGGCCACCTGTTCGGACACGGCCCCATAGGTCGAAAGGCTTTCTGGCGTTACGTCCAAATCCTCTTTTTTCGCATTGTTTGAATAGGTTACGAAGCCGCGTTCAAGTACATGAGATGAGCCGGGCATATCCGTCAGGGCCACCGCGACCATGCCGCCGGTGCAGGATTCGGCGGTGGCGATCATCACGCCCTCGGCGCGGGCGAGATCGAGGATTTCTTGTGCGCTCAAAGCCCCAGAACCCCATGCGACAGACCTGCCAATAATACCACACCGAGGCCAGCGAAGATACCGGCGATAATGTCGTCCAGCATGACGCCAAGGGCATCTCCGCGGCGGTCGGCCCAGCCGACAGGGCCGGGTTTCCAGATGTCGAAGAGGCGAAAGAGGATGAAGGCCGCAACCCAACCGGGCCAGAGGGCCGTAAGGGCGGCACCGACATGGGCGGCGCCGATGGAGACCGGCAGGAAGGCAAGCCACTGGCCCGCCACCTCGTCAATCACGATCTCGGAAGGGTCGTGATCAGATTTCCCCTTTGTTTCCAAGGACGTGGCCCACCATCCTAAAGTGAACGAAAGGATAACGCCGAGCCCGAGAAGAATTGGCCCCCCCAGCATGTGCAGGCCCCAGGCAACAGGAATGGCGGCAAGCGATCCCCAGGTGCCGGGGGCGGGGCGCAGGTGTCCGATCCAGAAAAACGTGGCAATACAATGTGTTATGGTCATGACTTCACCAAGGTTGCTGTGGCTTGGGCGGCAATGCCTTCCTCGCGGCCAGTGAAACCCAGACGTTCCGAGGTGGTGGCCTTGACGGAAATGCGGGAAGGCTCAACACCCATGATCCGCGACAGAGCCTCTTGCATGGCCTGCGCATGGGGGCCGATTTTCGGGCGCTCGCAGATAAGAGTGACGTCTACGTTGCTGATTTCAAACCCTTTTTCTCGGGCCAAATCAACCGAATGACGCAGGAAGATATGGCTTTCGGCGCCTTTCCATTGCGGATCGCTGGGGGGGAAGTGGCGGCCTATGTCACCCTGCGCCAAGGCCCCATATATAGCGTCGGTCAGGGCGTGCATCCCGACATCTGCGTCGGAGTGCCCTTGCAATCCACGGGTATGCGGGATGCTGACCCCACAGAGGACAACATGGTCACCATCGCCGAAACGATGCACGTCATAGCCATTGCCAAGGCGTATATCCATTTGATAATCCAGTATTTTTTCGGCGCGGGCAAAATCGCCGGGGTGGGTGATCTTGAGATTGTTCTCGTCGCCGTCAATGATACGAACGGACAGACCGGCAGCGCGGGCCACCTCCACGTCATCAGCGGCGGGGGCATCATGGGCGCGGTGTGCCTCCAAAATATCACCGAAAACAAAGGCTTGCGGGGTCTGCGCGCGAAAGAGGCCCGTTCGGTCGCGGGTGCCCGCGACCTCACCATCCCGCCCGATCCAAAGGGCATCGGTAACCGGCAAGGCCGGGGCGACGGCGCGCTGCGGACCGCGCGAAAGTTCGTACAAAACGTACGAAACGTACGCCGGTTTCGTACAACTTCGGGCCACATCATGGATGGCAACGTACGAGTCGTACGAAAACCCGGTCTCGGAAAGGTATTCGAGGCCCAGGCGGACCGAGTCGGCGCGTTCCGCGCCGCCGGTCGTGACCTCGACCCCGGCGGGCGGATCATAGCGATCGAGGTCGTCGGGATGCAGGACCACGACAATGCGGCTGATTTCGGGTGTGGCCTGAAACGCGGCCACGGTCCAATCGATTACACGTCGCCCGGCAAGGGGCTGCCATTGCTTTGGCTGATTTCCCCCGGCGCGGGTGCCGCGCCCGGCGGCAACGATGATGGCGGCGCTTTGCATGGGGGAAGGAATAGGCGGTGGTCACGGTAAGCGCAATCCTCGAACCATGCGCCTAAAAAATAAGCAAATACCCATATTGCGGTGCCAAAACTCCTCGCAATCGTTGTTGAATTGGGGGTAAACGCATAGAGAGAAGGCATTGCACAAGGATTAAGCACAATATGCTGCCCATCGCGGATCGCACTTTGACACCTCCGGTTCTACTGGCCCCACTTGCGGGAATCACCGATTTGCCATTTCGGAACCTCGTCGCGCGGTTCGGCGCGGGGCTTGTGGTGAGCGAAATGGTCGCCAGCCAAGAGATGGTGCAGGCCAAGCCGGGTGTGCGCGAGCGGGCCGAACTGGGCTTTGGCGTGGAAAATACCGCCGTGCAACTGGCTGGCCGGGAGGCACACTGGATGGCCGAAGCGGCGCGGATGGTCGAGGCCAATGGCGCGCGGCTGATCGATATCAACATGGGCTGCCCCGCCAAGAAGGTGACGAGCAGCAGCGGCGCGGGGGCCAGTGGCTCGGCCCTGATGAAAGACCTCGATCACGCGCTGAGCCTGATCGAGGCGGTGGTTGAGGCGGTCAAGGTGCCTGTGACGCTCAAGACCCGGCTGGGCTGGGATGACACCCTGATGAACGCGCCGGAGCTGGCGCGGCGGGCCGAGGCGGCGGGGGTTCGGTTGATCACCATTCATGGCCGCACCCGGTGCCAGTTCTACAAGGGCCACGCAGATTGGGCGGCCATTCGGGCGGTGAAAGAGGCAGTGGATATTCCCGTGGTGGCCAATGGCGATATCGTGGACCCCGAGGCGGCGAAACGGGCATTGGCGCAAAGCGGCGCCGATGGCGTGATGATTGGCCGGGGCGCGCAGGGGCGGCCGTGGCTTTTGGCGCAGGTGGCGGCGGAGCTTTGGGGCGGTGCGGCCCCGCAAGTGCCGCGCGGCGAGGATTTCATCGACATGGTGGCGGAGCACTATGAAGCGATGTTGCGGTTCTACGGGCCGGACCTGGGCAATCGGGTCTCGCGCAAGCACTTGGGATGGTACCTGGACGAGGCCGGGACCGGGGCCGAGATGCGCAAGCGGCTTTTGACCAGCCGGGACAGCGCGGAGGTTTTGCGCCTCATTCCACAAGCGATCCGCGACGGCGAAAGGATAGCGGCATGAGTGACGAAGCAATCTGGTCGTCCCTGCCGGTGCCGGCGCTGGTTCTGGACCCGATGGACCGTATCCATCGGGTGAACCCGGCGGCGGAGGGTTTCTTGAATTCCTCGTCAAAGGCCCTTGCCGGACAGCCGGTGTGGGACAAGCTGGCCGTGGATGCGCCGCTTGAAGAGGCGTTCGAGCGGGCGCGGGAGAATGACGCGCCCTTGTTCGTCAATGACGTGGACGTGGGCACCGGCGACCGGGCCCCGCTGCATTGCAACCTGCAAATCGCGCCCTTGGCGGGGGAGGCGGGGCATATGCTTCTGTTGATTTCGCCGCGTGAGCTGGCGGGCCGGGTGACGCAGGGCCAGTCGGTGAAATCGGCGGCGAAGTCGGCCATCGGCATGGCCGAGATGCTGGCCCACGAGATCAAGAACCCGCTGGCCGGGATCACCGGCGCGGCACAGCTTTTGTCGATGAACCTCGAAGCGCAGGACCTTGAGTTGACCGATTTGATCGTCAGCGAAAGCCGCCGGATCGTGAGCCTGTTGGAACAGGTGGAGCAATTCGGCAATGTCAGCGCCCCCAAGATGCAGGCGGTGAACCTGCATGACGTGCTGGACCGTGCGCGCCGGTCGGCCATCGTGGGGGTGGCCGCCGATATGACGATCATCGAGGATTACGACCCCTCGTTGCCCTTGGCGCAGGGCGACCCGGACCAGTTGTTGCAGGTCATCCAGAACCTTCTGAAGAACGCGGCGCAAGCGGCGGGCGAGGGCGGCGGGGTGATCCGCCTGCATACCTATTACGAGCAAAGCCTGCGGGTGCGGCGCGATGGTGGCGGCAAGAGCCTGCCGTTGCAGATCGAGGTGATCGACGATGGCCCGGGCCTGCCCGAGGAGATCGCCGAGGATATTTTCGACCCCTTCGTTTCGGGGCGTGAGAACGGCACGGGGCTGGGACTGGCCCTCGCGGCCAAGATCATTTCCGAGCATGACGGCTGGATTTCCGTCAACTCGGTGCCCGGGCGCACGGTGTTTCGCATCTCGCTTCCACGGGCGGGCAAGGAATTGGAGGACAGCTGATGGATGGCACGGTATTGGTCGCCGATGACGACCGCACGATCCGAACGGTTTTGACGCAGGCCCTGACGCGGGCGGGGTGCAAGGTGCATGCCACCTCGTCCTTGCATACGCTGATGCGATGGGTGGGCGAGGGTAAGGGCGATGCGGTGATCACCGACGTGATGATGCCCGATGGCAATGGCCTTGAGATGCTGCCCAAGATCGCCGCCGACCGGCCCGGCCTGCCGGTGATCGTGATCTCGGCGCAGAACACCATCATGACGGCGATTCAGGCGGAAGAGGCGGAAGCCTTCGATTACCTGCCCAAGCCCTTTGATCTGCCCGACCTGATGAAGCGGACCTCACGGGCGCTGGAAACGGGCGCGCGGCAGCCTGTGCCTGTGGCCGAGGAGGACCGGCCCGAGGAATTGCCCCTGATCGGGCGGACGCCTGCGATGCAGGGGCTTTACCGGGTGGTGGCGCGGTTGATGAACACCGATTTGCCGGTGCTGATCACTGGCGAGTCTGGGACGGGCAAAAGCCTGATTGCGCGGGCGATTCATGATTTCTCGGATCGGCGCACCTTGCCCTTTGTCACGGTGACGCCCTCGGACCTGACCGATCTGGAGGGGCCGGCCAAGGTGATGGCGCGGGCCAAGGGCGGCACCATCGTTCTGGACGAGGTGGGCGATCTGGACGCCGAGGCGCAGGCGCGCGTGGTGCGGATGATGGATGCGCCGGGGGACCACGTGCCGCGGTTCATGGCCACAAGCCAGGGCCGGTTGGCCGAAAAACTGGAGAACGAGGGTTTTCGAGAGGATCTTTATTACCGGCTGTCGGGGGCGGTGGTGGCGGTGCCGAGCCTGCGGGACCGGGTGGATGACGTGCCGCTTCTGGTGGAGCATTTCCTGCTCAGGGCCGAGCGCGAGGGGCAGCCGCCGCGGCGCCTGTCGGACGGCGCGCTGGAGTTGATGCGCGCCTATAGCTGGCCGGGGAATGTGCGGCAGTTGGAAAATGCCGTGCGCCGGATCGGGTTGACCGCGCGCAACGAGGAAGTCAGCCGTGCCGAGGTCGAGGCGGTTCTGGGCAACCAGCCCGCCGCGCAGCCGGTGCTGAGCCATGGGCAGGGAGAATCGCTTTCGGCGTCGGTGGCGCGGCACCTGCGGCGCTATTTCGACCTGCACGGCAATGCCCTGCCGCCACCGGGCCTGTATCAGCGGATTCTGCGCGAAGTCGAACTGCCCCTGATCGAAATCGCGCTGGATGCCACGGGTGGAAATCAGGCGAAATGCGCCGATCTGCTGGGCATTAACCGCAATACGTTGCGTAAGAAGATCACCGAGCTGGATATTCACGTGACACGCCGCCGCAAGTTGATGTAAAACTGCAACAACGCTGTGGCTTTTGGGGTCTGCCGCCCCGGAGAAGGCCACATATCGCGGGGGCGCCCCTGTGGCGCCACAAGCTGATGGGGGACATGGGTGGCAACCCGGACACGCATACCGGCGATTCTGAGCTGGGACGGTTTGGTCGGTCTGCGGCGCAAGCGCCGGTTTCAGACCGTTGCCACGCTGGGCCTGGTCCTGCTTGGGCCGATTCTTGCCGTTGTCACTTTCCTTGTGATGGGGCCTCTGGATCAGGGGGCATCGAGCCGCGTGCTGCGCGGTGTCATGTTGTTGGACCTGGTTTATGTGCTGATCGTTGCGGGGCTGGTCCTGCAACGGGTGGCCCGGATGGTGGCGGCGCGGCGCAGGCGGTCGGCCGGGTCGCGGTTGCACCTGCGGTTGACCGGGGTGTTCACGGTGATTGCCTTGTTGCCCACCGTGGCGGTGGCGGTTTTCGCCACGCTGTCGGTCAACATGGGGCTGGAGGCATGGTTTTCCGACCGGGTGGGCCGCGTGGTGGACAATTCCGTTGCCGCCGCGCAGGCCTATGAGGAGGAACACCGCCGCGATTTGATCACCGATGCGCGGGCGCTGGCCTCGGTCATCAATGCCACCAAGCAGGCCGCGGTTTTCATCGACGATGGCGACATCCGACAGGTTTTGTCGCGCGGCCAGCGCGAGATTCAGCGGGGCCTGCGCGAGGCCTTCGTGATCGACGGCACCGGCGATCTGCGCTCACGCGGGGAACGGTCGTATCTGTTCGATTACGAGCAGCCCACACCCGAGCAGATCGCGCAGGCGCGCGACGAGGGCATCCTTGTCATTCAGGATTGGGACAACAACGAGTTCCGCGCCCTGATGCCCCTGCGGGAAATTCCCGACCGATACCTATACGTCAGCCGGAATGTGGATGGCGATATCCTGAACCTGCTGGACGACACGCAGGAAACCGCGGATTTCTACAAGCAACGCGAAAGCGAGCGGGGCCGGGTTCTGTTTGAATTCGGTCTGCTGTATATCGGGTTTGCCCTAATCCTGATCCTGGCCTCGATCTGGCTGGGCTTGTGGTTTGCCGAGCGGCTGTCGCGGCCCGTGGGGCGCCTGACCAGTGCGGCACAGCGCGTGGGTGAGGGCGATCTGGACGTGCGGGTGCGCGAGGAGGAGGGCGACGACGAGATTGCCCAGCTTTCCACCTATTTCAACCAGATGACCCACCAGTTGAAGGGCCAGCGCGAGACGCTTCTGGCCAATACCCGGCAGATCGAACGCCGCAGGCGGCTGTTCGATTCGGTGCTTGGCTCGGTCTCGTCGGGGGTTGTGGGATTGGACGCCAAGGGCCGGGTGACCTTCGTCAACCGCTCTGCCGAGCGGCTTCTGGATTGGCACGAGGATCAGCAATCGCTGGACATCGGCGTGGCGGTGCCGGAATTCGGCGCGCTGTTCCAGCGGCTCAAGGGGGCCTCCGGCGGTTTCGTGCAGGAGGAAATTCGCGTGGCGCGGGGCGGACGGGTGGAAAACCTTCTGGTGCGCATGTCGACCCGTCATAACGAGGACGGACGGCGCGAGGGCTATGTTGTGGCCTTCGACGACGTGACCGATCTGGTGGCGGCACAACGCATGGCGGCCTGGGGCGATGTGGCGCGGCGGATTGCCCATGAAATCAAGAACCCGCTGACCCCGATCCAACTGTCGGCGGAGCGGATCAAGCGCAAGTTCGCGCGGCATCTGGAGGCCGATCAGGCGCAATCGCTTGAAGAGCTCACCGATGTGGTGGTGCGCCAGACAAACGACCTGCGCCGGATCGTCGATGAGTTTTCCAAGTTCGCCCGGATGCCCGAACCGCAGACCAAGGAAGAGGACCTTGGCCAGATCCTGCGCGAGGCCATCGTGTTGCAGGAAGCGGGCCAGCCCGAGGTGCGCTTCGAGACCGATTTGAGCCAGGCCGCGATGCCCGCGGACGTGGACGCCACGATGATTTCGCAGGCCTTGACCAACCTGATCAAGAACGCGGGTGAGGCCATCGAAAGCCTGGCCGAAAAGGGCCTGCCGGACGGTCACGCAGCGGAAATCCGGATAGACAGTGCGGTAGAGGGCGAAGCCGCCGTGATCCGCATCTGCGACAATGGAATAGGGTTGCCCGAGGATCGGACACGGCTGTTCGAGCCTTACGTGACAACGCGCGAGAAGGGCACCGGCCTTGGCCTGCCCATCGTGAAAAAGATCATTGAAGAACATGGCGGGACGCTGGAATTGAGCGATGCGCCCGTTTTTGACGGCAGTACCCATCGGGGTGCCATGGCCGTGGTGCGCTTGCCGCTGAAAGCGGCGGGTGAGCGTATGAGTGATATGGAACAACAGGCGGTATGAGGTTCACATGAGCGACATTCTGATTGTCGATGACGAGCGGGACATTCGGGAATTGATTGCCGATATCCTGGAGGATGAAGGTTTCGGCACCCGGCTTGCCGGGAATTCGGACGAGTGCATGGCGCAATTCGCCGAGGCGCCCCCCGCGCTTTTGATTCTCGATATCTGGCTGAAGGACAGCCAGATGGATGGGATCGACATCCTCAAGACCGTGAAGCGTGATTTCCCCGATGTGCCGGTGGTGATCATCTCGGGGCATGGCAACATCGAGATCGCCGTGGCCGCCATCAAGCAGGGCGCCTATGACTTCATCGAGAAGCCCTTCAATATCGACCAGCTTATGGTGGTGATCCGGCGCGGGATGGAAACCAGCCGGCTGCGCCGCGAGAATCAAAAGCTGAAACGGCGTGAGACCGGCCCGACCGAGATGTTGGGGGACAGCCCCGCCTTCCGGGCTCTCATTGCGCAGTTGGACAAGGTGACGAAATCCAACGGGCGGGTGATGCTGACCGGGCCCGCGGGATCGGGCAAGGAACTGGCCGCGCGGTATATCCATGCCAATTCCAACCGCTCGGAAGCGCCCTTTATCACGGTCAGTTCCGCCTCGGTCGAGCCGGACCGGATGGAAGAGGTTCTGTTTGGCCGCGAAAGCGAAGAGGGCGTGCAGCCCGGTCTTCTGGAAGAAGCCAACGGCGGGATTCTGTATTTCGACGAGGTGGCGGATATGCCGCTTGGCACGCAATCCAAAATCCTGCGGGTGCTGGTGGATCAGACCTTCCTGCGGGTGGGGGGCAATGCCAAGGTTCAGGTGGATCTGCGGGTAATTTCCTCGACCTCGCGGGATCTTGAGGCCGAGATTTCCGCGGATCGGTTCCGGCGTGAGTTGTATCACCGCCTCAACGTGGTGCCGATCGAGGTTCCCGGACTGGAGGAGCGGCGCGAGGATATTCCCGCACTGGCCGCCCATTTCATCGAGGGGCTGAACCGGACGCAGGGCCTGCCGCTCAGGGAATTGAGCGACGAGGCGGCGGCGCTTTTGCAGACCATGGGCTGGCCCGGCAATGTGCGCCAGTTGCGCAACGTGATCGAGCGGGTGCTGATCCTTGGCGATGCCAGCGGCGAGATCGAGGCGCGCGAATTGCCCGGCGAGAGCGAAGGCGCGCCCGCCGAGGAGGGGCGCGTGGTGCTGTCGGGAACGGTGGCCACCATGCCCCTGCGCGAGGCGCGCGAAGCCTTTGAGCGCGAATACCTGATGACGCAGATCAACCGATTTGGTGGAAACATCAGCCGTACGGCGGAATTCGTCGGCATGGAGCGCAGCGCGCTGCACCGCAAGCTGAAGTCGCTGGGGGTTGTGACAGGCTCCAAGGCGGGGGCGAAAAACGGGGCCGAAGACGAAGACGCCAAGGCCGGGTGACGGCGGGCCAAGAGGAGCTAGCCGACAAGTTTTTCCTGCGCGGCGAAGGGACTGAGGCCCAGCCAGCTTTGCATGGTGTCGATCAGGGGGCGGGGCCCCACCAGTACGAGTGCTTCGTGATCCATCGCGTTAGCAACACTGCGCAGGCCCATCCAGATTTCCGTCATGGTCCGCAGATCGACGGTGGCATAAAGATCGACATCGAAACCGGGGTCGATGTGGCACAGGTCGACCGTGCGGTCCGGTTCCACGATCAGCCACCATTTGCGTTGGGAGGCGGGGAGTTCGGGATAGATGAACTCGATCACCGTACGGCGCCTCGGCACCGGGTCGGTGTTCAGGTTGCGCCGCATGTCCCACATCAGAAGCTCGGGGTCGAGATTGTCGAGCGAGGGTTCGGTTTCGACCCATTTCTGCCCCCACATGCCGATGGATTCGATGACCGGCCGAAGATCGCGCCCGGCCTCGGTCAGGCGGTAGGCCTCGATTTCGGGGGGGCCGGGCAGGCGCTTGCGTTCGACGATGCCCGCGCGCTCCAGTTCGCCCAACCGTTTGGACAGAAGGGCGGGCGACATCCGCGGCACGCCCCGGCGCAATTCGTTGAACCGGGTCGATCCCGCGATCAGCTCGCGTAGCAGGATGATTGTCCACCGCGTACATAGAACCTCTGAGGCCATGGCGACCGGGCAAAACTGTTTGTAGCTGGTGTTTGTCATTGTCCCCTCCTTTCATCGAGGTGGGGCCAGTGTGCCACGCAGGGCGCGTTTGGGGCCAGTTCAGATAGTGTATCACCGCGATTCAGTTCCTGAACTGGTCCGGTCGGGGGGCTCCGTGGCACCCTTTGGGCACATCGGATGACACCGATGCTACCATTAACCCATTGAAACAAAGGGAGGGTTTCATGCCACTTGTTGATATCCAATTGATCGAGGGCGTTTTTGATGACGGCCAGAAACAAAAGATGATCCATGATGTGACCGAAGCCATGGTAAGGATCGAGGGCGAACCCATGCGCGGTGTGACCTGGGTCAGGGTCCATGAAGTGGCCAGTGGCGAATGGGCCATCGGCGGCAAATCCTTGACCGCTGCCGATGTGAAAGCGGTGCAATCCGAGCCCGCGTGACCTGCCCGCTCTTGGCCGAACCAGTAGCATCAGAAAGGAGGGCGAGATGTCCCAATCACTGGCACATGACCTCAACACCGTAACCTTGTTCGAAAGACTTGGCGGCGCCGCCGGAATCCGGCGGATCGTCGATGGCACCGTGGCCGCGCATATGTGCAACCCGGTGATCAAGGCGCGCTTCCAGCCCTACGAGGACCAACCCGAGCGTGTCGAGGAGATCAAGCAGCACACCTGCGATTTCTTTGCCGCCGGCAGTGGCGGGCCGGACCAGTACCAGGGGCGCAGCATGGCCGAAGCGCATCGCGACATGGACATAGCCGCCGAGGAATACGAGGCGGCAGCCGACGACATCATGACGACGATGACGGCGCTGAACTATGACGCGGCCCTGCGGGACGAGGTGTACGGAATCCTGCAATCGCTGAAGGATGAGATCATCCACAAGTAACCCGGCACAGGGGGTATGGGCGCGTCACTCTGCCCCCGGGGTCACGATCTTCCAGCGGCCTGATTTCAGGCGGATGGCACAGGAGTTTTCGGTCAGCGGCGGGAAGGTTTGCGTGGCGCTCAAGGGGCGGGCCGCCTCGATCTGATCGGGGTCACATTCCTTGATGCTGACCTTTTCAAACCCCGCGCCCGCCATGCAAAGCCGCGCGGTTTTCTCGCGCAGGCCCTCATCCGCGTCATAGCGTTCAAACCGCCCGGGCGTGATGGTGCGGTAATAGGTGTAACAATTGCCGTTCGCATCGCAATGGGTGTAGGGGGCGGTCGTTGGCGGGATATACCGGGTCAGGATACGCGGTGGCACCTTGCGCAGGGCCTCGACCTCGCATTGATTGAGGGTTTGTTCCATCGCGGCGACGGAGGCCCCTTGCTTGTAATACACCGTCAGCGGGGCACAGGCCGCCAGAACGGTCAGCGCAGTCATCAGCAAGGCAGGGCGAAAACGGAATGCAACTGTCATGCCCGCATGCTACCGCGAGTCGGCCACGGGGACAAAGCAATTGACCAACCATAGCCAACCTGTCATGCAACGTCTTCGAGACAAGACGAGGCGTAGGGGCCGATGAAAGTCATCATCTGCGGGGCCGGTCAGGTTGGCTGGCAGATCGCGCGCCACCTGTCGGGCGAAAAGAACGACGTGACCGTGGTGGACAACAACCCCGATCTGGTACGGCGGGCGACCGATACGCTGGATGTGCAGGGGCTGGCGGGGTTTGCCAGTTATCCCGACATCCTTGACCGGGCAGGCGCGCGCGATGCCGATATGATCATTGCCGCCACCTATTCGGACGAGGTGAACATGGTCACCTGCCAGGTGGCGCATTCGGTCTTTGCCATTCCACGCAAGATCGCCCGGTTGCGCAGCCAGTCCTATCTGGATGCGATCTATTCCGATCTTTACCGGCGCGATCACATGCCCATCGACGTGGTGATCAGCCCTGAACGCGAGGTGGCCGAGGCCGCATTGCAGCGTTTGGCGGCCCCCGCCGCCTTCGATACCGAGCAATTCCTTGGCGGGCGGGCGCAGCTTATGGGCCTGCGGCTGGACGAGGATTGCCCGGTGGTCAACACGCCGCTTCGGCAATTGAGCGACCTGTTTTCGACGCTGCGGGTCGTTGTGCTGGGCATTCGCCGCGAGGGTCGGTTGTTCGCGCCCGAGGCGGGGGATCAGTTGTTCGTGGGGGACGAAGCCTATGTCTTTGCCCCGCGCGAGGATATTCCCCGCACGCTGGAGGTTTTCGGCAAGCGGCAGGATAAACAGGAGCGGTTGGTGATCGTCGGGGGCGGCAACATCGGCCTTGCGGTGGCGAAAACGCTGGAAGAACATCGCACCGGCACCCGCACCAAGATGATCGAACGCGAACGGCGCTGTGCTGAGCGCGCGGCCGATGCGCTTGAGCGGACCATCGTTTTGAATGGCGATGGTCTTGAGACCAGCCTGCTGAACGAGGCCGGGATTGCCCGCGCCGATGCGGTGCTCTGTGTGACCGACGACGACAAGACCAACATGCTGGCCGCCGTACGGGCCAAGGCGGCGGGGTGCCCCTATGCCATTGCCCTGATCAACGATCCGACGCTGGCCGCCCTGATGGAGCCGCTGGGGATTGATGCCTATATCAACCCCCGCGCCACCACCGTCAGTTCGATCCTGCGCCACATCCGCCATGGGCGGGTGAAATCGGTCTATTCCATCGGTGACGCCGAGGCCGAAGTGATCGAGGCCGAGATCATGTCGACCTCGTCCATCGCGGGCAAGGCCATTCGCGACATCGACTTTCCCGAAGGCGTTCTGGTGGGGGCGGTGCGCAAAGGGGGCGAGATCCGCAAACCCACGGGGGGCCTGAAGATCGAGGCGGGCGACGTGGTGGTCCTGTTCGCGCTGGCGGCGGACGTGGGCCGGGTGGAGCAATTGCTTCAGGTCTCGATCGATTTCTTCTGAGCCATGATCGCGCGGCTTCTCAAATTTCCATTGATCCTCGTGCTGGCCGGGCTTGCCGCGCTGGCGATGCTTTTGCCGGCGCTACATGCCTTCATGCTGGAGGATCACAGCGTCGCGCGGGCGTTTTTCTATTCCAGCGTTCTGGGGCTGGCCTTCGTGGCGATCACCGGGTTGGCGATGTCGGGGCGGCAAACCGAGGGGGCCTCGGATATTCAGCACCTTGGCGCGTTGTTCCTGGCCTATACCGCGCTGCCGCTGTTCCTGGCGCTGCCGTTTTACGAAGGGTTGGAGACCACCCGCTATCTCAATGCCTATTTCGAGATGGTCTCGTCGCTGACCACCACCGGGGCCACATTGTTCGACACTCCGGGGCGCATCCCTGAACCGCTGCACCTGTGGCGCGGATTGGTGGGATGGTTCGGGGGGCTGATGATCTGGATCGCGGCCTCGGCCATTCTGGCGCCGCTGAATCTTGGCGGTTTCGAAGTAACGGCCAGCGCCGAGCCGGGGCAAGAGGCCACCGGGTTCCAAAGGTTCGAGCGGGCCAGTGCCACGAAGCGCCTGCAACAGGTGACCGGCGCGCTGGCACCGATCTACCTGGGGCTGACCGCGCTTTTGTGCCTGTTCCTCATGATCAATGGAGAGCGTGCTTTCGTCGCTCTGATCCACGCCATGTCGACCATGGCCACCAGCGGCATTTCCCCGATTGGCGGGGTGCAGAATGGCGCCGCGGGCTATGGCGGTGAGATTGTCTTGTTCCTGTTCATGTTGTTTGCGCTGTCGCGGCTCACCTTCTCGACCGACACCTTGACCACAGGGCGGCACAGCCTGCGGGACGATCCCGAATTTCGGCTTGGGGTGGTTCTGGTTCTCGGTGTTCCGTTGCTCTTGTTCTCCCGGCACTTCGTGGGGGCTTTCGACGTGGACGAGATGGAAAATTTCGGCCAGGCGGCGGGGGCGCTTTGGGGCGGCATGTTCACCGTTCTGTCGTTCCTGTCGACCACCGGATTCGAAAGCACCGCCTGGGAGGCCGCGCGCGGCTGGTCCGGCCTTGGCACGCCGGGACTGATCCTGTTGGGGCTGGCGCTTGTCGGGGGCGGTGTGGCGACCACGGCGGGGGGCGTGAAGCTTCTGCGGGTTTATGCCCTTTACCTCAATGGACGCCGCGAATTGGAGCGGCTTGTTCACCCCTCGTCCGTTGGCCGCGCCACGGCGGGCAGTCGGCGCTTGCGCCGACAAGGGGCCTTCATCGCGTGGGTGTTCTTCATGCTTTTCGCGCTGTCGCTGGCATGTGTGACCGTATTGATGTCGGCATTGGGGCAAAGCTTTCAGAACTCCATTATCCTTTCGATTGCCGCGCTCAGCACCACCGGCCCGCTGACGCAGATCGCCGCCGAGGTGCCGATTGACCTTTTGTCGATGGAGCCGCTGGCCAAGTTGGTTCTTTGTGCGGCAATGGTTCTGGGGCGGCTTGAAACGCTGGCGATCATCGCATTGGCAAATCCGGCGCTTTGGAGAGATTAACCCCGCTATATTGACAGCCTGCAAGGATTTGATTTTTGGGGTGGAAATGCGCGCGCGACCGCTTCATACTCGGCCTGAGGGAGACACCGTGCCGATCCGCGGCCAACGCAAGAACAAAGGTTTTCATTACCATGGCATCAGACCGACAAAATCTTCAGGACGCATTTCTCAATCAGGTCCGCAAGACCAAGATTCCGGTGACGATCTTCCTGATCAACGGTGTGAAATTGCAAGGTGTCATCACCTGGTTCGACAATTTCTGTATCCTTCTGCGCCGTGATGGCCAGTCGCAGCTTGTCTACAAGCACGCGATTTCCACCATCATGCCGTCACAGCCCGTCAGCCTTTATGAAGGCGACGACCAAGGGTGACGACCCCCACGACGACGGAACGCGAAGACACCCGGGCCTGGGTGTTGCATCCCGACATTCGCGGCCACGAGGCGGCGCGCGATGCCGATCTCGCCTTGGAGGAGGCGATTTCGCTGGCGCATGCGCTGCCCGGTCTGAACGTGGTCGGCAGCGAAGTCGTGCGCCTGCCGCGCCCACACCCGGGGATGCTGTTTGGCAAGGGCAAGCTGGAAGAGCTGAAAGAGCGGATGGAGGCCAACGACGTGGGCCTTGTGCTGGTGGACGGCCCGGTCAGCCCCGTGCAGCAGCGCAACCTTGAGAAGGCCCTTGGGGTGAAGTTGCTGGACCGGACCGGCCTGATCCTTGAGATTTTCAGCGAACGCGCCGCCACCCGCGAAGGTGTGTTGCAGGTGGAAATGGCCGCGCTCAGCTATCAGCGCACGCGTCTGGTACGGGCATGGACCCACCTTGAACGGCAACGCGGCGGGTTGGGCTTTGTCGGCGGCCCGGGCGAGACCCAGATCGAGGCCGACCGCCGCGCCATCGACGAACAACTGGTGCGCCTGCGGCGGCAGTTGGACAAGGTTGTGAAAACCCGCGAGTTGCACCGCGCCTCACGGGCCAAGGTGCCGTTTCCCATCGTTGCCCTGGTGGGCTACACCAACGCGGGCAAATCGACGCTGTTCAACCGGATGACCGGCGCCAAGGTCATGGCCAAGGACATGCTGTTTGCCACGCTGGACCCCACCATGCGGCGGATCGAACTGCCCGGTGGCGGGCCCGAGGTGATCCTGTCGGACACGGTGGGCTTCATCAGCGATTTGCCGACCGAACTGGTTGCCGCGTTTCGCGCCACGCTGGAAGAGGTGCTGGCCGCCGATCTGATCGTGCATGTGCGGGATATTTCCCACCCCGAAACCGAGGAACAGGCCGAGGATGTGCACGCCATTCTGGACAGCCTCGGTGTGACGGAGGACACGCCGCAAATCGAAGTCTGGAACAAGATCGACCGGCTTGACCCCGGCGCGCGCGAGGCGATTGTGACCCGGGCGGCGCGTCTGGACAATGTGCAGGCCTTGTCGGCCTGGACGGGGGAGGGGATGGAGGCGCTGATCGAGGCGATCACCGCCGGCATCACCGAAGCGACGCATGAAACCACCCTGACGCTTGGCTTTGACGAGGGGCGCAAGCGCGCGTGGCTGTTCGAAAAGGGCGTGGTCGAGGGCGAGGAGCAAGGCGAGGACGGTTTTACCCTGACCGTGCGTTGGAGCGCGAGGCAACAGGCGCAGTTCGAACAGCTTTGACGGCACGTCGGAAGACGGGATTGCGGGACGAAGCAGACATTGAAATAGCCGCGCATCGGCGGGCCGCGGTGCGGCGATCCAACGATTGGTTTATGGCACTTTATCTCAGCCAAGTCCGAAAAACCTATGAGCGGAGTGCTTAGCTTTGCCAAATCGCCGTGCCGGGGGGCGGCCCGGCGATGCGCGGCGGCCTGCGGCCTTGATTCCGCGCTGGAGCTTCGCGATCGAATGTCCAACAAGGGCTCGAACCGGTCGTTCACTCCTGTGAGACTCAAGCTTAACTCTTCGCCAGCCCCCTCAATGCGGGGTGGTGTCTGAAAACAGTTGGATCACCACGATCCCGCCAAGGATCATGCCGGTTCCGATGATGGCGGGGGTGTCCAGTTTCTGGCCGAACATCGCGAAACCGATCATCGCGATAAACACGATCCCCAGCCCCGACCAGACCGCATATGCGATGCCCACCGGGATATACTTGAGCGTCAGCCCCAGCAGGTAAAGCGCCACGGCATAGCCCACGACCGCCAGAAGAGTCGGTCCTGCCTTGGTGAATTGCTGGCTGGCCTGCAAGGCACTGGTCGCCACGGTTTCGGCGGCGATGGCAAAGATCAACAGGATATAAACCTTGGTCATGACTGGGCCTTGATTGCGCGTTTCATGGCCTTGCTACGCGGTTTGGCAGGACGGGGCAAACCGGAAAACCTCAGGCGTATTCCTCGGCGCGGTGCAGGCGCACCATGAGGTAACGCGCCACGCTGACCGCCACCAGAACCCCGGTGAGCAAGGGCAGGGGCGTGCCATCAAAGGCCAGTCCCACGGGGATCGTCAGGATCACCGACCCGACGGTCGCCAGCGCGCCCACCACACTGGCCGCCATGCCCGCCACATGGCCCAGCGGCTCCATCGCCAGGGCGTTGATATTGCCCAGCGTCAGCGCCGCCTGGAAAAAGATCGTGGTTTGCCAGACAAGGTAAACCGGAAAGCGCAGCCCCTCGGGCAGGCCGATCAGGAAAAGCGCCAGCACGATTGATGTCAGCCCGATTTGCAGGGCAAGCGTCGCCGAGATCATCCGGCGCATCCCGAGGCGCATGACCAGAGAGGCATTCAGGAAGCTGCCCGTCCCGGCACAGATCGCCATCATGAAGAACCATAACGGGAACTGATCGGCCCGGTGGAAGGTTACTTCGAACAATTGCTGAATCGAACTGATCGAACTGAACAGCGTCGTCAGGCACAGGGTTTGCACCGCAATGGCGATACGCACCACAGGCGGGGCCAGCACCGCACGCAAAGCTTCTTTCAGGGCCGAGGCACTGAAGGGGCGGCGTGCCTCGCGCGGGAGAGGTTCGGCCAGCCGAAGGGTCAGCCAAAGACTGCTTATGGTGGCGAAGAGGATGAAACTTCCGAATATCCCGCGCCAGCCGGCGAGAACGATAATGCCGCTGCCCACCAGCGGCGCGACAGCCGGGGCGAGGGTAAAGACCATCATCACGAAACTGACGATGCGGGCCATCTCGCGGCCTGAATAGAGGTCCCGGATGATGGCAAGTGGCACCACCCGCGCCGTGGCCGCCCCAAGCCCTTGCAGGACCCGCGCGGCCAGGATCAATTCCAAGGTGGGCGCCATCGCCGCCAGCGCCGCCCCGGCCATGTAAACCGCGGCCCCGCAGAGGATCACGCGTTTACGCCCGAAACTGTCAGACAACGGCCCGGTGAAAAAGGTCCCCACACCCAGCCCGAGGATAAAGGAGGTGACGATCAATTGTGCCCGGTTCAGGGCCTCGGGGGTCAACTCCTGCCCGATACGGGGCAGGGCGGGGAGCATGGCATCGATGGAAAAGGCCACTGTGGCCACAAGCATCGCCATGAGCGCCACGAATTCCACGCGCCCCGGCGTGCCCGCCCTCATCGTTCGCCACTTTCGGGGGTGTCGGGATCGTTGGCCGCCTCGGGTTCTTCCTGATCATTTGGATGGCGATGCCCCAGTCGCGCGATCAGCCATTCAGTGTGTTCCTCGCGTTTCTTGACCGCGAAGGCACCGAATTGCTGGATCGCCACGGCAAAGATGCCAAGGCCCACAAGGATGAAAACCGTGGTGCCGATCTTGCCCATGGGGGTGGCGGGGACCAACTCGCCATACCCCACAGTGGAGAGGGTCACGACGGTAAAGAAATAACTATCGAGCCACGACCAGCCCTCGACACGGTGAAAGAACACCGTGCCGCCCGCGATGATAAGCAAAAGCATCGCCAGAAGGGTCAGGGCCTTGGCACCACGCATGGATCAACCCTCACCCGCGGACAGTTGCCCGGTGATCTCGTCGATCACCCTGACCCACAACTCGGGCGGTTGCGCGCCGGGGACGGCGTGCTCTCCGTTGACGATGAAGGTCGGGACCGAGGTGATGCCCATCTCGCGGAACTGCTTGTCGCGTTCAATGATCGCCGCCTCATCCGCGTCACTGTCCAGCAGGCGGCGCACCACGGCGGCGTCCATCTCAAGGCTGTCGGCCAGATCGGCCAGAACCTCGCGGTCGCCGATGTCGCGGCCGTCTTCGAAATAGGCTTTGAACAGGGCCACGGCCATGGCCATCTGCCGGTCTTCGATCCCCGCCCAATGGATCAGGCGGTGGGCATCCAGCGTGTTGGGCGTCCGTTCGATGGCTTCGAAGTTGATATTCAGCCCAGCCTCCCGGGCCTTTTCCACCACTGGCAAATAGGCCTGCACCGCGCCTTCCTGACCGCCGAACTTGGCCTCAAGATATGCGCGGCGGTCCATGCCCTCGCGCGGCATGTCGGGATTGAGCTGGAACGGATGCCAGTTGATCGAGAACGGGTGGTTCGGGCGCTCGGCAAGCGCCTGATCCAGAAGGGTTTTCCCGATGTAGCACCAGGGGCAGATCGGGTCAGAAATGATATCAAGCTTGACCATGATGGGCCTTGTAGATCGGCCGCAATTCGCGACGCAGGATTTTCCCGTTGGCGCCACTGGGCAGCGCATCGAGGTGGTAAAAGCCGCGCGGGCGTTTGTAGGCGGCAAGGTTTTCGGTCACGTAAGCCTCAAGCGCTTCGGGATCAACCGGCGCGGGCCCGGTATAGAAGGCCATGATGACCCGTGCGTCTTTCTTGACCTCGATGTCGGTGACGGCGGATTGCGTGATACCGGGAAAGGCATTGAGCACCGCTTCGACCTCCATGGGCGACACACGAAAGCCGCCCGCGTTCATCATGTCATCGGCGCGGCCCAGATAGGTGATGTCGCCTGCGGCATCCATCATGCCCTGATCGCCTGTCAAAAACCATTCGCCCTGATACTTGTCGCGCGTGGCGGATTCGGCCTTGAGATAGCCCAGCATCAGGCCCGGGTCGCTTTCATGCACCGCAATCGTGCCTTCCTCGCCGATCCCGACCGGGCCATCGGGGCCAATCACCGCCACACGCCGCCCCGGTTGCGGGCGGCCCAATGTGCCGGGGGTCGCCGGGTGGTCGGGGCTGGCCGAGATGAAGGTGGAGCATTCGGACATGCCGTAAGCCTCGTGGATGGCCGTCCCCGTGGCCTCCTCCCAAGCTTGCCGGATGGTGTCCGAGAGTTTCTCACCCGCCGCCAGACCGTGCCGCAGCTTGGGCAGCGATAGCGCCTCGCCAGTCAGCATCTTGCGGTAAACCCCCGGTGCCGCGGCAAAGATCGTCGCGTCATGCCGCTTGAGCAAAAGCGGCAGTTGCGCCGGTTCGATCCCCGCCTCGGGGATCAGGGCCGTGGCCCCCATGGTCCATGGGTCCATCAGGCCCGTGCCAAGGGTATAGGTCCAGTTGAAGGCCCCCGCGTGCAACAGCCGGTCGTCGGCGTGCAATCCGTACCAGCCCTGCATCATCATCTGCCGCGCCCAGATCGCGCGGTGCGCATGGCACACGGCACGCGGTACGCCCGAAGTGCCCGAGGTATAGATGATATAGGCAAGGCGGTTCGGGTCGCCCATGTCGAAACCGGCCGGGGGCAGGTCGCGCATCGCCTCAAGGTCCGGTTGGTCCAACACCGGCACATCCGTGTCCGGGCAGGTAATGCCGGTGCCACGCAGGATCAGCGAAGGGTCCAGCGTGTCGATCATCTTGGCCACTTCCGGCGAGGTCAACTGGCTTGAGGTGGGGACCGGCAGAAGGCCCACGGCAATCGCCCCGAGGTAGGCGATGGGAAACTCCACCGTATTGCCAAGTCGCATCAACACCCGGTCGCCGGGGGTCAGACCCGCCTGCAAAAGCCCCGTGCCGGTGCCAAGTACCGCCGCCTTGAGGCGCGCATAACTCCAGCGTTCCGACCCGCTCAGGCGCAGAACGGCCAGGGCGATCTTGTCGGGGGTGTCTTCGGCATGGTCCAGCACATGCGCCGCCAGATTGAAGGGCGCGGGGCAGGGGGTGACGGTCTGGGGATGGGTTTCTGCTCGCATACTCACCGATTAGGCCGCGCGACGGTCAGTTGCAAGTGGTCCGCCCGCTGCGTATAGGAGGGTTTATGCAAAAAACGACCCCTGAAAACCTGATCCGCGTGGCCCGCGAAAATGGCCAGCAGGAGGAGGCAGAGCCGCTGAACCTTGGCGAACGCGTGCGCGAATTGCGCACCGCGCGGGGCTGGACGCTGGAACAGGCGGCCAAACAGGCGGGGCTGGCGCGCTCGACCCTGTCGAAAATCGAGAACGGGCAGATGTCGCCAACCTACGATGCCTTGAAGAAGCTGGCCGTGGGTCTGGAAATTTCCGTGCCACAGCTGTTCACCCCGCCACAGCGTGAACAGGTCAATGGCCGGATGTCGGTGACCAAGGCAGGCGAGGGCACCCATCAGGCCACCGCCACCTATGAGCACGAATTGCTGGGCGAAGCGCTGACCAAGAAGCAAATGCTGCCCTATCGCGCCCGCATCCGGGCCCGCGACATATCCGAATTCGACGGTTGGGTCCGCCATGACGGCGAGGAATTCCTGTATGTCCTCACCGGGGTCGTGCGGCTTTATACCGAGTTTTACGAACCCCTTGAGATGCGCCGCGGCGACAGCGCCTATTACGACGCGACCATGGGCCATAACGTCATATCGATCAGCGACGAGGATGCAACGATCCTCTGGGTGACGTCGCTGGCTTGAATGCCGCGACGGCCCACCCCTGGCCTGTCCCGGGACTTCGGGACCGTGCCCGATTTATCTCCCCGGGATCAACCCGCGCGGGCTGAACCGCAGCACCAGTAGCAGGATCACCCCCATGGTCAGCAGGCGCATGTGCGCCGCACTTCCCAGAAGATGCTCTTTCAAGGCGCTGCCATCGGCCATGGGGGCGGTCACGATCTGCATGACCCAATGGCCCATCGGCTCCACCTGCACCCAGAGGAACCAGATCAGGAAACCACCCAAAACGGCGCCGAAATTGTTGCCCGAGCCGCCCACGATCACCATCACCCAGATCAGGAAGGTAAAGCGCAGCGGCTGGTACGCGGTCGGAATGAACTGACCGTCCAGCGTGGTCATCATCGCCCCGGCAATCCCGCACACCGCGCTGCCAAGGATGAAGACCTGCAAATGCCGGCGCGTCACGTCCTTGCCCATGGCGCGGGCGGCGGTTTCGTTGTCGCGAATGGCGCGCATCATCCGGCCCCACGGGCTGTTGAGTGCCAGTTGCGCCAGTGTCAGGATCAGCACCAGAACCACGGCGAAAAGCCCGGCATAGCCCAGCTTGACCGTCAGCGAGGAGGCCGTCACCGGATCGAGGCCAAGGGCGCTGACCTGCTCCACGAAACCCGGGTCATTCTGCAAATCCACCTCATAGGGCACCGGGCGCGGCAAGCCGTTGACATTCTTCACGCCCCGCGCCAGCCAATCTTCGTTCTTGAGAACCGCGAGGATGATCTCGGCAATGCCCAGCGTCGCAATGGCCAGGTAATCACTGCGCAGGCCCAGGGCCGTCTTGCCGATCAGCCACGCGGCCCCGGCCGCCAGAATGCCACCGACAGGCCAGGCCAGAACAATGGGCAGGCCCAGCCCGCCAAGGTATCCGGTGGCCGCCGGGTTCACGTCTTCCACCGCCTCGACACCGGCGTCGAATACCGCGCGGAAGGCGAAAAAGCCGCCAACGAGGATCACCAGCATGGCCAGAACACGCATCGGCCCGCGTCCCATGCGATTGAACACCACGGCGGCCACCACGATCACCGCGGCACCAAGGACAAGCCCGGCAATCACGCCGACACCGCCCGCGGCCCAGGCCTCGGGCACCGGCGGCATCCCCACCAGAACGCCCGCCAGCCCGCCAAGCGCCACGAAACCCATGACGCCCACGTTGAACAGCCCCGCAAACCCCCATTGCAGGTTCAGCCCCAGCGACATGACCGCCGAAATCAGCCCCATGTTCAGGATCAAAAGGGCGGTGTTCCAGCTTTGCACGAAACCCGTGCCAAGGATCAACACGGCAACAAGGACGAAAAGCCCGGTGTTCTTGACCATTTCGCTCATACCGCTTTCCCCCGGAAAAGGCCCGTCGGGCGGAACAGAAGCACGATCAGCAGGATCACGAAACTGACCGCGAATTTATAATTGGTCGACAGAAGCTGGACCAAGCCGTCGGGTTCCAATGCCTCGGGTGTGAGATAGGTCAGCACCTTTTTCCACGCGTAGGTGATCATCACCTCGGAAAAGGCGATCACATATCCCCCCGCAATGGCCCCCAGAGGGCTGCCAAGGCCGCCGACGATGGCGGCGGCAAAGACCGGCAGCAGAAGCTGGAAATAGGTGAAGGGCTTGAAGCTCTTGTCGAGGCCGTAAAGCGTGCCCGCGACCGTGGCCAGCGCCGCCACGATCAGCCATGTCACCATGACCACCCGGTCGGGATTGATCCCCGACAACAGCGCCAGATCCTCGTTATCGGAATAGGCGCGCATGCTCTTGCCCGTGCGGGTGCGGTTGAGAAACCAGAACAAAAGCGCCACGACGATCACCGCCGTCACCACGGTAATGCCCTGCGTGGTCTTCAGGGCCAGCCCCTCGCGCAATCCCGTCAACTCCTTGAAATCCCGTGCCGAGATGATGAAGCGCTCGCCATCGGCAAAGCGTTGGTCGCCCGGCCCGATGATGAACCGCACCAGCCCGTTCATGATGAACATCACCCCGATCGAGACGATGACGAAGATCACCGGCTTCGCTTTCTGCTCCCGGTAGAAGCGATACACCATGCGGTCGGTCACCAGAACCAGAGCCATGCAGGCCACGATCCCGAAGGGCAGGGCCAGAAGGGCCGTGGGCAGCGGCCCGAAACCGACGCCCGCAGCCTGCAACCCCCATGTCACGAGGATGGTGACCATGGTGCCAAAGGCCATGGTGTCGCCATGGGCGAAATTGGAAAACCGCAGGATGCCGTAAATCAACGTCACGCCAAGGGCCCCAAGCGCCAACTGGCTACCATAAGTCACCGCCGGGACCAGCACAAAGTTCGAAAGCGCCACGATGGCGTTCAGAAAGTCGATCATGCACCGCACTCCCCATGGTTCGGCATCTTCTTCTTGGCGAAAATACTCACGTCATGCCCCCTCATCCGCCCAGGAAACTCTGCCGAACCTCGGCATCGGCCAGCAACTCCTTGCCCGTGCCGGTATGTGCATTGCGCCCCTGCACCAGAACATAGCCCTTGTCGGCGATCTCCAATGCCTGGCGCGCGTTCTGCTCGACCATCAGCACCGGAAGCCCGGTGCGCGCCACCTCGATGATCCGGTCGAATAGCTCATCCATCACGATGGGGCTGACCCCCGCCGTCGGCTCGTCCAGCATCAGGACCTTTGGCTGCGTCATCAAGGCGCGGCCCACCGCCACCTGCTGCCGCTGGCCGCCCGACAACTCACCGGCGGCCTGCAACCGCTTGTCGCGCAGGATCGGGAACAGCTCATAGACCTGCTCCATGGTCCCCGAAATATCATCGTCACGAATGAACGCGCCCATCTCAAGGTTTTCCTCCACCGTCATCGAGGTGAAGATGTTGTTGGTCTGCGGCACGAACCCCATGCCGTGGCGCACCCGCTCCTGCGGCGATAAGCCGGTGATGTCCTGCCCATCCAACCGCACCTGACCCTGCCGCAAATCGAGCATCCCGAAAACCGCCTTCATCGCGGTGGATTTGCCCGCGCCGTTGGGCCCGACGATCACGGCGATCTCACCTCGATCCACCGCAATGGTACAGTCATGCAGGATATCCGGGCCCCCACGGCCATAGCCGCCGGTCATGGCCTCACCGATCAAAAACGGGTCACTCATCCGCCCACCCCTTTTCATCTTTTTCATCTTTCCCGAAATACTCCGGGGGGCACGTTGAAAATCCCTGATTTTCAACGTGGGGGGCAGCGCCCCCAAGGCCTGCGTGGCCCGAACGCATCTCAACCTGTGTGGCGCAGCCACGCCTTTGGATCACACCGCTCACGCGCCCACCTGTTCCTTGTTCTTCAATCCCGTGCCCAGATAGGCCTCGATCACCGCCTCGTTGGCTTTGATCTCGTCCAGCGTGCCTTCGGCCAGAACCTTGCCCTCGGCCATGCAGATCACCGGGTCGCAAAGCCGCCCGATGAAATCCATGTCGTGCTCGATCACCACGAAGGTGTAGCCGCGCTCGCGGTTCAACTGCTGGATCGCCTCGCCGATGGTCTTCAACAATGTGCGGTTCACCCCCGCGCCCACCTCGTCCAGAAACACGATCCGCGCGTCCACCATCATCGTGCGGCCCAGTTCCAGCAGCTTCTTCTGACCGCCCGAGACCTCTCCGGCGCGTTGGTTGGCCAGGTGTTCGATGGTCAAAAACTCCAGCACCTCGTCGGCCTTGGCGCGCAGCGCGCGTTCCTCGTCGGCAATCCGCTTGCGCCCGAACCACGTATTCCAAAGCCGCTCACCCGATTGACCGCCCGGTACCATCATCAGGTTCTCCCGGCAGGTCATCGAAGAAAACTCATGCGCAATCTGGAACGTCCGCAGCAATCCCTTGTGAAACAGCTCATGCGGCGGCAACCCGGTAATGTCCTCGCCCGCCATGGTCACCCGCCCCGAAGTGGGCGGCAAGACACCGGCAATCACGTTGAACAGGGTCGTCTTGCCCGCCCCGTTGGGGCCGATCAACCCGGTTATCGTACCTTCCGCGATGCTCAGGCTTGCGCCATCCACGGCGTGAAACCCGCCGAAATGCTTGTGCAGATCCTCGACGACGATCATGCAAGTCCCCCCGAAACGGCCTCAGTCGACCGCCTAGTTATTGTTGGAGCGGCCCCGTGCCATCCACGGGACCGCCCGTTACCCTAGTCGGACAGTCGGATCAACGGTATTCGACCGTCTCGATCTTGCCATCCTCGAAGATGATCTCGCGGTAGCTGCCCGCCGATTCACCCGGCCCGATCAGTTCGACGGCGGTGGCGCCGACGTAATCCACGTCACCGCCCCCGGCGATGATCTCCAGCGCCTTGCCCAGCTCACCGGGATAGATCTTTTCGCCCGGCGCATTGGCCACGTCCATCACGTGATCCTTGTAATCGCCCGGCTCGACCGATTCCGCCGCCTGCATCGCCAGAAGCATCAGCGCCGCCGCGTCATAGCTTTCCGGCGCGAAGGGCGAGGTGGCTTCGAAACTGTCTCCCACCATCTCCTGGAACTTGGCCACGCCGGGGCTGTCTGTGCCCGGGTGCTGGCCGGTCGATCCGTCGATCTCGTCGCCGAAGTTCTCCTCCAGCGCCGTGCCGATCATCCCGTCGGGGAAGTGGAAGGTGTCAAACGCCCCCGAATCCAGCGCCGAGCGCACGATGCCGCTGCCGCCCTGGTCCACGTAACCGGCCACGACCAGAAGGTCACCGCCCCCCGAGGCCAGCGCGCCCACTTCCGCCGAATAGTCGGCCTTGCCGTCTTCATGCGCCGCGTTGATGGTGATCGTGCCGCCCATATCCTCGTAGGCCTTGGCGAAACTGTCGGCTAGCCCCTTGCCATAGTCGTTGTTGGTATAGGTCAGGGCGACCTCCTCGTTGCCGCGATCCATCAGGATCTTGGCCATGATCTCGCCCTGGCGCGCATCCGATGGCGCGGTGCGGAAGAACAAACCGTTGTCCTCGGCTGAGGACAGCGCCGGCGAGGTCGCCGATGGCGAAATCATCACCACGCCGTTGGGCACCGCGACGTTGCTCAGAACGGCCCCAGTCACGCCCGAGCAATCCGCCCCCATGATCCCCTTGACCCCCTCCGAGGTGATCAGGCGTTCGGCCGCGGCACTCGCCGCCCCGGCATCGATACAGGTGCTGTCGGCACGCACCGGCTCAACGCTCATCCCATCCAGAAGCTTGCCGCTTTCGGTGACTTCGCCCATCGCCATTTCGGCGCCTGCCGCCATATGTGGCGTCAGCGACTCGATCGGCCCGGTAAAGCCAAGGATCACGCCGATTTTCACCGCGTGATTATCGGCCTGTGCCCCCCCGGCCAGAAGCGCGGCAGCGGCGGTTGCGGTCAGAAATCTCTTCATGTCTTTGTCTCCCTGTGGAACGCTTTTCCAAGCGCGAGGTTATGGGTTACGCGCCAAAACGCAAGCGGTTTCAGGGGCGCGGCAGGGCAAGCCGGGATTTGACCTTGGGTCACGTCACACCCATCTTCCTGACACAGGCACCACGACAACAGGAGACCGCCATGCCCCGTCTTGCCCCTCTCGTCGGCTTCGCCCTTGCCCTGACATTCAGTCAATCGGCACAGGCCATGGACAGCAGCGCAGGCCGCCTGGACGTCACACCCATCGTCACCGGCCTCGACACCCCGTGGGCGGTTGACACATTGCCAAACGGGACGATCCTGATCACGGAAAGGCGCGGGCGCCTCCTGGCGGTCGATGAAGGGGGGGCACGGGACATTTCCGGTGTCGGTCAGGTGGCCGCACGCGGGCAGGGCGGGTTGCTCGACATCCTCGTCCCGCGCGACTTCGCGCAAAGCCGTGAACTTCTGTTCACCTATTCCAAACCTCAACCGGGCGGGACCGGCACGGCGCTGGCCCGGGCCACCCTCTCCGAGGGCCTCGACCGCCTCACCGATTGGCGCGTGCTGTGGGAACTCACCCCCGGCTCCACCGGCGGGCGGCACTTCGGCTCCCGCCTCGTGGAGGCCCCCGATGGCACGATCTTCCTCACCGTTGGGGACCGTGGCGACCGCCCCTCGGCCCAGGATCTCGGCCGCGAAAACGGTTCGGTCCTGCGGCTCAACCGCGATGGCACCATCCCCGCCGACAACCCCTTTGCCGGCCAACAAGACGTCCGGCCTGAAATCTGGTCCTATGGGCACCGCAATCCGCAGGGGGCGGCGCTAGACCCCAAGGGACAACTCTACACGGTCGAACACGGCGCGCGCGGCGGCGACGAGGTCAACCGGATTGCCAAAGGGGCCAACTATGGCTGGCCCGTCATCTCCTATGGGCGCCATTACTCGGGCGCCAAGATCGGCGACGGCACCGCGAAACCGGGGATGGAGCAGCCCGTCCATTACTGGGACCCCTCCATCGCCCCATCCGGCATGATGTTCCATGATGGCAAGGAAATTCCGGAATGGCGCGGCAATGCCTTTGTCGGCTCGTTGAAATTCAACCATATCGCGCGGCTTGCCGGCACCCCCTTACGTGAGGTCGAGCGCCTCGACTCTCCCGAAACCCTGCGCGTCCGCGACGTGATCCAGGGCCCCGATGGCGCCATCTGGTTCCTGTCCGAAGGGCGCGGGGCACTCTACCGGATCACCAAACCCTGATCCGGCCTTTTTCTTGGTTCAAATACCCCGGGGGAGACGTTGAAAATCAGCGATTTTCAACGTCGGGGGCAGCGCCCCCACAGCGATCGGGGCCGCGGCGGTCAGACCGACAGTCGCGCCGCCTGTGCACCCCGTTCACGGTAAGGTGTGGTGTCGTAATGCGCCCGGTAGCATTTCGAGAAATGCGACGGCGAGGCAAAGCCACAGGCCAGCGCCACGTTGATCACCGTCATGTCGGTCTGCATCAACAGGTTGCGGGCCTTTTGCAGGCGCAGTTCCATGTAATACCGCTTGGGGCTGCGGTTGAGGTACCGCCGGAACAGCCGCTCCAGCTGCCGCGTGGACATGCCCACATCCTTGGCCAGAACCGAAGGGCTGATCGGCTCTTCGATGTTGGCCTCCATCATCTGGATGACCTGGCTCAGTTTCGGGTGCCGTACGCCGATCCGGGTGGGCACCGACAAGCGCTGCGTATCCTGATCGGTGCGGATCGAGGAATAGATCAACTGGTCGGCCACCGCATTGGCCAGCTTCTCGCCGTGATCGTCGGCAATCAGCTTGAGCATCAGGTCGATCGAGGAGGTGCCCCCGGCGGTGGTCATCCGGTTTCCGTCCACCACGAAAACCGACTTGGTCAGGTCCACCTCGTCGAATTCCTCGGTGAAACTGTCGTGGTTCTCCCAATGGATCGTTGCCCGCTTGCCCTCCAGCAGCCCGGCCCGCGCCAGCGTATAGGCCGCCGTGCACAGCCCGCCAAGGCGCAGGCCGCGCCGCGCCTCGCGGCGAATCCAGTTCAGCAGTTTCTTGGTGCTGGCCTTCTGCACGTCCGACCCACCGCACAGCAAAACCACGTCATCGCGGTTCAACTCGCCCAGCGGGGCATCCACCTTGAAACGCGATCCGCTGGAGCATGACACCATACCCTCATCGTCCGCATCGCCGGTAATCAGCCATTCATACAGCGTTTGCCCGGACATGCGGTTGGCAATCCGCAAACTGTCGATAGCCGAAGCAAAGCTCAGAAGAGTGAAATTCTCGAGCAATACAAAGACAAAGCGTTTGGGCGCGCCTTGCGCCTGAACCGCGACTTTTGATGTCGGCGTGGTCATCTCAAGCAACTCCCGACCATGGCAGACCAAATTCCCTAGCGGAAAGCCTCTTCCACGATCTCCTTGTTTTGGCAAGAGATAACACTGAAAAACCCGAAATTCGATGAACTCGACATATGGCCTCTTGCATCATGGTTTAGTATAGACACATTTCGACTGTCTTTAAGCGGAGAATGACAATGAGCACTTGGCAAAAATCCGACTGGCGCAAGAAACCTCGCGTTCAGATGCCGGATTATACCGACGCGGCCGCGTTGGCAAAGGTCGAAGAACGCCTGTCGCACTATCCTCCGCTGGTCTTTGCGGGCGAGGCGCGCAAGCTGAAACGCCAACTCGGCGCGGCCTCGCGTGGTGAGGCCTTCCTGCTTCAAGGCGGCGATTGCGCCGAGGCCTTCGACCAGTTCAGCGCCGACGCCATTCGCGATACCTTCAAGGTCATGCTGCAAATGGCCATGGTCCTGACCTATGGCGCCAAGGTGCCGGTGGTGAAAGTGGGCCGCATGGCGGGCCAGTTCGCCAAACCGCGCAGCGCACCGACGGAAACCGTCGACGGGGTGGAACTGCCCAGCTACCGGGGCGACATCATCAACGAGTTGGACTTCACGCCCGAGGCGCGCATCCCCAACCCCGAAAAGATGTTGCAGGCCTACACGCAGGCGGCGGCCACGCTGAACCTGCTGCGCGCCTTTTCCACGGGCGGCTATGCCGATGTGCACCAGGTGCACCAATGGACCCTTGGCTTCACCGAAGGCGAAAAGGCCGAACGCTACCGTGATCTGGCCAACCGGATCACCGATACGCTGGACTTCATGAAGGCCGCCGGTGTCGAAAGCGATCAGGCCCATACCCTGCAATCGGTCGATTTCTACACCAGCCACGAGGCCCTGCTACTGGAATACGAAGAGGCGCTCTGCCGCCTCGATTCCACCTCCGGAAAATGGCTGGCCGGGTCTGGCCACATGGTCTGGATCGGCGACCGCACGCGGCAGCCCGACGGCGCGCATGTGGAATTCGCCCGCGGCGTGCTCAACCCCATCGGGTTGAAATGCGGCCCCAGCATGGAGCCCGAGGACCTCAAGCGCCTGATGGCCACCCTCAACCCCGAGAACGAGGCCGGGCGCCTGACGCTCATTGCCCGCTTCGGCGCGGGCAAGGTGGGCGACCACCTGCCGCGTCTCATCCGCACGGTCAAAGAGGAAGGCGCCAACGTGGTCTGGGTTTGCGACCCGATGCACGGCAACACCATCAAATCCGCCACCGGCTTCAAGACCCGCCCCTTCGACAGCGTGCTGCGCGAGGTGCAGGATTTCTTCGCCGTTCACCGCGCCGAAGGCACCACCCCGGGCGGGGTGCACTTCGAGATGACCGGGCAGGACGTGACCGAATGCACCGGCGGGATGCGCGCGGTCAGCGAGGAAAACCTCTCGGATCGCTACCACACGGCTTGCGATCCGCGCCTCAACGCCAGCCAGTCTCTGGAACTGGCCTTCCTCGTGGCCGAGGAACTGTCGAACCTGCGCGACAGCCGCGCCGCCGCCGCACAGGCGGGCTAAGCCGCGCAAAGCATGTCACAACCAAAGGCCGCGCCCCAAGCGCGGCCTTTTTCTATTTCACCACCCGAAGATAGGGGCGCTCGGACGGGTGCATCACGACAGGCTTCGGCCCGCCCTGCGCAAGAACCGCCGAGACCTCAAGCGAGGTGATCCGAAACCGCCGGGGCGTGCGCCCGATGGGCCCCTGTGTCACAAGGCAGCCCAGCGCGCGGCTGATGTCGCCCAGATCGCTGCGCAGGGGCAGCAAAAGCATCTGCCCTGTCAGAGCAGGGCGGCCCAAGCCCCCCTCGGCCTCCAGCGTCACCCGAAGTTTCGCGGGCCGGTCGAACAGCTCCACCAGCGCTTCGGCAAACCTGTCCCGGTCCCCCGGCGCAATCAGGCAGGACAGCGGCATCGCCCGCACCTCCATGCCCATGACATCCGAAAGATGCATCCCGGCAATCCTGAGCCGCGCCATGCCCGGGGCGATGCGCTCGGCCACGAAGGCATTGGACAGGACGGCTTCGATCCCGCGCGGATCGATTTGCGACCGCCGGGGAATATCGCCGTCGGGCGCCGTGCTGGCCCAATAGGACTCGAAGGCGGTCAGGTCCTCGACACGACCGCCGGTCTTGCCCCGCCGCGGAGAGGTCACCGCACTCAGGCTGCGGAACCTGTGTTTCACATCGTCCACCATGATATCACCCTCGCCCCCACATCACGCCCCGCCACGGGACAGGTCTCTGCTTGACCATGGTTTTGCCATATTCCGGTCAGAATTCCTCAAACAAACTGAACAAATGGTTAATACCGCCGCGCCTTGCCAGCCTGCCCCAGACCCACTAGGACAAGGCAAACCAAGGCCCCGGAGGACCCCGAATGCTCAGATCCATGACCGCTTTCGCCAGCGCCAAAGGCAGCCATGAGGCACATGGCTGGACATGGGAATTGCGCAGCGTGAACGGCAAGGGGCTGGACCTGCGCCTGCGCACGCCCGACTGGATCGAGGGGCTCGAGGCGGCGCTGCGCGCGCGGCTGTCCAAGGCACTGGCCCGCGGGAACGTGTCCCTGGCCCTGCGGGTGCAGGCCGAGGACGAGGCCGGACGACTGGCCTTGAACGCCGGCCAGTTGCACGACGTCCTGACCGCCATGGCCGAGGTCGAGGCGCAGGCCATGGACCGCGGAATATCGCTGGCCCCGGCGACCGCCGCCGATGTCATCGGAGTGCGCGGGGTGCTGGATGCCGGGGCAGGGGCGCAGGACACCACCGCCCTGCGAAAGGCGTTGCTGGAGGATTTCGAGGCCCTGCTTGCTGCCTTCCTGGAGATGCGCGAGGCCGAGGGGCGGGCGCTGAACGATGTGCTGAGCGACCAATTGGACCAGATCGCGCGCCTGACCGAGGCCGCGGCGCAGGCCGCCGAGGCCCGCCGCCCCGAGATGCAGGCCGCCACCCGCGCCGCCCTTGCGCGGGTCATGGACAACACCGACGGCGCCGACGAGGCCCGCGTGGCCCAGGAACTGGCGCTGATTGCCGTGAAGGCGGATGTGACCGAAGAGATCGACCGGCTGCGCGCCCATGTCGGGGCCGCCCGTGATCTTCTGGCGCAAGGCTCACCTATCGGACGAAAACTCGATTTCCTGTCACAAGAGTTTAACCGCGAGGCGAATACATTGTGCTCCAAGGCGCAAAACAGCGGCCTGACCGCCGTGGGCCTCGACCTCAAGGCGGTGATCGACCAGATGCGCGAGCAGGTACAGAACGTGGAATAAAGCCTCTCCGTGGCACCACGGGGTTCCACCCCCGGACCCCCGGGGGTATTTAGGCCAAGAAAAAGCAGGGAAGATAAGACTGATATGACGCGCCGCGGCCTTTTGATCATCCTCAGTTCGCCTTCGGGGGCGGGCAAATCCACCCTGACACGCCGCTTGCGCGACTGGGACTCGTCCTTGAGCTTTTCGGTTTCGGCCACCACCCGCACCCCGCGTGAGGGCGAGGTGGATGGCAAGGATTATCATTTCATGAGCGAGGCGGAATTCCAGCGGCAGGTGGCGAATGGCGGCATGTTGGAACACGCGCATGTTTTCGGCAATTTCTACGGATCGCCGCGCGGCCCGGTGGAAGAGGCGATCAACGAGGGCAACGACGTGCTGTTCGACATCGACTGGCAGGGGGCACAGCAAATCCAGAACTCCGCCTTGGGGCAACATACCCTGTCGATCTTCATTCTGCCGCCGTCGATCCGTGAATTGCATCGTCGGCTGGTCACGCGCGGGCAGGACAGCGACGAGGTGATCGCCAAGCGGATGCGCAAAAGCTGGGACGAGATCAGCCATTGGGCGGAATACGATTATGTGCTGGTCAATGACGATCTTGAGGAAACCGATAAACGGTTGAAAACCATCGTCGAGGCCGCGCGCCTCAAGCGCTTGCAACAACCGGGGCTGAATGCCCATGTCAAAGCCCTGCACGCCGAATTCGAGGAGACCCAATGACCCTTTACATGCTCGATGGCCACAGCCCCAAAATCGCCCGCGACACATGGATCGCCCCCGATGCCAACCTGATTGGAAAGGTGGTGCTGGAGGAGGCGGCCTCGGTCTGGTTCGGCTGCACCCTGCGCGGCGACAACGAGGAAATCCTGATCGGGGCCGGCAGCAACGTGCAGGAAAACTGCGTCATGCATACCGATATGGGGTATCCGCTGGTGATCGGGGCGGGCTGTACCATCGGCCACAAGGCGATGCTGCATGGCTGTACCCTTGGTGAAAACACCCTGATCGGCATGGGGGCCACGGTGCTCAATGGCGCGAAGATCGGCAAGAACTGCCTGATCGGGGCAGGGGCCCTCGTGACCGAAGGCAAGGAGATTCCCGACGGCAGTCTCGTGATGGGCGCGCCCGGCAAGGTGGTGCGCGAACTGGACGACAAGGCGATTCAAGGCCTGCGCGCCTCGGCCCTGCATTACCAGCAGAACATGCGCCGCTTCCGCGACGGCTTGCAGGCGATCTGACGCGGCGATGGAGCAATCCACCATCCCCGCGCTGTTGCAGGCGATTCCGCTGCCCTCGGTGCTGATCGGGCGGGGGGAACGGATTTTGGGCGCCAACGAGGCCGCGCTGACCCTATTGGGCAAGGGCATCGTCGGGCGGCATTTCATCACCGCGATCCGCCAGCCCAATGTGCTGGACGCGATTGAAACCACCCTGCGCGAACGCGGCCAGCGCAAGGCGCGCTACCTCGGCAGCGATGGCGATCAGGACACCACCTTCGATGTGACCTGCTCCAAGGTGCAAACCGATCTGGGCACTGGTGTGCTGGTCTGCTTCGAGGATGTGACCCATCTTGAGAAAGCCGGGCAGATGCGCCGCGATTTCGTGGCCAACGTCAGCCACGAGTTGCGCACGCCGCTGACCGCGCTGATGGGCTTTATCGAAACCCTGCAAGGCCCCGCCAAGGGCGATCCGGCCGCGACCGAACGGTTTCTCGGCATCATGGCGGGGGAGGCGGCGCGCATGGAGCGGCTGGTGCAGGATCTTCTGTCGCTCAGCCGGGTGGAGGCTGATGAACGCGTGCGCCCGACCGAGCCGCTTGATCTCGGGGCGCTCTTGAAGTCGGTGGTGCATTCCATCCGCCCCTTGGCCGAGGAAGCCAGCGTCGAGATCGCCATGACCCTTCCCGAGGAGGGGGTCACGATCCCCGCCGATGACGATCAGGTCCGGCAGGTCTTCACCAACCTGATCGAGAACGCCATCAAATACGGCGGCGCGGATAAAACGGTGCATGTCACCCTGCGCACGCAGGATCACGCGCCATCCCTGCGCGGCCCCGGCGCGGTGGTCGAGGTGCGCGACGAAGGCCCCGGCATCGACGCCATTCACATCCCGCGCCTGACCGAACGCTTCTATCGCGTCGACAGCCATCGCTCGCGCGAGATGGGCGGCACGGGACTGGGCCTTGCCATCGTCAAGCACATCGTCAGCCGCCACCGCGGCCGTTTGCGCATCGAATCAGAGCCGGGTCAGGGCAGCACATTTCGGGTGATTCTGCCGCGCTTGCCACAAACGTGACAGGCCTGTTACAAAGCCCACGAATTTTCTCTCGTTTCGCCACCCCGAAAACCCCTTGAAACACAGGGTTTTGGCGCATCGCCCCGCGGCCTGTCATGAAACCGTTACAAATCTTTAACAAAAGGGTCGCGGAACGGCCCTAGCAGGCAGGGCGAGGCCATCACGACGATGGCTGAAACCAGAAAAACTCAGGAGCTCTATATGTCCTTTCTGAAACTCACCGCGTCCGCGACTGCCATCGCAGCGCTCTCCACCACTGCCGCTTTCGCCCGCGACAACGTGCAGGTCGCCGGCTCGTCCACGGTTCTGCCCTACGCCTCGATCGTGGCCGAACTCTTCGGCGACAACACCGACTTCCCGACCCCGGTCGTCGAATCGGGCGGCTCCTCGGCGGGCCTCAAGCGCTTCTGCGAAGGCGTGGGCGAAAACACCATTGACGTCGCCAACGCCTCGCGCGCCATCCGCGAAAAGGAAATCAAGGCCTGCGCCGAAGCGGGTGTCACCGACATCATCGAAGTGCGCATCGGCTATGACGGCATCGTTTTCGCCAGCCAGCAGTCGGGCCCGGCCTACACCGCCTTCCAACCCGCCGACATCTTCAACGCCATCGGCGCCACCGTCCTGAAAGACGGCGAACTGGTCGAGAACCCCCACAACAGCTGGGCCGAGTTCAACGCAGACCTGCCTGATGCCGAGATCGCCATGTTCATCCCCGGCACCAAGCACGGCACCCGCGAAGTCTTTGAAGACAAGGTTCTTCTGAAAGGCTGCGAAGCCACCGGCGCCATGGACGCCATGATGGAAAGCGGCATGGACGAAGACGCGGCCGAAGACGCCTGCCTCGACGTGCGCCAGGACGGCAAGTCGGTCGACATCGACGGCGACTACACCGAAACCCTCGCTCGCATCGACGCCAACACCAACGGCATCGGCGTGTTCGGTCTGGCCTTCTACGAGAACAACACCGACAAGCTGAAGGTTGCGACCATGGGCGGCGTGTCGCCCTCGACCGAAACCATCGCCTCGGGCGAATACCCGGTGTCGCGCCCGCTGTTCTTCTACGTGAAGAAAGCCCACATCGGCGTGATCCCCGGCCTGAAAGAATACGCTCAGTTCTTCGTGGCTGACGAGATCGCAGGCCCCGGTGGCCCGCTGTCGAACTACGGCCTCGTGGCTGACCCCGAACTGGCCGACACCCAAGCCAAGGTTGCTGACGAAGTGACCATGGGCGAAGGCATGTAATCCTTCACAGGATGACAAACAGGGGGCGGCATATTCCGCCGCCCCCTTTTCCTTTTAGGACCTTTTAAATTTGCACGCGGGGGGCACATGCCACTGTTCTGGCTCATCATGATCGTGCTGGCGATTGCCACGGCGGGCTTCATGCTCGGGCGGCAACGCAGCTTGGCTACTGCGGGTGGCGATAACCGCAAACTGCATTCCTTGCCCTCTTACTATGGTTGGAACGTCGCGCTGAAAGCCGCCGTTCCGGCCCTGCTTGTCGTTATCGTCTGGCTTCTGGCGCAACCGCTTTACGTCGGCTCCACGGTGGCCTCGATGATCCCCGATCAGGCGATCCCCGAGAATGCCTCGCGCGGGTTGGTCATGGCCGAGGTACGGCGCACCGCCGAAGGCCTCGACAACGCCGTCGCCGAAGGCCTCATGACCGAGGATTTCGCCCGCGACCTGCGCGCCGACATCACCGATGTCACCCAACGCCTCAAGGATGCCGGCCAGATCGTCACCTCCGAAGTGACGCAACCGATCCTCAACGCGGCCCAGAAGTACCGGGTGATGAACGCCACCGGCAACCTGTGGATGACCATCGTGGTGATCGCACTGTCGCTTGCCGGCTGCCTCTGGGGCCTCAAGGAAACGCATTTCGATTTCCGCGCCCGCAACGTGGTGGAGCAGGGCATTCGTGCCATTCTCGTCGGTGCGGCCTCCATCGCGATCCTGACCACCGTGGGCATCGTCCTCAGCCTTGTCTTCAACACCATCGAGTTCTTCCGCCTCTACCCGGCATGGGATTTCTTTACCGGCACAAGCTGGGCCCCCAGTTTCTCGGGCCGGGGCGGCAGTTCGGAACTCGGTGTTCTGCCGCTTCTCTGGGGCACCTTCTATATCTCCATCGTGGCGCTCGCCGTAGCCGTGCCCATCGGCCTGTTCTCTGCCGTGTACCTCTCGGAATACGCAAGCCCCCGGGTCCGCGCCTTCGCCAAGCCGATGCTCGAAGTGCTGGCCGGTATCCCGACCATCGTCTACGGTCTCTTTGCCCTGCTGACGGTTGGCCCGCTTCTCCTGTCGCTCTTTGGCCGCGATGGCCTGGACTGGATGCAGGCGGGCACCGCCGTCATGACCGCGGGCCTTGTCATGGGAATCATGCTCATCCCGTTTGTCAGCTCCCTCAGCGACGACATCATCAACGCCGTACCGCAGGCCATGCGCGATGGCTCCTATGGCCTCGGTGCGACCAAATCGGAAACCATCCGCCAGGTGGTACTGCCCGCCGCGCTGCCCGGCATCGTGGGGGCCATCCTTCTGGCCGCCAGCCGCGCCATCGGTGAGACCATGATCGTGGTACTGGGGGCAGGGGCCGCGGCCAAGCTCAGCCTCAACCCCTTCGAGGCGATGACCACCGTCACCGCCAAGATCGTCAGCCAGCTGACCGGCGACGCCGATTTCGCCTCGCCCGAGGCACTCGTCGCCTTCGCCCTTGGCATGACCCTTTTCGTGATCACGCTGGGCCTCAATATCTTCGCCCTCTACATCGTGCGCAAATACCGGGAGCAGTACGAATGACCGACGCATCGCTCAATCCTTCGGCCGCCCCGCGCAAGGGCTCGCTCCACCAACAGGACGCCAATACCAAGCGCCGCAATCGCGCCGAGGCCCGGTTCAAGGGCTATGGCATCGCGGCAATTCTCGTGGGCCTGTTCTTCCTCGTGGTGCTTGCGGTCTCGATCATCCGCTCCGGCGCGCCCGCCTTCACCCGCACCGTGGTGGATGTCGATTTCACCATGAGCGCGGCACAGGTACAGGCCGCCGAAGGGGAGCTTTTCAAGACCAAGGCCTATCAAACGTCATTCATCGACTCGCTGAAATCCCAGCTTGATACACGGGGCATGGCGGTCAATGTCGACAACGCCGCCATCGAACGCCTTCTGGGCAAGATCGGTGGCGATCTGCGGACCTACTACAAGGAAAATCCCGACCAGATCGGCAAAGAGGTCTCGTTCCAGCTTCCGGCCTCGTCGCGGGTTGACCGCTACCTGAATGGTGACATCACCCGCGACAGCATTGAAGACAGCCGCTTCCTGATGAAATCCGACCTTGATCTTGTGGATGCGCTACAAGGGGCCGGGATCATCCGCGGTGCCTTCAACTGGACCTTCATCACCGGCACCGACTCAGGCGTGGACAACCCCGGCGGCGCAGGGCTTGGCGCCTCGGTGATCGGCTCGTTTTTCATGATGCTGGTGGTGCTGGCGCTGTCCCTGCCCATCGGCGTGGCCGCATCGATCTACCTTGAGGAATTCGCCCCGCAAAACAAGATCACCGACCTGATCGAGGTGAACATCTCGAACCTCGCCGCCGTGCCCTCGATCGTCTTCGGTATCCTCGGCCTCGCTGTCTTCATCCAGTTCATGCACCTGCCGCAGTCCGCGCCGCTGGTCGGTGGCCTCGTGCTGACGCTGATGACCCTGCCGACGATCATCATCTCGACCCGCGCCTCGCTCAAATCCGTGCCGCCCTCGATCCGCGATGCGGCGCTCGGGGTAGGGGCCTCGAAAATGCAGGCGGTGTTCCACCACGTCCTGCCGCTCGCCATGCCCGGCATCCTCACCGGCACCATCATCGGCCTGGCCCAGGCGCTTGGCGAAACCGCACCGCTGCTGCTGATCGGCATGGTCGGCTTTGTCGCCCGCGGCTACCCCGACGGCATCATGTCCGGCTTCACCGAGGCCAACTCCGCCATGCCCGCCCAGATCTACACCTGGGCCGCCCGCGCCGACGCCAGCTTCTACGAGAAGGCCTGGGGCGGGATCATCATCCTGCTGGCCTTCCTGCTCACCATGAATATCATCGCCATCATCCTGCGCCGCCGCTTCGAGCGCCGCTGGTAACCCAAGGGACCACACCCCATGTACGACGCACCAACCCTGGAGAGAACCGTGGCCAAAGACGACATCAAATTCGCCGCCCGCAAGGTGCAGGTCTACTACGGCGACACCCACGCCATCAAGGACGTGAACGTGGACATCGAAGACAAGACCGTCACCGCCTTCATCGGCCCCTCGGGCTGCGGTAAATCCACCTTCCTGCGCTGCCTCAACCGGATGAACGACACCATCGACGTCTGCCGCGTCGAAGGCGACATTCGCCTCGATGGCGAAGACATCTACGACAAGCGCGTCGACCCGGTGCAGCTGCGCGCCAAGGTGGGCATGGTGTTCCAGAAACCCAACCCGTTCCCCAAATCGATTTACGACAACGTCGCCTACGGCCCCAAGATCCACGGCATGGCGAAAAACAAGGCCGAACTGGACGAGATCGTCGAAAAGGCCCTGCGCCGCGGCGCCATCTGGGACGAGGTGAAAGACCGCCTCGACGCCCCCGGCACCGGCCTCTCGGGCGGGCAGCAACAGCGGCTCTGCATCGCCCGCGCCGTGGCCACCGAACCCGAAGTCCTGCTGATGGACGAACCCTGCTCGGCGCTCGACCCGATCGCCACCGCGCAGGTCGAGGAACTGATCGACGAGTTGCGCCAGAACTACTCGGTCGTGATCGTCACCCACTCCATGCAACAGGCCGCGCGGGTCAGCCAGAAAACCGCCTTCTTCCACCTCGGCAACCTCGTCGAATTCGGCGAAACGGGCCATATTTTCACCAACCCCGAGGATGAGCGCACCGAAAGCTACATCACCGGCCGGATCGGTTAAGGACATTTGAGATGAGCAACGACCAACATATCGCCTCCGCCTTCGATCGCGACCTCGAAACCATCCAGGCCCAGATCATGAAAATGGGCGGGCTGGTCGAAGAGGCGATCCTCAACGCTGCCAAATCGCTGGAAACCCGCGACGAGGAACTCGCCGAAGACGTCCGCAACCGGGACCGCGCCATCGATCTGCTCGAAGAGCAGATCAACGAGGAAGCCGCCCGCGTCATCGCCCTGCGCGCGCCCACCGCCATCGACCTGCGCCTGATCCTCTCGGTCATCAAGATCTCCGGCAACCTCGAACGCATCGGCGACTACGCCAAGAACATGGCAAAACGCACCACCGTCCTGTCGGGCATGCCACAGATCAGCGGCTCCACCGCCGCCCTGCGCCGCATGGCCCGCGAAGTCGAACGTATGCTGCGCGACGTGCTCGATTCCTACATTCAGCGCGACGCCGACCTCGCGCAGGACGTCATGCACCGTGACCACGATGTCGACCAGATGTACAATGCGCTGTTCCGCGAATTCATCACCTTCATGATGGAAGACCCGCGTAACATCACGCCCTGCATGCACCTGCATTTCATCGCCAAGAACACCGAACGCATGGGCGATCACGTCACCTCCATCGCCGAACAGGTGATCTACCTGGTCACCGGCGAAATGCCCGAGGATCCACGCCCCAAAAGCGACAAGACCTCGGTCAACCCGGAATATTCCGAGCCGAAAGAGTAAGAATCAGGAAGCCCAAGCATGTCCTCCGATCAACCCACCGTCCTTCTCGTCGAGGATGAACCGGCACAACGCGAAGTGCTGGCCTACAACCTCGAAGCCGAAGGGTTCCGCGTCTCCCGCGCGGAAAACGGCGAAGAGGCCCTGATGCTCGTCGAGGAAGGCGCCCCGGACCTCATCGTGCTGGATTGGATGCTGCCCAATGTCTCCGGTATCGAGGTCTGCCGCCAACTCAAGACACGCTCGGACACCCGCGGCGTGCCGATCATCATGCTCTCGGCCCGCTCCGAGGAGGTGGACCGCGTGCGCGGCTTGGAAACCGGGGCAGACGACTACGTGGTGAAACCCTATTCCGTGGTCGAACTCATGGCCCGGGTGCGCGCCCAACTGCGCCGCACCCGGCCCAGTACCGTGGGCGAGCGTCTGGAATACGAAGACATCGTACTCGATTCCGAAACCCACCGCGTCACCCGTGACGGCAAGGACCTCAAGCTCGGCCCGACCGAGTTCCGCCTGCTCTCCACCTTCATGGAAAAACCCGGCCGCGTCTGGAGCCGCGAGCAACTGCTCGACCGGGTCTGGGGCCGCGACATCTATGTCGACACCCGCACCGTCGATGTCCACATCGGGCGGTTGCGCAAGGCACTCAGCAAACACGGCGGCGGCGATCCGCTGCGCACGGTGCGCGGCGCAGGCTACGCCCTGGGCTAAGAGGATTTTCGTACGACTCGTACGAAACGGTTTCGCTCCATCCCGATTTTCGTACGAAACCCGGGGGACAAGCGTACGACTCGTACGAAACACGCCCTACAGCAGGGTCTTGCAAAATTCGTATGTCGGGCGCCTGCGCCTATATGATCTTTTTGCAAAACCCAAAGGCCGCGCTTGATCTCATGCGTGGGATATCGGGTATTTTTACCAAGAAAAAGCGGGGTTGGTTTTTTCTTGGGCCAAATACCCTGGGGGAGGCGCCCGAAGGGCGGCGGGGGCGAAGCCCCCAAAACCTTTCATCGGGGCAGGGAGTCCTCCTCCTCAGTCTGTGTCGCCAGCCAATCGCGGAACTTGGCGAGCGCCGCATCGCGGGATTTCTCGACCGGCCAGACAAGGTGATAGGCCCCGGGGCTTTGCGTAGGCCCACCCCAGGCCCGCACCAGTCGGCCCGTGGCCAAATCCTGCTCGGCTAGGTAATCCGGCAACAGCGCCACACCCAGCCCGTGCAAGGCCGCCTGCGTGATGGTTGAAAACTGATCATAGATCGTGCCGGTCACCTGCACGCCGTCGATACCATGCGCGGCAAACCATGCCGGCCAGGCCTCGGGCCGGGTTTCGATGTGCAACAGCGGCAGGCGCAATAAATCCTTCGGCTCCGCTGGGCTATACTCCCGCCGCAACTCCGGCGCACAAACGGCCACCACCGCCTCGGATTTCAACCGCATGGCCTGCGTTCCCGGCCAGTCGGCCTGCCCGAAATGTATCGCTGCATCAAAGGCTTCCGTGGCAAAGTTAAAGGGCATCAGCCGGGTGGACAGGTTGATCGTCACCTCCGGGTGACGGCGTGCGAAATCCGCCAGTCTCGGCACCAGCCAGCGCATCCCGAAGGTGGGCAGAATGGCCAGGTCAAGGCTGCCCCCCGCCGGGTTTACCGTCAGTTTCATCGAGGCTTGGCTGATCTTCTGCAAGGCTCCGCGTACCTCGGTTGCATAATCGCGCGCCTCGGGCGTCAGCCAGATGCGGCGGCCTTCGCGGATGATCATCTCCACGCCCAACTGGCTTTCCAGCGTCTGTAATTGGCGGCTCACGGCGCTTTGGCTCAGGTTGAGTTCTTCTGCCGCCGCCGTGGCGCTGCCCAGGCGGTCCAAGGCTTCCAGCGCGCGCAGCGCGGTGGTGGAGGGCAAGAAGCGGCGGGCAGGGGGCATATATGCGGTTTCCTCATGAATGCTTGCAGATTTCGCGTTATTTCTTAGCGGATAGTTAAGGTATCGTACAGGAAACACGCAATTTACGCATAAGGAGCCCGTTAAATGAGCCTCGACGCCCCGAAACTCGCCCCCAAGGACAAGCCCGATCTAGGCTCTTTCGACTGGGCCGATCCGTTTTATCTTGAAAATCAACTGCTTGAAGAAGAGCGGATGATCGCCCAAAGCGCCCGTACCTTCGCGCAGGAAAATCTTCAGCCCCGTGTGATCCGCGCCTACGCCGACGAGGCCACCGACCCCGAGATCTTCCGCGAGATGGGCGAAATGGGCCTTCTCGGGACCACGATACCAGAGGAATATGGTGGATTATCAGCCGGTTACGTCAGTTACGGCCTCGTCGCCCGCGAGATCGAGCGCGTCGATTCCGGCTACCGCTCCATGATGAGCGTCCAGTCTTCTTTGGTGATGTACCCCATCTATGCCTACGGCAGTGAAGACCAACGCGCTAAGTACTTGCCAGGATTGGCAAAAGGCGAGTTGATCGGTTGTTTCGGCCTCACCGAACCCGACGCCGGATCGGACCCCGCGGCCATGAAAACCCGTGCCGAAAAAATCGACGGCGGCTATCGAATCACCGGCTCCAAGATGTGGATATCTAATTCCCCCATCGCCGATGTTTTCGTCATCTGGGCCAAGTCCGAGTCGCATGATGGCAAGATTCGCGGCTTCGTTCTCGAGAAGGGGATGAAAGGCCTCAGTGCGCCGAAAATCCAAGGAAAACAAAGCCTTCGCGCCTCAATCACGGGTGAAATCGTCATGGATGGCGTCGAGGTAGGAGAGGAGGCCCTGCTGCCCAACGTCGAAGGGCTCAAAGGGCCGTTCGGCTGCCTGAACCGCGCCCGCTATGGCATCGCATGGGGTGTCATGGGGGCCGCCGAATTCTGTTGGCACGCCGCCCGCCAATACGGTTTGGATCGGCAGCAATTCCGCCGCCCATTGGCCCAGACCCAACTCTTTCAGAAAAAGCTTGCCGATATGCAAACAGAAATCGCCCTGGGCCTTCAGGCGACGTTAAGGGTTGGTCGACTCATGGACGAGGCCAGTGCAGCCCCCGAGATGATTTCGCTGATTAAGCGCAACAACTGCGGCAAGGCGCTCGACATCGCCCGAATGGCGCGCGACATGCATGGCGGAAACGGAATTTCCGAGGAATTCCAAGTCATTAGGCATATGATGAACCTTGAAACCGTCAACACCTACGAGGGCACACATGACGTGCACGCCCTCATACTTGGCCGCGCGCAAACCGGGCTTCAGGCGTTTTTCTGAACCTGCCTCTTGCCTTGGGCGACAAGGTCGGTACCTTGCCGCCCAAGCATCACGACAGGCTTGACCATGCAGACAACTCCAGATCGACCATTCGCGCAGGCGCAGCCATGAAAGGGCTCGAAACCCTCTGGAGCGAAACCACCACCGAGACGTTTACCGCCTCGCCGCTCCAAGGCGATGAAACCGCTGATATAGCCATCATCGGAGGCGGTTTCACAGGCTGTTCAGCCGCTCTTGAAGCTGCGGGGCAGGGTGCGCGCGTCACGCTGATCGAGGCCCAAACCATCGGGCATGGGGGCTCGGGCCGTAACGTCGGACTCGTGAATGCCGGTCTCTGGCTGCCGCCCGACGAGGTCTGCAAGATTCTTGGTGACGAGGCCGGAGAACACCTGAACCGGGTTCTGGCCGAAGCGCCAGAGGCCGTTTTTAAATTGATTTATCAGCATGATATCGCCTGTGAAGCGAAGCGAAACGGCACTTTGCACCTTGCACATGCGGCCAAGGGCATGTCGGAGTTGGAAACCCGGCATGGTCAGATGGCGAAACGTGGCGCTCCCGTCGCGCTGCTTGATGCACGTGAGGCGCAGGCGCGAACAGGGACAGAGCACGTCCACGGCGCACTCCATGACGCGCGTGCCGGAACGATCCAGCCTTTGGCCTATGCAAAGGGCCTTGCCCGGGCCGCACAGGAGCAGGGCGCCCGGATCTACGAGGGCACACCCGCGCTTTCAGCGATGCGGCATGGTGAGCAATGGAAGATCATCACTCCAAGCGGCACGATCCGGGCCAAGTCACTCCTGATGGCAACAAATGCTTATCACACCAACATTCAGAACATGATCGCTCCAAAGGCCTCACGGGTTAATTTCTTCCAACTGGCCACGGCGCCATTGGGCGACAATATCGCGGGTGATATCCTGCGTGGCGGCGAAGGATGCTGGGATACCGGGTTGATCATGTCATCAGTCCGTCGCGACACTTCGGGCCGGATCATACTTGGCGGAATGGGCGATGATGCGGCGGTGCAGGCCAATTGGGCACGGCGAAAGTTAACCAAGTTGTTCCCACAGCTCAAAGACGCCGAAATAACCCATGCTTGGGCCGGACGCATTTCAATGACCTTTGACCATTTGCCGCGCATCTTGCGTTTCGGCCCGAACGCCTTTGCGGTGTTTGGATATTCTGGGCGTGGTATCGCACCCGGTACTCTGTTTGGTGCCACCACAGCACGTGCACTGCTTGACGGTGATGACAGCGTCTTACCGGTGGTCCCGGTGGATAGGCACCGCGAAAGTCTTACGGAGATCAAATCAACAATTTTCGAAGCAGGGGCGCGATTGAGACACATGATCGAGGGGCGGCTATAATTCCAAATCCTCTAACCAGTAATACGCATAATCAGTATTATGTTAATATTCATCCACATCAAAACCCCAAACATGCAAAAAAGACTTCAGTAATAAGCGCAAGGTCTTAGCTCGTTTACCTAAAGCAACTGGACGCGGATACGCCCCACGGTTTATCACGGGTAACAAAGGGATGGTGAAACGCATGACCTCAATTCTGATCCTCAATGGTCCCAACCTCAATCTGCTGGGTACACGTCAGCCCGAGGTTTACGGCCACACCACGCTGGATGACATCAAGGCGCTCTGTACTCAGGCGGCCAAAGATCTCGGCTGTCGTATTGTCTTCGAGCAGAGTAATTCTGAAGGCGCGCTCATCGACATGATCCATGCCGCGCGTGGAACGCACGATGGTATCATCCTGAATGCCGGGGCCTATACTCACACATCTATCGCTCTCATGGATGCCCTCGCCTCGGTTGAACTGCCCGCGATCGAGCTGCATCTCTCGAACATCCATGCCCGCGAGGACTTCAGGCATACGTCCTATATTTCGAAAGTGGCACTTGGAGTGATCTGTGGCTTCGGCGCCCAAGGCTACCCACTGGCGATTCGTGCGCTTCACGATCATTTGGTGTGATGCATGATTGACCCGGGCCGATTGAACGCACTCCTCAACACGCCCGGGCTCGAATCCCTTTGGGATATGCATTGCCGCCAAATGGCGGAGTTTGGCTTCGATCGCTTGCTTTATGGGTTCACCCGGTACCGTACGGCGACAACACTTGGCGATCCCGAGGATTTTGTCCTGCTGACAAACCACGCCCCGGAGTATACCGAAGGTTTTATTGAAGGCCGGCTTTATGCCGATGCGCCAATGGTCAAGTGGGCGCTGGAAAACGACGGTGCCTGCTCTTGGTCGCATATCAGAACTCTGAATCTTACAGCCAAGGAAAAACGCGTTTTGGCTTTTAACCGGGATCACGAGGTCACCGCAGGTTATTCGGTCAGTTTCAAAACCGTATCTCCGCGCGCCAAAGGGGCGATTGCCCTAACAGCCCGTAAAGACTTGTCGCAGGAAGATGTCGATGCGCTTTGGCAAGAACAAGGTGATACCATTTGCGCACTCAACACTGTCGTGCACCTGCGCATCCTGTCCCTGCCCTACAATGCACCGGGTCGCGGTCTGACCCGGCGGCAACGAGAGGTTCTGGAATGGGTCGGAGATGGAAAAACAGTTCAGGACATCGCGCTTTTGATGGACCTGACCCCGGCCACGGTTGAAAAACATCTGCGCTTGGCGCGTGAAGCCCTAAGCGTCGAGACAACCGCACAGGCCGTTCTGAAAGCCGCCTTCCAGAATCAAATGTTCGTCATCGAACCCTGAGCACCCGCTGACCACACCGAGGTCAACATTCCCTCCGGGTATGGAATTCCTGACTTAACTAACCTTAGGTTAACGCGCACAATGAAACCGTTCCGTGAGTGGTGGCTTTAGCCTGGAACGTTGGGGTTGCATTTTCCGGTTTATTTCTCGGCTCTGCGGCCTTTGTCCTTACCGGACTGCTGATCGTCGGTCTTATTTTTCGGACCGGCGGTCAGGTTATTGTCGTGCCCATTTCATCCCCAATGACGGGCATGTCAAAAAAAGGTGCCGCCAAAAATGGCGGCACCTTTGTTTTTCATAGAGATGAAGGACTTTAGCCCTGCGCGGCCTTGGCCACTTCGGCGGCGAAATCCTCTTCTTTCTTCTCGATGCCTTCGCCCACTTCCAGGCGCACGTAACCGATGATCTCGGCACCGGCTTCCTTGGCGGCGGCCTCGACCGTCAGGTCGGGGTTGATCACGAAGGACTGACCCAGAAGCGTCACTTCCGACATGTACTTCTTCATGCGGCCTTCGATCATCTTCTCGATCACGTTGTCGGGTTTGCCGGATTCCTTGGCGATGTCGATCTGAACCTGGCGTTCTTTCTCGACAACCGCCGGATCCAGGGCCGCCTCGTTCAAGGCGGCGGGGTTGGTTGCGGCGATGTGCATGGCAACCTGCTTGCCAAAGGCTTCGTCGCCACCTTTCAGGGCAACGAGGACACCGATTTTACCCATGCCGTCGGTCATCGCGTTGTGCACATAGCTGACAACCACGTCACCCTCGATCTTGGCCATCCGGCGCAGCGACATGTTTTCGCCGATGGTGGCGATCTTGTCGGTGATGGTCTCGGCCACGGTCTTGCCACCCAGATCGGCTGCATTCAGCGCGTCCACGTCCGCGACGCTAAGTGCCGCACCGGCGATATCGCCAACCATGGTCTGGAACTCGGCGTTCTTCGCGACAAAGTCGGTCTCGGCATTCACCTCGACGGCAACGCCCTGCCCGCCGTCCACCTTGACGGCCACAAGGCCCTCGGCGGCGGTGCGGTCGGATTTCTTGGCCGCTTTCGCAAGGCCCTTGGTGCGCAGCCAATCGACGGCGGCCTGCATGTCGCCATCGTTCTCGGTCAGCGCTTTTTTCGCGTCCATCATGCCTGCGCCCGTCGTGTCGCGCAGTTCTTTCACCATTGCAGCTGTGATCGCCATGTCGGCTCTCCTTGAAAGTCAGGGAATGCGGGGCGTGGTATGCCCACGCCCCATGTCAAATTTGTGAAACCGGATCAGCTTTCGGCCGGGGTTTCGGCAGCCTCTTCGGCTGCTTCCTCGGCGGGGGCTTCCGACATCGCACCGATGTCGACACCGGCAGCGCCCAGTTGTGCGGCGGTCCCGTCCAGGGCAGAGCGGCTCACCAGGTCGCAATAAAGCGAGATGGCGCGCGCGGCGTCGTCGTTGCCGGGGATGATGTAATCAATACCATCGGGCGAGCAGTTGGTATCGACCACGGCCACAACCGGGATGCCCAGCTTGTTGGCTTCGGCCACGGCGAGGGCTTCTTTCTTGACGTCGATCACGAACAGCATGTCGGGAATGCCACCCATTTCGCGGATGCCGCCAAGGCTGGCTTGCAGTTTTTCCTGATCGCGCTCAAGGCCCAGGCGCTCTTTCTTGGTCAGGCCTTCACCGCCGGCGGCCAGCACCTCGTCGATCTCGTTGAGACGCTTGATCGATTGCGAAACGGTTTTCCAGTTGGTGAGCGTGCCACCCAGCCAGCGGTGGTTCATGTAGTATTGTGCGCATTTCTCGGCGGCTTCGGCCACCGGGCCGCTGGCCTGGCGCTTGGTGCCGACGAACAGAACACGGCCACCCTTGGCAACGCATTCGCGCACGGCATTCAGCGCCGCATCCAGCATCGGCACGGTCTGCGTCAGATCGACGATGTGGATGCCATTACGCGCACCATAGATGAACTCGCCCATACGGGGGTTCCAGCGCTGCGTTTGGTGACCAAAGTGAACGCCAGCTTCCAACAGCTGACGCATGGAGAATTCGGGAAGACCCATGTCGTTTTTCCTTTCCGGTTTTCGCCTCGGCACGGGATGAGAAGCGGATGCTTCAACCGGTGGACCGCCGGGGATGTCTCCCCCGATCAGCCCGCCCATGCCTGCGGATTGAGTAGCGCGCGTATAGACCCATTCGTGACCCCGCGCAACCCCCCTGCCCTTGGCTGTGCCAGGGTTCTGGTGCGGTGCCCGAGCGCTGTGGTAACCCTATCTGCGGACGCGCTTCAAACCGACGCGATACCGACGCAAAACCGATACGATACGGCACAGTGTTTCCCGCTCTTCATTAGTGGGCCGGATGCATTTCGCCCAGACATGGAAAGGACACGGATTTGACGCCAGATTTCACCACCAGCCCCGAGGTGCAAGAGGCCCTTGATCAATCCCGGCCCGTGGTCGCGTTGGAATCCACCATCATTACCCACGGCATGCCTTACCCGCAGAACCTCGAAACGGCACGGCTTGTGGAACAGGAGGTGCGCCAATCCGGTGCCGTGCCCGCCACCGTGGCGGTCATTAACGGAGATTTATGCGTGGGGCTTGAGTCGCAAGCCCTTGAAGCGCTTGCCCAAACCACAGGCGTCGCGAAACTTTCACGCGCCGATCTAGCGGTTTGCATGGCCCTAGGCGGCACCGGCTCCACCACTGTTTCCGCCACCATGATTGCCGCAAATCTGGCCGGGATTGCCGTCTTTGCCACCGGCGGCATCGGCGGCGTGCATCGCGGGGCCGAGCATACCTTTGACATCTCCGCCGATCTGCAAGAACTGGCCCAAACCCCGGTCACTGTGGTCTGTGCCGGGGCCAAGGCCATTCTCGACCTGCCCAAGACCTTGGAAACACTGGAAACTCTGGGCGTTCCGGTCATCGCCTATGGGCAAGACGCCCTGCCCGCCTTCTGGTCGCGCGACAGCGGTTTGACTGCGCCCTTGCGCCTTGATGAGCCGGCCACAATCGCGGCCAGTCACAAAATGCGCGCAAGGCTTGGCCTGCCCGGCGGGCAGCTTATCGCGAACCCGCTCCCTCAAACCGATGAAATCCCGCTTGAGATATTGGCCCCCTTGATCGCACAGGCCCACTCCGAAGCCGAAGAACAAGACATCACTGGCAAACAGGTTACGCCATTCCTCTTGCGCCGAATTTACGAACTGACCAAAGGCCAATCTCTGGCGGCCAACATCGCCCTGATCCGAAACAACGCCCGGTTGGCGGCACAAATCGCGGTTGAATTATACCGTTAAGTCTCGTCAAAGCGCACAAATTCCACGCAAAAGCCCGGTTTATTGCACGACCTGCCTCCACGGCCCATTGTGGACGCCTGCCTTTCTGCTTAGATACGGCCAGACCTGACAGGCTTGTTTCGCCCATGAATACCCCGTTCGACGAAGAACCACACCTCAATCGCAAACCCGGCATGTTCGCCGGCCTTCGCGCCAGCTTTCTGACCGGAATCGTGGTCATCGCCCCGGTGGCCCTGACGCTTTGGCTGGTTTGGACGCTGATGGGATGGGTAGACAGTGTTGTCTTGCCCCTGATCCCCTCCAGTTTCCGACCCGAGCATTATATCGGCATCAACCTTCGCGGCGTAGGCGTGATCATCTTCTTGGTGTTCACGATCGTCGTTGGCTGGATTGCGAAGGGGTTGATCGGTAAATCCCTGATTCTTTTCGCGGAATCGCTTGTGGATCGGATGCCGGTGGTGCGTTCGATTTATTCGGGCGTAAAACAGATCGCCGAAACCGTCTTTGCGCAAAGCGAACGCAGCTTTGAAAAGGCCTGCCTGATCCAGTACCCGCGCAAGGATATCTGGGCCATCGGCTTCATCTCCACATCCGCCAAGGGCGAGGTAAACGCACGCGCCGAATCCGGCTCGGACCTTCTCAGCGTCTTCGTGCCCACCACGCCGAACCCGACCAGCGGTTTTCTGTTGTTCTTCCCAAAGGAAGACGTGATTGAACTGGAGATGAGCGTCGAAGACGCCGCCAAACTGGTGATCTCCGCGGGCCTTGTATACCCCGGTCAGGTCGACCCCGAAGACCCGCGCCTGAAGCCCAAGGGCTGACACCAACAAATTCTGAGTTTGAGATAGATCAATGCGTCTCGCGCGGAATCACATTCAAATTCAGGAATGTTGATTCAAAAATGCACTCGAATAGTCCCTAAACTCCAAGTCTTTCTGATGTCTGGCTTGATGTGCTTGTCGTCTCCCGGGCTTGCCCAGACGGCCGCGCCAGCTGTCCCAGGATCAGACAGCACAGCGGATCATTCCAAGTTCGAAATCCTGCAAAAAGAATTCACCTCGGGGCCCGAAGTCACCGAGGCCTGCTTGTCCTGCCACACCGAAGCCGATGATCAGGTGATGCACTCAATCCACTTCAAATGGGAGTTCGAGCACCCTGAGACGGGGCAGACGTTGGGCAAAAGAAACGTGATCAACGCCTTCTGCGGTTCTGTCGCGGGGAATGAACCACGCTGCACCTCCTGCCACGCGGGTTATGGCTGGGAAGATATGTCTCAATCCTCGGCTCAGGCGCAGGCGACACCGGATTGTCTTGTCTGCCACGATACCTCGGGCCAGTACACCAAGACAGCCACCGGCGCGGGCCATCCTCCGCTCGATCCGGTCCCGCCCAAGTCGAAAACCATCACCGGCGCCAAATCATGGGCCGTTGACCTCGGCAAGGCCGCCCGAAGCGCGGGCATGCCCACCCGCGACAATTGCGGCAACTGCCACTTCTACGGCGGCGGCGGCGATAACGTGAAACACGGAGACCTGTCCTCGGCGCTCTACGAACCCTCGCTGGCCACCGATGTGCACATGTCACCGGACGGTGAAAATTTCACCTGCTCCACCTGCCATGTCAGCGATAGCCATGACTGGGCGGGGTCACGTTACCTGATGCAAGCCAGTGACCCCCACGGGACGGGCAAGCCCGGTGAAGCCCGCAACGCCGCCACCTGCGAAAGCTGCCACGGCAACACACCACATCCGGTGAACCTCAAGGGGATCAAGCTCAACGATCATACCGATACGCTGGCCTGTCAAACCTGCCATATCCCCGAATTCGCCCGCGGCGGCGTGGCCACCAAGACCGTCTGGGACTGGTCCACCGCCGGCAAGCTGGATGAAGACGGCAACGCCATGGCCATCTCGGAGTATCTCGAAGCCGACGGCGACCACCGTCACACCTATATGTCCACCAAGGGCGATTTCGAATGGGGTGAAAACGTTCCGCCGGTCTATGCATGGTTCAACGGCGTGGTCGAATACACCACTGGCGATCGCAAGATCGACCCGACCCAAACGGTCGAGATCAACCCGATCCACGGCACCCCGGATGCACCCGACAGCCGCATCTGGCCCTTCAAACGCATGGAAGGCCGCCAGGCCTATGACAGCGTGCTGAACGAGCTGGTCTATACCCATGTCTGGGGCCCCGATACCGATACCGCCCTTTGGACCAATTTCGACTGGGCCAAGGCCATCGACGCGGGCATGAAAGCCGCGGGCGAAGAGTATTCCGGCGAATATGACTTCGTGGATACCTACATGTATTGGCCCATCACCCATATGGTGGCCCCCGCCGAAGACGCGCTCGATTGCGCGGCTTGCCACGATGACAAGGGCCGGATGAGCGGCATCACCGGCGTCAACATGCCCGGCACCACGCCCTTCAACACCGCAGGCATCCTTGGCCTTGCCATGGTCATCGCCGCCCTCGCGGGTGTCCTCATCCATGCCCTCATTCGCATCACCCGCAAAGGAGGCCCCCATGGCTGAGCGTTTCGTCAAGGTCTACCCCCGGTTCGAGCGCTTCTGGCACTGGGCGCAAATGGTCCTGATCATGGTGCTGCTGTTCACCGGGCTGGCGCTCAACGGGTTGCACAGCTTCATCCCCTTTGGGCCGGCGACCATGCTGCACATCATCGCGGCGCTCGCGCTGATCGTGCTTTGGGTCTTTGCCATCTTCTGGCACCTGACCACCGGCACATGGAAACACTACGTGCCCACCCGCGACGGCCTGTTTCGCGTCGCCAAATTCTATATCTGGGACATCTTCAAGGGTGATCCCCACCCCTACCGCAAGGCCTACTGGCGCAAGCACAACCCGCTTCAGGCCGTCACCTATCTTGCGCTCAAGGTCCTGCTTTTCCCGGCGGTATGGATCACCGGCCTGATGGCCCTTGGCTGGAACCTCTGGGAGGACACGCCGAATGCCCCCATGCTGGGCGCGCTGGTCTCCGACATTCACCTGCTGGCCGCCTACACCATCGCCGCCTTCGTCATTGCCCATGTCTACCTTCTGACCGTGGGCCATTCCTTCCGCGAGCATGTCAAACCGATGATCACCGGCTTTGACAAGATCGACCTGACCCCCGAGGAAGAGGCTTATCTCGAAGCCGATGAACCGGACCGCCTCAAGCCCTAACCATACATGGCGGCCATATCCACCGTGCTGCCCTGCCCCAGATCATCCCGATGCGCCTTCAGGAACCGCTCCGCCGCCGCATATCCCGCGTCGCGCAACCTATGCAGCGTAAAGGGGGACGGAACCAGTTTCGTTGCCACCGACAAGTCCCGCATGAGCGCATCATCGGCGATCATATGCACGTAAAGCCGCTTCATCGTCCCCTCACGCAGCGACCCGTCCGCCAGCAATCGCTGAACGAAGTGAATCGCCCGCAACTCGCGCAACAAGGATGAGTTGAAACTGATCTCGTTGATCCGGTTCTGTATGTCCTGCGGGCTTTTCGGGACCTCGTCGCGTTCCAGGGGGTTGATATGCACGATCAGGATATCACTGGGCAAATCCCCCTCGAACAAGGGGAACAGCGCCGGATTGCCGGTATAGCCACCATCCCAATAATGCGCGCCCTCGATCTCGACAGCCTTGAACAGTGTCGGCAAACAGGCCGAGGCCAAAAGTGCCTTGGTGGTAATCTCCGCGCCACGAAACACCTTGATCTTTCCACTGTGCACATTGGTGGCCCCCACGAAAAACGCGGGCCCCTCCGCGGCGCAAACCGTGTCATAATGAAACTGCTCCACGATCCGTTTCAACGGATTGGAATATAGCGGCCCGTAAACATAGGGGCTCACCACCCGGCTCATGGCATCGGCCCATATGTAGGGCGGCAACAGCTCCATTGCCCCGCTCACCGCGCCGGGTTGCGGCATTGCGCCTGCCATCCAGGCCGGCATGCGCATATCCTGCACCGCCCCCATCTGCTCCCAGAGCCACTCAAGGTTGGCCCGCGCGCCCGCGCGTCCCCCCTCCAGTAACCCGGACTTCACCGCCGCTCCATTCAGGGCCCCGGCAGAGGTGCCCGAGATTCCGGCGATCTCGATCTTCTCATCTTCCAGAAGACGATCCAAAACGCCCCAGGTAAAGGCGCCATGCGCCCCGCCTCCCTGTAGCGCCAGATTGATCCGCTTTGGTTTCCTCACCCCTGGTCCGCCTTTTTCTTGGTCAAAATACCCCGGGGTGCGCGAGGGGCAGCGCCCCTCGCCCCGGTCGGATCGCACCAGCGATCCGAGACCCGATTACATCGCGGTCCAGCCACCATCGACACTGATCGTCGTGCCCGTCACCTGCGCCGCCGCATCCGAACACAGGTAAAGCGCCGTGCCCCCCAGTTGCTCGACCGTGGCGAACTCTTTCGACGGTTGCCGCGTCAGCATGACGTCCTTGATCACATCCTCGCGGCTCATGTCGTATTCCTTCATGGTGTCGGGGATCTGCGCCTCGACCAACGGGGTCAGAACATAGCCGGGGCAAATCGCATTGGCCGTGATCGGCTCCTGCGCGGTTTCCAGTGCGGTCACCTTGGTCAGGCCCACGACCCCGTGCTTGGCCGCCACATAGGCCGATTTGAAGGGGCTGGCCCGCAATCCGTGGGCACTCGCCACATTGATCACCCGGCCCCAGCCCGATTTGCGCATTATCGGCAGGGCGGCGGCAGTGGTGTGAAACGCCGAACTCAGGTTGATGGCGATGATCGCGTCCCATTTCTCGTTCGGGAATTCCTCGATCCCCGCCACATGCTGAATACCCGCGTTGTTCACCAGGATGTCACAGGCCCCCGCCTGTTCGACCAATGCCCGGCACTCATCGGGCTTCGACATATCCGCCTTGATGTACCGCGCCTCGACGCCATGCGCCTTGCCGATTCGCTCGGCCAGGGCGTGGTCCTCCTCATTGTCCGTGAAGGAATTCAGAATCACCTTCGCCCCGGCCTTGGCCAGTTCCTCGGCGATTCCCAGCCCGATACCGGAATTCGATCCGGTGATGATCGCGGTCTTTCCTTTGACGCTCATGTCGTGTCTCCCGTTGCTTTGCTGTTGCAGCATAAATGCCGCGACTGCCAATTGCACCGGGGAAAGACAGCTTTGTGATGGTCCCTGCCCTCTGGTCATGCGACCAAAAAAAACGCCGGCACAAGGCCGGCGTTAAGTTATTGAGGCAGGTTTCATACAGGCAAGAAACCTATCGAGCAGTGCCCCCTTTATAAGCAATCTGGCGCCATGATCCAAGCTAAAAGTTTGAAAAGGCGGGAATCCCTCACTACGGTCCGGGTTCAAGCATATAAGGGCCCGCAGGGATTGTTGCCAAAATGAGACCAGAATTTTTCCGCGCCACCGGCCTCGCGGCCACCCTGTTTTTACTTTTGTCAGGCACCCTGCCCGGCCACGCAGAGAAGGCGCATGGCATAGCTATGTATGGTCAACCCGCCCTTCCACCTGATTTTGTGTCCCTCCCCTATGCCAACCCGGAGGCCCCCAAGGGCGGCAAGGTTGTCACCGGTAACGTCGGCAGCTTCGATTCGCTCAATCCCTTCATCCTCAAAGGCAGCGCGCCGTGGCAGCTTCGCTACCTGACTCACGAATCCCTGATGGGCCGCTCCTGGGACGAACCATTCACCCTCTACGGCCTTCTCGCCGAATCGATCGAGACCGGACCGAATCGCGAGTGGGTGGAATTCACCCTGCGCGAGGAGGCCCGATTCTCCGACGGCGCCCCCGTCACCGTCGAGGATGCGATCTGGTCTTACGAGGTTCTGGGCACCCAAGGCCACCCGCGCTACCGCGCGTTCTGGGACAAGGTCGAGACGATCGAACAAACCGGCGCGCGCAGCCTGCGCCTGACCTTCAACGAGGACGACCGCGAGCTGGCCCTCATCGCTGGCCTGCGCCCGATCCTTCAGAAGTCGCAATGGCAGGGCAAGGACTTCAGCGAGGGCACGATCAACGACATTCCCCTTGGCTCGGCCCCTTATGTCGTCGAGGACTTCGAGGTGGGCCGCCATGTCGTTCTCAAGCGCAACCCCGATTACTGGGGGCGTGACCTGCCCCTGCGCCAAGGTGTCCATAACTTCGATGAGATCCGCATCGAATTCTACGGCGACAACACCGTGTTGAAAGAAGCCTTCAAGGCCAAGGCCGTCTCCTACATTCGCGAATTCAACGCCGAACGCTGGCAAAACCAGTATGATTTTCCGGCGGTGCAATCGGGTGAAATCGTCCTGTCCGAGATTCCGCACCGCAAACCCTCGGGCATGACCGGATTTGTCATGAACACCCGCAACGCGCCGCTGGATGACTGGCGGGTGCGCTCGGCGCTGATCCACGCCTTCAATTTCGAGTATATCAACGACACGCTCACCGGCGGGCGGCAACCGCGCATCACATCGTATTTCTCGGGTTCCGATCTGGCGATGCAGCCCGGCCCGGCCAAAGGCCCGGTGCGTGATTTGCTGGCACCTTTCTCCGACAGTCTCCTTCCCGGCACGCTTGAGGGCTATGAACTGCCCAAGGGTGATGGCTCCAAACGCAACCGCCGCAACCTGCGCCGCGCGATGGACCTCCTGAACGAGGCCGGCTGGACCGTGCAGGACGGTCTTCTGCGCAACGCGGCGGGCGAGGCGATGGAACTTACCGTGCTCCTGCAACAGGACGCCCTCATCCAGCAGGCCACGGCCATCATGGATATCTACGCCCGCGCGCTGGAACGCCTCGGGATTACGCTGACCGTGCAATCCACGGACAAGGCGCAGTACAACGAACGCCAAAGGGTCTATGACTTCGACCTGACCTTTGCCCGCTGGTCGCTCAGCCTCAGCCCCGGCAACGAACAGCTTTACTATTGGGGCTCCAAGGCCGCCGACCAACCGGGCAGCCGCAACCTCATGGGCATGAAAAGCCCCGCCGCCGAGGCCATGGTGCGCACCATGCTCACCGCCACCACCTTTGAAGAATTCACCGCCGCCGTCCGCGCACTGGACCGGGTGTTGATTTCTGGTCGCTATGTGATCCCGATTCACTCTTACGCCGTTGGCCGCATTGCCCATTTGCGCGAATTACGGTATCCACAGGATCGCTTACCGATCTACGGGGACGGCATCGGCTTTCTCCCCACGGTCTGGTGGCACGAGGCAGACTAAGAAGCAGTCTTGAGAACAAGAGGCATAAAGCCATGAAGAAACTGATCGCTTTCGCCCTGATCGCGACCCTCGCCGGTTGTGCAACCGTTGATGGCGTCGGCCGTGACATTTCGGGTGCGGCGCGCGGGGTCCAAAGCTGGTTCTGAGCCGGGCCTGACCTTTCCCCAGACCCGAGTGAACGGCGCATGTACAGCATGATCGCCGCCGGTTTTATTGTGCTCAACGCGGCTTGATCGGCAGCATCCGCATGATGCGGCGCGACAGTTCCAATTCCATGATCGGGCTGAACAAATCGCGCATCAGGCTTGGTTCGTCAAAGTAGCGTTCATCTTCCTCGGAACGATCGAACCGCAATGTATCTTCAAGCAGCGTGCTCAGGATCGTCTCGTCCAGAATCCACCGGCCCCGCCGTCCTTCCTCGCGATCACACTGCTGATACTCCAGCCAACGGGCCACGCGCTTGCGCGCCGCCACATCCTGATGCGGGTAAGCAAGGTAAAACCCGCTGTTGACCCGCAAACAGATGTTGTCCAGAACCCGCGCCGCCCCGTGGTACTCTTCGGGGACATCATGCTTGCGCATGTAATTGAACCGTTCCGGCTCCCCGTTGAAAAACACTTCCAAGGCCGCGCCCAGATCAATTCCTTTCTGGGCCATCACCCAGCCCAGCACCGTTTCGGGATACATGGACCAATCATAGGATCTCGCCAAATGCGGCAAGTCTTCGGGCGGCGCGTCACGCGCCAGATCAAGATGCTCTGTCTCGGTGCCAGTGCTCCAATCGAAGGCCTGCATTCCGTTTCTCCGAAATCGTCGCTAGTGTGATGTCCAAACCGCTCAATGAATTTGCACAGGGAAAACGATCAGATTTTGGAGCAAATGTGTCACTCCTGCGGCCTTTGACGCTGACCATGGTTTTTGCACTGGCGCTCGGGCTTTTCCTGCCCGGCACAGGGCGGGCGCAAGCCGTGTTGCGCGCACCCTACGATGACCTGAAACAAGAACTTGATGCGCGTATCACTTTCGACTCCCTTCCGCCCCGGCCAGAGCCGGGCCTCAACTTCGATGCACCCATGCGCCTTGGCCACACGTGGCTGGGACAGCACTTTGCAGGTCAAGACATTGAAAATATTAACGGATTCGACCGTGTTAGCGGCTTACCCGGAGCCCCCCTTGCGCTGCGCCCCGGCCCACCGGGGAAAAACCTCTCGGTTGCCTACCACCAAGGGTTTGAAAGCAACGCGCTTTTTCCCCTTGGCCCCGCCGGGTTCCCGGCGCTTTCCGCCCGCGGCGAAGGGGCCCTTGCCATCCTCTTCGATCAGGGCCAGCGCGCCATCGCCTTCAAGGTCCACTCTGACTACGTCGCGCCGCTTGGTGGTGCGCCCCGTCCGGGGGATGTCACACTCATGCTTTATACCCGGCAAGGCACGCTCATTGCCCGACTCGACAGCCCGCTTGACCCGGCGATCACCAAAATCGGTCTACGCAGAACAAATGGACTGCCCGACATTGCCGGGGTGGTCGTGCTCAACAATGATCCGGGCGGGATTGCCATTGACGACATCCTCTACCAAACTGCCCCTGCCGCGTTTTGATGAAGGAAGGGCAAGCCATGCCAAAAGGCTACTGGGTGGGTCACATGGATATCGACGACCCCGCAGAATACGAAAGCTACAAAGCCGCCAATGCGGCGCCCTTCGCAGAATATGGCGCGCGTTTTCTCGTCCGTGGCGGCCCCTTCGAATGCGTCGAGGGGCAAACCCGTGCCCGCACCGTCATCATCGAGTTTCCCAGCTATCAGGCCGCGCTCGATTGTTACCATTCCGAAGGGTATCAAAAGGCCAAGGCATTGCGTGATCCGGTGGCGCACGGCGATCTGGTGATCGTCGAAGGCTACGACGAGGGATAACACCATGTTCTCCGGCATCCTCAACGCGTTCAAGGCCCCCAAACCCGAACCACTCCCCGAACCGGATGCCAAGCTGGCGCTTGGCGCGCTCCTGGTCCGCGTGGCACTCTCGGATCACCGCTACCGGATCGAGGAAATCGGCCGTATCGACCGCCTGCTGGCCCGGATCAACGGCCTCAACCCGATTGACGCCGCCAAGATGCGCGCCACCTGCGAGAAACTGGAAAAACAGGCCCCCGACACACAGGACTTTGCCCATCTCATCCGCGAAACCGTCAGTTTCGAGGCTCGAATCGATGCGCTAGAAGCCATGTGGGAGGTGGTGCTGGCCGATGGCGTCCGCCGCGACGAGGAAATCGCCGTTATCCAGACCGCACAAGAGGCGCTTGGCCTCTCGCAAAGTGATAGCGACGCAGCCCGAAGCCGCGCCGAATCCGAAATGTAACTGGGCTGAAGACTGGCCCTTCCCTTCAAAAGGCATATATCCCCTCCATGTTCGCAGATTTCATCAAGTCCCTCTTGCAGGATAATCCCGCCCCCCTCACCGATGGGGATGCGCGCATTCCGCTCACGGCGCTTCTGGTGCGCATCGCCCGGTCCGACAACGACTATGCGGCCTCCGAAATGATCCGCATCGAACAGATCGCCCAAACGCGTTTCGGCCTCAGCAAGACCGAGGCCGCCCGCTTGCGTGCCGATGCCGAACAATTCGAATCCGAAGCACCCGACACCGTCCGTTTCACCCGCGCCATCAAGGATGCCGTTCCTTACGAGGACCGTATCGGCGTGGTCGAAGCCCTTTGGGAAGTGGCCCTTGCCGACGGTGAGCGCGATCAAGACGAAGACGCTTTGATCCGCCTTGCCGCAAATCTCCTGGGGGTCAATGATCGCGACAGCGCACTGGCCCGCCAAAGGGTCAGCGCCACATCATGATCGCCGCTTGCAAAACGGGCTGACCTAGCGTCACTTCGGCGGTTTTTCCCCCGAACATTCCGTTTTGCAAGTTGCATCGCGCCATTTTTTCAGCCCTATTGTCGTGTCAGAATGTAAATCACCCACGGATACTGCCTTGGCCAACGACACGCCTGTCATTGAAATTCGCAACCTGCACAAGGCCTATGGTGCGCTCGAAGTGATCAAGGGTGTCGACATCACCGCCCACAAGGGCGATGTGATCTCGCTGATCGGCTCCTCCGGCTCGGGCAAATCCACCATCCTGCGCTGCGCCAACCTTCTCGAAGACAGCCAACAGGGCGATATCCTCTTCAAGGGCGAGCCGGTGAAATGGCGTGGTGAGGGCCTGCACCGCCACCCCGCCGACCCACATCAGGTTCTGCGCATCCGCACCAATCTGTCCATGGTCTTCCAGCAGTTTAACCTCTGGGCGCATATGACCGTCCTGCAAAACGTCATGGAAGCCCCCGTAACCGTGCTGGGCCGCGACCGCGTCGAGGTGGAAAAAGCCGCCCGTGGGTATCTCGACAAGGTCGGCATCGGCGACAAGGCCGATGTCTACCCCGCGCAAATGTCCGGCGGCCAGCAACAGCGCGCCGCCATCGCCCGCGCGCTATGCATGGAGCCCGAGGCACTTTTGTTCGATGAGCCCACCTCCGCCCTCGACCCCGAGCTGGAACAGGAGGTGGTCCGGGTCATCAAGGATCTGGCCAGCGAAGGCCGCACCATGATGATCGTCACCCACGACATGAAAATGGCGGCGGATGTCTCCGATCACGTCGTTTTCCTGCACCAAGGGCTGATCGAGGAACAGGGCGCACCAGACGCCCTCTTCGGCACCCCCAAATCCGAGCGGCTGCAACAGTTCCTAAGCTCGACAATGGCCGCTTGATCCAACCAACCAAAGGGAGAAACTTGATGAAAAAACTGATCCTCTCCACCGCGGCACTGGCCTTTACCGCCAGCTTCGCCATGGCACAGGACGTGGTGCGCATGGGCACCGAGGGCGCCTACCCTCCGTGGAACTTCCTCAATGACAACGGCGAGGTCGACGGATTCGAACGTGAGCTTGGCGACGAGCTGTGCAAGCGTGCCGAACTCAACTGCGAATGGGTCACGAACGAGTGGGATTCGATCATCCCCAACCTCGTGTCGGGCAACTACGATGTGATCATCGCCGGGATGTCCATCACCGACGACCGCGACGAAGTCATCGACTTCACCCAGAACTACACGCCGCCCGACCCCTCGGCCTATGCCGCGATGTCCGATGGCGTGGACGTTGAAAACGGTGTGATCGCCGCACAAACCGGCACGATTCAGGCCGGGTACGTGGCCGATTCCGGCGCGACGCTGGTCGAATTCGCCTCGCCCGAGGAAACCCTCGCCGCCGTCCGCAACGGCGAGGCCGACGCGGTTCTGGCCGATAAATCCTTCCTCGCGCCCTTCGTTGATGAAGACCCCGATCTTGTCTTCACCGGCCCCGATGTACCGCTCGGCGGTGGCGTGGGCATGGGTGTTCGCGAATCCGATACCGAACTGCGCGAGACCTTCGATGCCGCCATCCAGTCGATGAAAGACGATGGGTCGCTCAACGAGATGATCACCAAGTGGGACGTGTCTTCCACCTTCTGATCCCAAGATCTTGACGGAGGCCGCCCCGGCCTCCGTCTTCCTTTGCGGGCTGACCTGAATGTTCTCCTACTGTGCTGATCCTGAAACGCTCTCGGGCCTGACATGGCTGTCGTGCTACCTCACGACGGGCAAGCACATGGCGTTTTACACATCCTTCGGTGTCGTCCTGCTGTTGCTGGCCATCACCGCACCCACGGCGCTTGCTTTCGGCTTTGGCGGGGCGGCGGCGGCCCGCTCGCGATTTTTGCCGCTGCAACTCTTCGGCAAGGGCTATATCGCCATCGTGCGCGGCGTGCCCGACATCGCCTTTTTCCTGTTTTTCGTCATCGCCCTCGATCAAGGTTTCGAATGGATGCGCCACCAAGTGCTTTGCCCCGACTGGGATCAACCCATCCGGCAAGGCAATGATTTCGTCGTCTGCCAGGCCGCCAAGCTGCCCCTCGGCAACGCACCGCAATGGATTCATGAAACCTATGGCTTCCTGCTGGCTGTGCTGACCTTCGCCATCGTTTTCGGCGCCTTCGCGGCCAATGTCCTTTTCGGTGCCATGCGCGCCGTGCCCCACGCCCAACTGGAAACCGCCGAGGCCTACGGCATGACCCGTCGGCAAACCTTCTGGCGCATCCTCGTGCCGCAAATGTGGGTTTATGCCCTGCCCGGCCTCAGCAACCTCTGGATGGTGCTGATCAAGGCCACGCCGCTTTTGTTCCTGCTGGGGGTCGAGGATATCGTCTACTGGGCGCGCGAACTGGGGGCCACGGCCAACCCGCGCTTCACCCAGTACCCGCACGGCGACTGGCGCATGTGGTACTTCTTCGCGCTGCTGGTCTTCTATCTGGGCTTTACACGGGTGTCCGAGGTTCTGCTCGAACGCCTGATGCAAAAGCTGACCCACGGCCAAGCCACCACCGGCGGTGAAGCGCAACGAAAGGCCAACGCATGAGCTGCTGGGAAACCATCGCGGATTACGGCTTGCGCAGCCTCGGCATCGGCGAACGCCTGCTGCCGCGTGAAAACTTCACGCTCTGCCAACAGGTAACCCTGATCGGCTCCGGCCTTCTGTGGAACATCTACTTCGGCGTACTGGCCCTGTTCAGCGGCTTTTTCCTCGCGACGACCGTGGCCCTCGGCAAGTTCTCGAAAAACCGGATTCTACGCAAAGCTTCGGAATGGTTCATCTTCGTCTTCCGCGGCTCACCGCTCTTCATCCAGTTCTTCTTCGCCTATTTCGCCTTTCAATCGCTAAAGACCGTCGCCCCGATCTTCGATCCCTTCTCGGCGGCATGGCTGGGCGCGCTGATCGTGCTTTTCCTCAACACCGCCGCCTACTCGGGCGAGATTTTCTATGGTGCCCTGCGCTCCATTCCCAAGGGCGATGTGGAAGCCGCCGATGCCTATGGCTTCTCGGGTTGGGCGCGGTTCCGCCGGATCATCTGGCCCACCATGCTGCGGCTGGCCTGGCCCGCCTACACGAACGAGGCGATCTTCCTGTTTCACGCCACGACGCTTGTCTTCTTCTCGGGCTTTCCGGCGTGGCAACAAAGGGGCGATGCGCTCTATTACGCCAGCTACTTTGCCGACAAGACGTTCAACCCCTTCGTCCCCTACCCCATTCTCGCGGGCTATTTCATCCTGCTGACGCTGCTGGTCATCGGGTTTTTCGGGCTGATCAACAAACGCCTTAACCGGCACCTGCCGCAAGCGGCCAAGCGCCGGTTAAGGCTTCGCGTCAACCTGATCCGCTAGGGTTATTCCGCCGCCGTGGCCTCGGCCTTGCCTGCCTCGATCTCCTCGGCGCGCTTTTCGACCTGCTCGACGATGTGGTCGATCATCTGGTCGTTGGTCATCTTGTGGCTGGCCTTCCCGGCCAGATAGACCATCCCGCTGCCCGCGCCACCGCCGGTAAAGCCCACATCGGTCATCAGCGCTTCACCGGGGCCATTCACCACACAGCCGATGATGCTCAGGCTCATGGGGGTCTTGATGTGCTCCAACCGCTGCTCCAGTGCTTCGACCGTCTTGATCACGTCAAAGCCTTGCCGCGCACAGCTTGGACAGGAGATGATATTCACCCCCCGGTGTCGCAGGCCAAGCGATTTCAAAATCTCATAGCCAACCTTCACCTCTTCCACCGGGTCGGCCGACAGGCTCACGCGCATTGTATCACCAATCCCCATCCACAAAAGCTGCCCCAGCCCGATGGAGGATTTGATCGTCCCGCTCATCAACCCGCCGGCCTCGGTGATCCCAAGGTGGATGGGCGCGTCACAGGCCTCGGCCAATTGCTGATAGGCGGCAGCGGCCATGAAGACGTCACTGGCTTTCACACTGATCTTGAAGTCGTGGAAATCGTTATCTTGCAGGATGCGCATATGCTCCATGCCGGACTCGACCATGGCATCGGGGCACGGCTCGCCGTATTTTTCCAAGAGGTGCTTTTCGAGGCTCCCGGCATTCACCCCGATCCGCATGGAACAGCCATGATCACGCGCTGCTGCGATCACCTCTCGCACACGCTTTTCATCGCCGATATTGCCCGGGTTGATCCGCAAACAGGCCGCCCCGGCCTCGGCGGCCTCGATCCCGCGACGGTAATGGAAATGAATATCCGCCACGATGGGCACCGGGCTTTCGCGTACGATGTCTTTCAACGCGCGGGCACTGGCCTCATCCGGCACAGACACCCGCACGATGTCCGCGCCCACCTCGGCCGCCGCCTGTACCTGGGCCACGGTGGCCGCGACATCGGTGGTGTCGGTATTGGTCATGGTCTGCACGGAAATTGGTGCATCACCCCCAACCGGCACATTGCCCACATGAATCTGGCGGCTCTTGCGGCGGTATATATTACGCCACGGACGAATAGGATTGAGCGACATCAGGCCCCCTTCAGGGATTTGGTACTGTCTTGAGGGGAAAATAGGGCGCTTGACCCCGCGCTGCAATCACTCAGGCGCAGGCGTCTCCTGCGGCACATCGCCAGCCCGCAATTCCGCCACATAACGCGACAGATCCTCGTCCCGGGTCATGTCCGCCACATCGTAGCCCTCGGTCAGGTCCGTTGCGTCCAGCGCCAGATCGGATGTGACCTGTCCACGCGCCCCGGCGGGGCCGTAATGCTGTCCGTTGACGTTGAAATAGATCGCGCCCGATTCCCCCACACGAAGGGTCGGGGGCTCCTCGGTGGCGGGCACATCCCATGTGTCGCCCGCGTTCATGATGCCCTCGTAGATCACCGTACCATCGGCGGCCCGTACACGCACCCATGCCGGGCGTACGGCAACCATCCGAACCCCCGCAGGCGGCGTTTCCAGAACCTGGGGGCTGGGGCGTTCCTGTGCCTCGGTCACCGCCACATCGATCGACTCGCGGTCGGCCTCAGGCAGGTCGGGGCGCAACAGGCCCACCTGCGCCGGGCTCAGCGTGGAAATCGGCGCATCCCGTGCCACCATCACCGGCACATCCAGGGCCTCGGGGCGATACAGACGGTCCAGACGCTCCTCGGCCTCCGGTGCGGCAAAGCCACCGGCGACCTGAGCCTCATCGTTCTCATCCGTTCGTGTCGCGGTTTGCAGCGGGTCGAGATCCGACAAGACGTCGGGCGTGTTCTCAATCGGCGCAACCTGCACGCGCTGCACCTCGTTCAACACGCTCCATCCGCCATAGCCAATCCCGCCGATCAACGTCAGAAGCACCAAGGCCGACCCGATGGCCCCCGGCTCGATCCGGGCCAGGAAGCTCTCCGAGGCGGGCACAAAAGGTGTGCTCGGCGACATCAGGGGATCGGTTGATTTCTTCGCCTGCGAGGTCATCCGCGCCGAGGTTTCGGGTTTCCGGCGGCTTGATGCCTCGGCCGACATGCCATGCGCGGTCGTAAATCCGCTTTCCGCACAGAAGGCCGCAAAAGCACGGTCGGGGTCCATGTTCAGGTATCGCGCATAGGACCGCACGTAACCGGGGATAAAGCCGGGCGTATCAAATGCATCGGGGTCGGCGTTTTCAATAGCCGCGATATAGCTTGCCTTGATGCGAAGCTCGCGTTCGACGTCCAGAAGGGATTTTCCAAGGGTTGCACGCTCACCGCGCATCATGTCGCCAAGGCGAAGCTCAAAATCATCGAACCCGCGCGGTTCAATATCTTCATCTTCCGGCTTGCGCGAAAAACGGCGCCCTATCATGCAACCTGCCCCTTAGCGATGCTGCTCACGCTCTACTGTCCCGATTCGAGCGTTTTCACGTTTGTTTAGTGAATTTTAACACACCGCAAGGGTTTTTGCACCTTTGCCGGGATCACCCGGTTAATTCGGCGCGATTCAGCGCACAATGGCTCCAAAGTTCATCCATTGCCCGGATCAAAGCATCCATTTCACCCGGCCCGTGTACCGGCGATGGGGTGAACCGCAAGCGCTCGGTCCCGCGCGGAACGGTCGGGAAATTGATCGGTTGTACGTAAATGCCGTAGCCATCCAACAGCATATCCGACAATTTCTTGGTGTGGACCGGGTCGCCCACGATCACCGGCACGATATGGCTGCCGTGGTCGATCAACGGCAGGCCCATGCCCTTTAGCCGTGTCTTGAGAATCTTGGCCTGCGTCTGATGTTCATCCCGTAGCTTCTGCCCCTCTGCCGTCTTCAGAAAGGCAACCGAGGCCGTCGCCCCCGCCGCCAGGGTCGGCGCCAGCGAGGTCGAAAAGATGAAACCCGGCGCGTAACTCCTTACCGCATCACACATTTTTGCAGATGCCGCGATATAGCCACCCATCACGCCATAGGCCTTGGCCAGCGTGCCGTTGATAATGTCCAGACGGTGCATCAGGCGGTCACGTTCACAAATTCCCGCGCCACGGGCCCCATACATGCCCACGGCATGAACTTCGTCGATATAAGTCAGCGCGCCGAATTCATCGGCCAGATCGCAAATCGCCTCGATCGGCCCGAAATCGCCATCCATCGAATACACCGATTCAAATGCGATCAGCTTGGGCGCCTTGGGGTCGTCCGCCGCCATCAACTCGCGCAGGTGCTCCACGTCGTTGTGGCGGAAAATCCGCTTGGCCCCGCCATTGCGGCGCACGCCTTCGATCATCGAGGCATGGTTCAACTCGTCCGAATAGATGATCAGGCCGGGGAACAGCTTGGGCAGGGTGCTCAGCGTCGCGTCATTGGCGATATAGGCGCTGGTGAACAAAAGCGCGGCTTCCTTGCCGTGCAAATCGGCAAGCTCCGCCTCCAGCCGCTTGTGATAAACGGTGGTCCCGGAAATGTTCCGCGTCCCGCCCGAGCCCGCGCCGGTGGCGTCAATCGCTTCGTGCATGGCCTCCAGAACCACGGGATGCTGCCCCATCCCAAGGTAGTCATTACCACACCAGACGGTGATCGGTTGCTCGCTGCCATCGGGCTTGCGCCATGTGGCATGGGGGAACTGGCCCTTCTGGCGTTCAATGTCGATGAAGGTGCGATACCGCCCTTCCTCATGCAGCTTTGCAATCGCCGCATCCAACTGAGCCGAATAATCCAACGGGTTCCCCTCCTTGGTCGTATCCGCATGAGATTGCCTCTCATACGCCGTAGTCCTCCTCAGGACTAACATATTCATCAACTTAGATGCATATATCGCGCGCACCTCTCACGCAACAGGTTACAATTTGACGCCCCCATGAGCTTTGACTTTGATCAAGTTGCTGGACAGTCCTGTGCGCGCTGTTACCTTCGCGCGAAAATACCACGTATCCGAAGGAAGCTGCCATGTCCATCGACGCCGTTTTATCCCGCATTGACGACCAATTGCCCGAGGCCACGGACCGCCTGCTGGAGCTTCTGCGCATCCCCTCGATCTCCACCGATCCGGCCTATGCCGAGCATTGCCAAAGTGCCGCCGATTGGCTGGTAAAAGACCTGCAAAGCCTTGGCATAAAGGCCGAAAAGCGCCCAACGCCCGGTCATCCGATGGTCGTGGGTCATGTCGAAGGCCCCGGCCCGCACCTTCTGTTTTACGGCCATTATGACGTGCAGCCGGTCGATCCGCTCGACCTGTGGGAAAGCGACCCCTTCGATCCGCAACTCGAAGACACCCCCAATGGTCGCGTGATCCGCGGCCGCGGTAGCTCCGACGACAAGGGCCAGCTCATGACCTTCGTCGAGGCCTGCCGCGCATGGAAAGAAGTCAACGGCACCCTGCCCTGCTCCATCACCTTCTTTTTCGAAGGCGAGGAAGAATCAGGCTCCCCCTCCCTCACGCCCTTCATGGAAGAAAACGCCGATGAGTTGCGCGCCGATCTGGCGCTGATTTGCGACACCGGCCTGTTCCAGTCGAAAACCCCCGCCATCGTCACCATGCTGCGCGGCATGCTCTCCGAGGAATTCACCATCACCGGCCCTCGCGTCGATCTGCACTCGGGGTTTTTCGGTGGCCTCGCCATGAACCCGATCCGCGTCATGTCCAAGGTGCTGGCCGACCTGCACGACGACAAGGGCCGGGTCACCATCCCCGGGTTCTACGATGGCATCCCCGAATTGACAGACGAGGTCCGCCAGCAATGGGATGGCCTCGGATTCGACTGGCAAAGCTTCCTTGGCGGCGTCGGCCTGTCGAAACCCGCAGGCGAATCCGACCGCACCCCGCTGGAAATGATCTGGTCCCGCCCCACGGCCGAGGTCAACGGCATATGGGGCGGCTACACCGGCGATGGCTTCAAGACCGTCCTACCGGCACAGGCCCACGCCAAGATCAGCTTCCGACTGGTCGAGGGGCAAGACCCCCTGAAACTGCGCGAGGCCTTCCGCGCCTTCGTGCAATCCCGCCTGCCCGAGGATTGCAGCGTGGACTTCAAAGGCCACGGTGCATCGCCCGCCTCGATCATGGACAACACCGACCCCGCCTTCGAGGCCGCCCGTCAGGCCCTCTCAGACGAATGGCCCGAGCCTGCCGCCTTCGTCGGTTGCGGCGGCTCCATCCCCATCGCCGGACACTTCGGCACGATCCTCGGCATGAACGCCATGCTGGTTGGCTTCGGCAAGGATGACGACGCGATCCACTCACCCAACGAAAAATACGATCTGGAAAGCTTCCACAAAGGCACCAGAAGCTGGGCACGCATCCTGCACCGCCTGACGCAAGACGCATGATCATTCCCGGTTTCACCGATCACAGCGTCACCCTCGCGGGTCAGGACATCGCCTATACCAAGGGCGGCTCCGGCCCGCCGCTGCTTTTGCTGCACGGCTTCCCGCAAACCCGCGCCATGTGGGCGTCCATCGCGCCCGAACTGGCCAAAACCCATACCGTCATCTGCACCGACCTGCGCGGCTATGGCGCCTCTGGCAAACCACAGGAGGTCAGCGCATACAGCTTCCGCGCTATGGCCGAGGATATGCGCCTGCTCATGGCCCACTTGGGGCATGAGCACTTCGCCGTCGCGGGCCATGATCGCGGCGGGCGTGTGACCCACCGGCTGGCGCTTGATGCCCCGCAATGCGTCACCCGGGCCTGCGTGATGGACATCGTACCAACCCATACCCTTCTGTCCGACCTTAAACAGGCGGTCGCGACGGCCTATTACCACTGGTTCTTTCTGGCCCAGCCCGCACCCTTCCCCGAAACCCTCATCGGTTACGACCCGGACACCTACTATCAATCCTGCCTTCTGGGTTGGGGCGGTGCGGACCTGTCAGACTTCGACACCGACCAACTCACCGCCTACCGCACCGCATGGCGCGACCCGGACACGATCCGCGGCATGTGCAACGATTACCGCGCGACCCTGAGTTTCGACATGGCCCACGACAGCGCCGACCTGACCCAACGGATCAGCTGCCCGACTCTGGTGCTCTATGGCGCCGATGGGGCCATGGCCAAGCATTACGATGTCTCCGAAACATGGGCCGCCAAATGCACCCAGATGCAGGCCCGGGCCATTCCCGGCGGTCATTTCTTCCCCGACACGGCTCCACAGGAAACGACAGCGGCCCTAAAGGCGTTCTTCACCAGTTAAGACCACGCCGATGTCTTCAAAAGACATCGGACCGAAATCTTTTCAAGATTTCGACACCGCCCGCGCGCCCTTTGTAAGCGCCAGGGCCCAAGGCCCCGAATGCAGGATCAGATCGAACCAATCCAATCCGCGGTGCAAATCGCCCGCGACCAGCATCTTCAGCTTTTCCCAGATATGTGGTTCAGGGCTGTAAGGCGCCAATCCCAGTGTCAGCACCATGAATCCCACGATCCACCAAGGAAGCCTGTCAATGAATCCACCCATGGGCCTGCTCGCATCGTATTTTGGGAAAATGGCGCGGTTGACGGGGCTCGAACCCGCGACCTCCGGCGTGACAGGCCGGCACTCTAACCAACTGAGCTACAACCGCGCGTGAGGCGCTGATTAAATCACGCCCCCGCCCCCGTCAATGGGCTTTTGGCGGATAAATTCACCGATGCGATACCGACATATTCCCGAGGTGCGACAGTCATCGGAAAAACGGGATAACATGCCCGCAACGCTATATCGAATGTCTGGATGATACGCAGCAGTGGCGCGGTTGACGGGGCTCGAACCCGCGACCTCCGGCGTGACAGGCCGGCACTCTAACCAGCTGAGCTACAACCGCCCGCTGCGTGAGGGGCGGTTTACGCCGCCCGCCTGCCCCCGTCAAGCGCCTCTTTCATATCCATGTCGCATTTTTCGTCGCTTCGTTCCGGCGCGGCATTCCGGCGCATCTCGCCCGGTCAAGTTGCCATACGACCCCCGCCCGCTATTTCCAGCCCAGCAACAGGTAATTATCAGAAGGAAATGCAGCATGTTCAAAGGCTTCGGCACCGCCATGATCATCGTGACGGGCTTTCTCATCGGGCTTCCCGCCGTCTTTACGCTGGCCGTTTCAGGGGACGGTTGGCTTCAGCAACTCGATCAGATGTCACCGTTTTTCTGAACCATCGGCGCGGTGGGGGAAATGGTGGGTCGTGAGAGGCTCGAACTCCCGACATCTTCGGTGTAAACGAAGCGCTCTACCAACTGAGCTAACGACCCGCACCGCGCCTATTAGCCCGGCTTTTCAGATTGCGCAAGGGTCTTGTGACAGCTTTCTCCCGACCGCCACCATGATCGCCGTAAAATTGTATTTACATGCCCAAAATCATCCAGTGAGAGACGATTTGGGTCATGGCGATTCCTGTGATACGGTTTTTTCTATCTTCGTGAGAAACGGGTGCGAAGGTATTGATGTCATTGGTATTTGTCATGAGGGCCAACCACATTGGGGGACATCATGAAGAATCTCGTAACCGCGATGGCCTTTGCCATCCTCATTGCCTTCACAGGCACCGTTCAGGCCCAGGAAACGGCCAAGATGAGCGCCGAACAAATACAACAAGCCACGGTTTCGACTCAAGGCAGCGTGCCAGAAGGCAGCATCGGCCCCGAGGCAACCCTTTGGATACTCTTGGGCATCGTGTTTTTCACAGCCTTGGTCACGGCTGGCGGCGGCAGTTCCGCGGCCCCGCTCCCGCTTCCGGAATAACCGAGCACCCCATCCTATGGATGGATAACATGAAAAAAGGCGCGTCACCGTATCGGGACGCGCCTTTCGCAATTCATGGTGGGTGATAGAAGATTCGAACTTCTGACATCTTCGATGTGAACGAAGCGCTCTACCACTGAGCTAATCACCCGTTGACGGGTTCATTACCGTCACTCCGCAGCCTCTGCAACACCCTGTTTTGGATTTTCTGGACCTTCCAGATCCTTCGCCGCTCCGGCTTCCTTGCTCTGCCGGATCTTGGCCACTGTCACCCGTACATTCGCGGCTTCTTTGGTCCGCTGTTGTTTGATCTTGCCCATGGGTGGAAGGTTCAGGTCACGGCCCTCGGCGATCGCCTCTCCCAAAACCTCCATCATCGCCTCGATCGCGGGCTTGGCAAATTTCTTGCGCACGCCCGAACGCTCGACAACTGCCTCGATCAGCTCTTTCTTCTTCATCATCGGCGCTGTGGTGGTCGGGGTGGTTTCAGTGACCACCGTCGCCTTCGGTGCCGAAGGTGCACCCGCGGCTTTCGCCCCCGTGGATGCGCTCTTGGCTTGTGTCGGTTTCGGTGCGGCCTTGCGTGTGCCCGAAGTGGGCGGTGTTGTGGATTTGCTGCGGCTCTTCGTGGTTTTCGACCGTTTGGAGGTACTTGTTCTGCTCCGCGTGCTCATTTTGGCCTCAATTTGTTGCTCGATTGGTGTCAGCCTATCGTAAAATAAGGCCTAAAGCCAAGCCTGAGTTGACCGACCGCCTTCCGCAACGTTAACTTTCCGGAGTACTATCTGGGGAAGATAACCGTGAAAAATACCATTGCAGCCATCCTTGCCATGGCAAGCTTCAGCCTTGCCACCCCTGCCTTTGCAGGCAACCTCTCAGACCCCGTGGTCACACCCGAGGTGATCGCCGAGGACACCATAGAAAACGCCTCGTCGGACAATATCCAAGGGCTGATCGCCATGCTGACGGTTGTGTTGATCATCGTCGGCAAAGGGGCCTGACCCGGCACAAAGATGACACCCTGAACAGACACAACCCCGCCAGATCGCTCTGACGGGGTTGCGATGATGTTTTACAAGCGCCGATGCTTAATGGGCTGTCGCCCCCGCGCCATCGCCGCTTTTCAACGCGGCTTCGGCGGCGGCGGCTTCTTCGGCCTCCTCGTCCCATTCCACCGGCTCCGGCTTGCGCACCAGCGCCAGTTTCAGAACGTCGCGCACGTGATCGACGGGGATGATATCCAGCCCCTCTTTCACGTTGTCGGGAATCTCGACAAGGTCCTTCTCGTTCTCACGCGGGATGAGAACGGTCTTGATCCCGCCGCGCAGCGCCGCCAACAGCTTTTCTTTCAAGCCGCCAATGGCAAGCGCGTTGCCGCGCAATGTGACCTCGCCCGTCATGGCAATGTCCTTGCGTACGGGAATCCCGGTCAGGACCGACACGATCGAGGTGACCATCGCCAAACCGGCGCTCGGCCCGTCCTTGGGTGTGGCCCCCTCGGGGACGTGCACGTGGATATCCCACTTCTCGAACTTCGGCGGCTTCACCCCAATCTCCGGGCTGATCGACCGCACATAGCTTGAAGCGGCATCGATGCTTTCCTTCATCACGTCGCCAAGCGTACCGGTGGTCTTCATCCGGCCCTTGCCCGGCAGGCGCACCGCCTCGATGTTCAAAAGCTCACCGCCGACCGAAGTATAGGCAAGGCCGGTCACGACACCCACCTGGTCCTTCTCTTCGGCAAGGCCATACTTGAACTTCTTGACCCCAAGGAAATCACCAAGGTTCTCCGGCGTCACCTCGATGGACTCGGCCTCTTTCTTGATGATCTTGGTCACCGCTTTCCGCGCCACCTTGGCCAATTCACGCTCAAGGTTCCGCACACCGGCCTCACGCGTGTAATGCCGGATGATATCGGTCAGCGCCTCGTCGGTCAGCGCGAATTCGCCCTTCTTCAGACCATGGTTCTTGATCTGCTTGGGCAGCAGGTGCTGCTTGGCGATCTCGCGCTTTTCGTCCTCGGTGTAGCCCGCCAGCGGAATGATCTCCATCCGGTCCAGAAGCGGCCCCGGCATGTTGTAGGAGTTCGCCGTGGTCAGGAACATCACGTCGCTCAGATCGTATTCCACTTCCAAATAGTGGTCTACGAATGTCGCATTCTGCTCGGGGTCCAGAACCTCAAGCATCGCCGACGCCGGATCGCCCCGGAAATCCTGCCCCATCTTGTCGATCTCATCGAGCAGGATCAGCGGATTGGTCGTCTTGGCCTTCTTCAACGCCTGAATGATCTTACCGGGCATCGACCCGATGTAAGTCCGGCGGTGACCACGGATTTCGCTCTCGTCACGCACGCCACCAAGGCTGATGCGGATGAACTCACGCCCCGTCGAGCGCGCAACACTCTCCCCGAGCGAGGTTTTCCCCACACCCGGCGGGCCGACAAGGCACATGATCGGCCCTTTCAGCTTCTTCGAGCGTTGCTGCACCGCCAGATATTCGACGATCCGTTCCTTGACCTTCTCAAGGCCATAGTGATCGGTATCGAGGATCTTCTCTGCGCGGCTCAGATCCTTCTTCACGCGGGATTTCTTGCCCCACGGGATGGACAGCATCCAATCCAGATAGTTGCGCACCACGGTCGCCTCGGCGCTCATCGGGCTCATGTTCTTGAGCTTCTTCAGCTCGCCTTCGGCCTTTTCGCGGGCTTCCTTGGAAAGCTTGGTCTCGGCAATGCGATTCTCAAGCTCGGCAATTTCGCCTTCGCCCTCTTCGCCGTCGCCCAGTTCCTTCTGAATGGCCTTCATCTGCTCATTCAAGTAATACTCGCGCTGCGTGCGCTCCATCTGGCTCTTGACGCGCGTCTTGATCTTTTTCTCGACCTGCAAAACGCTCATCTCGCCCTGCATCAGGCCGTAAACCTTCTCCAGACGCTCGCTCACGCTCAGCGTTTCCAGCAGGTCCTGCTTTTGCTCCACCTCGATGCCCAGATGCCCGGCCACCAGATCGGCCAGCTTGGCGGGCTCCTCGGATTCACTGACCGCGGCCAAGGCTTCTTCGGGGATGTTCTTTTTCACCTTGGCATAGCGCTCGAATTCGTCGCTGACGGTGCGCAACAGCGCGTCAATCGTCGCCTGATCGCCCGGCATCTCGGTCAGGTATTCGGCGCGCGCCTCGAAATAATTGTCGTTTTCAAGGTATTCGGTGATCCGCACCCGCGCCACACCCTCGACCAGCACCTTCACGGTGCCATCGGGCAGTTTCAGCAGTTGCAGCACATTGGCCAACACACCGCTGTCGTAAATTCCATCGCTCGCAGGATCATCCTCGCTGGCGTCGATCTGACTGCTCAGCAGGATGTGCTTGTCGTCCTGCATCACCTCTTCCAGTGCCCGGACCGATTTTTCACGGCCCACGAACAGCGGCACGATCATGTGGGGAAAAACCACGATATCGCGCAGCGGCAGCACGGGGTAAGATGCGTTGAGAGGCTCTTGCATGCTCGTTTCCTTCGTTCTTGGCAGGTGATCCGGGCCCCTGTCACAGGCAGCCGCGCCCACCTCCGCGTTTCCTGGGTGTTAACTTGGGGCGCACCTGCCCCCGTTTCAACCAATTGCCGCACAGTTTGCCCGCGCGCGTAAGCAGTCACAAGACCTCATTGCCCCGCATTCGCGTCAATTTCCGCAAAGCGCCGCACCGCAAGACTTTTTATTGAAGACCCGGTGATTGGTCCGGGTGTCTGAATTATCAAAGCCGCTCAATATCTCCGGCCTCGCGCCCCTTGTGGAACGCGGTCTCCCACTCGGCAAAGCGGCCCTCGGCAATGGCCTGCCGCATCCCGTCCATGATCTGCTGATAGTAATGCAGATTGTGCCACGTCAGCAGCATGGAACTGATGATCTCCTGGGACCGGAACACATGATGCAGATAAGCGCGTGAATAGTTCCGGCAGGCCGGACAGGTGCAGTCCTCGTCCAAAGGCCGCGGGTCGTCCTGATGGCGGGCGTTCTTGATGTTCAACTGCCCATGCCGGGTGAACACCTGCCCGGTACGCCCCGATCGCGACGGCAACACGCAATCCATCATGTCCACGCCACGTTTCACGGCGCCGACAATATCGTCAGGCTTGCCCACGCCCATCAAATACCGCGGCTTGTCTTGCGGCAGGTAGCCCGGCGCATAATCCAACACGCCGAACATCGCCTCCTGCCCCTCGCCCACGGCCAGACCGCCGATGGCATAACCGTCAAATCCGATCTCTTTCAGCGCCTGCGCCGATTCCTCGCGCAGCTCTTGGTTCACGCCCCCCTGCATGATGCCAAAGAGCGCATGACCGGGCCGGTCGCCGAAGGCTTCCTTCGACCGCGCCGCCCACCGCATCGACAGGCGCATCGCGCGGGCCACTTCCTCATCCGTGGCGGGAAGCGCCGGGCACTCATCGAAACACATCACGATGTCACTGCCCAACAGCCGCTGAATCTCCATCGACCGCTCGGGCGTCAACGCGTGCTTGGACCCGTCGATATGGCTCTTGAAGGTCACCCCCTCTTCGGTGAGCTTACGAAGCCCCGCAAGGCTCATCACCTGAAACCCGCCGCTGTCGGTCAGGATGGGCCGCTCCCAGTTCATGAACCTGTGCAACCCGCCCAAACGGTCGATCCGCTCCGCCGTCGGCCGCAGCATCAAATGATAGGTATTGCCCAGCAGGATATCGGCCCCGGTGTCCCGGACCGACTCGGGCATCATCGCCTTGACCGTCGCCGCCGTGCCCACCGGCATGAAGGCCGGTGTGCGCACCTCGCCCCGCGGGGTCGAAATCACGCCGGTCCGGGCCGCCCCATCGGTGGCCTTGAGTTCGAAGCCGAATAATGCTGTCATCAGAGCCTCATATGCTGGTTTCGCCCATATCGGGCAAATCACGCCCCATGACAAGAAGGCTGACCCATGAGTGATACCGTACCCCCCGCCGAACCCCTGCAATTCGGATGGGAGGAATGGATCAGCTTACCGGATCTGGGCGTACCCGCCCTGCGCGCCAAGGTCGATACCGGCGCGCGTACCTCGGCGCTGCATGCCTTTGACATCGAAACCTTCGGGCCAAGCTCCAAACCCAAGGTGCGGTTCACCGTCCACCCCATTCCCGGGCGTGACGATCTGGTGATCCCCTGCTCGGCCCCGATCATCGACCGGCGCGAGGTGGCCTCGTCCAACGGCGAAAAAGAACTGCGCTACGTGATCGAAAGCACGCTATCGGTGAACGGCGACGCATGGCCCATCGAGATCACGCTGACCAATCGCTCCTCCATGACATCGCGGATGCTGCTTGGCCGTCAGGCCCTCAAAGATCATATCTCGATTCAGGCCACCGATCGCTTCCTGCAACCCGAACTCAGTTACGATGTCTACCACACCACCCGAATGCGCGAGGTACAGCCCAACCGCGCCCTGCGCATCGCCGTCCTGTCGCGTGAGGATAACTATTCCACCCGCCGCCTCGTGGAAGAAGGCGAAAAACGTGGCCATTCCGTCGAAGTCATCAACACCACCCGCTGTTACATGGCGATCAACGCTATGGCCCCCGAGGTGCATTACGATGGCAAGCGCCTGCCGCGCTTCGACGCCATCATTCCACGGATCGGGGCCTCGATCACCCCCTACGGCACGGCCATCATCCGGCAGTTCGAAACCATCGGCACCTATTGCGTGAACGGCAGCGACGGCATCTCGGCCAGCCGGGACAAGCTCTATGCCCATCAGATCATGGCTCGCGCCAAGATCGGCATGCCCAACACCGCCTTCGCCGCCTCCCCCAAGGATACCGGCAACCTCATCGGTCTCGTGGGCACCGCACCCCTGATCGTCAAACTTCTCGAATCCACCCAAGGCAAAGGCGTGGTGCTGGCCGAAACCAAGAAGGCCGCCGAATCCGTGATCGACGCCTTCCGGGGCCTCAAGGCCAACTTCCTCGTGCAGGATTTCGTCAAGGAAGCCGCCGGTGAGGATATCCGCTGCCTCGTGATCGGCGGCAAGGTAGTGGCCTCGATGAAACGCACCGGCGCCGATGGAGATTTCCGCTCCAACCTGCACCGGGGCGGATCGGCCAAATCCGTGCGCATCAACAAGGAAGAACGCGAAACCGCGATCCGCGCCGCTAAGGCCTTCAATCTCAACATGGCCGGGGTCGATCTCCTGCGCTCCGAGGCCGGGCCGAAAGTGCTCGAAGTGAATTCTTCCCCCGGCTTCGAAGGCATCGAGAATTCCACCGGCAAGAACATCGTCGGCAAGCTCTATGACCAGATCGAAAGCCGCGTCCGCCCGGCCCCGGTCCGCCGCCGCAAGACCGCCCCGGCCAAGGCGAAATCCAAACAGTGATCCGCCGGTTTCGTACGAGTCGTACGGCAGCAAGCGGATAAGCCGTGATTTTCGTACGAAACTCGGTTTTTTTCGTACGACTCGTACGATGCCATGCACCACTGGACGAAGCGGATCATAAATCTTATATGTTCTGTCAGGATAACCGCAGGAACCTACCATGACGCACAGCCCCGAACCCCTCGAAGGCACCCCCCTGATCGCGCCCTCCAGCACCGAGCACCCGCTCTACGATCAACTGGTCGAGGCTTGCCGTACGGTCTATGACCCTGAAATTCCAGTGAATATTTACGATCTGGGCCTGATCTACACGATCGAGATTTCCGAGGATAATGCCGTGCGCGTGATCATGACATTGACGGCACCGGGCTGTCCCGTGGCCGGCGAAATGCCCGGATGGGTGGCCGAGGCGATCGAACCCGTCGCAGGCGTCAAGCAGGTCGATGTCGAACTCGTCTGGGATCCACCCTGGGGCATGGACATGATGAGCGACGAAGCCCGCCTTGAGCTGGGCTTTATGTAAACCATTCAATAGGTTGGAGGCCAAACCTCATGTTCGGAATTCCCGGCAAGCAAGCGGTCAGCATGACCCCTGCCGCCGCCAGCCAGATCGCGAAACTGATGGACAAGGACGGCCATCAGGGTCTGCGCATTGGCGTCAAGAAAGGCGGCTGTGCGGGCATGGAATACACCATGGAGTATGTCACCGAGGTCGACCCACATGATGAAGTGGTCGAACAGGATGGCGCAAGGGTGATGATCGCCCCCATGGCGCAAATGTTCCTGTTCGGAACCGAGATCGACTTTCAGACATCCTTGTTGGAGTCGGGGTTTGTCTTCAACAATCCCAATGTCTCCGAGGCCTGTGGCTGCGGTGAGTCCATCAAGTTCGAAGGCATGTAAAAGCCCGCCTCAAGGCACTGAATAAAAACAATAAAACGGGACAGATCACGCATGACACGCAAACTTGCCGCGGGCAACTGGAAGATGAACGGTACCCGCGCCGCCTTGGAAGACCTCAACGCCATCATCGCCGCACACAGCGACCCAAGCGTCGATATCCTGATCTGCCCGCCTGCCACCCTGCTCATGCAAGCCGCCGCGTTAACCGCCGATAAACCACTAGATATTGGGGCGCAGGACTGCCATCCTGCGGCCTCCGGCGCGCATACCGGCGACACCTCGGCCCCCATGGTGGCCGACGCGGGGGGCACAGCGGTCATCGTCGGCCATTCCGAGCGCCGCGAGAATCATAATGAAAACAATACTTTGGTGCAGTCCAAAGCGCAGGCTGCCCATGATGCGGGCCTGATCGCCGTGATTTGCATTGGCGAAACTCTCGATGAACGCGAAGCGGGTCAAACCCTTGATATCATTGCCAAACAGCTCAGCGGCTCGATTCCTGACGGGGCCACGCCATATAACACTGTCATTGCCTACGAACCCGTCTGGGCCATCGGAACCGGCAAGGTCGCCACGCTAGAGCAAATCGCCGAAGTTCATGATTTCATTCGAAAATCCCTGATCGATCGTTTCGGCGCCGCAGCACAAGACATGCGCATTCTCTACGGCGGCTCGGTCAAGCCGGGCAATGCCGCAGACATCTTCGGTGTCTCCAATGTCGATGGGGCCCTTGTCGGTGGCGCGAGCCTTAAGCAGAGCGATTTTACACCTATTATCAATGCGTTGGAAGCGACAGTTTAACCACTGTCAAAGCGGCAGCATGGTGGTGGATTTGATCTCTTCCATCGAGAGAAGGGCCGTCACGTTATGCACCTTCACCTCTGAAATCAACGCCTGATAGAATATGTCGTAGGCCCGCGCATTGGCCACTCGCACCTTCAGGATATAATCGATATCCCCCGCCAAGCGATGCGCCTCCTGCACTTCGGGCCGGTCCCGCAAGGCTTGCAAGAAGGCACCCTGCCATTCGGCATCATGCTCTGACGTGCGGATCAAGACGAAAAAACAGGCCTCGAACCCCAGCGCCTCGGCATCCAGCAGGAAGGTCTGCTGCTTGATGATTCCCCCTTCGCGCATCTTGCGAATCCGGTTCCAGACAGGTGTCTTGGAACTGCCCACGACCTTGGCGATTTCATCCAGCGACTGCCCACCATCGCGTTGCAGCTGCACAAGAATTTTCCGATCCAGTTCATCAAGACGGACAGCCATTCCCGTTTTTCCTTTTTTCCGGAACACGCCCCAAAACTCAAACTCGATATGGAACGTGTGTTCTTAATTCGACGGCCATATAGCCATTTGACGGGAATAAATTCTATATTGGGCCGAGTGTCAAACAGATCACGAGGCAACGGCCATGAAACATTTTCCGATCTTTCTTGCCGTCGAAGGGCGTCGCATCGTCCTGTCCGGCGGCGGTGAGGCCGCGCTTGCCAAGCTGCGCCTGTTATTCAAGGCCGAAGCCCAGATCATCGTCTTCGCCCCCTCGCCTGCGCCCGAAATCACGAATTGGGCCGACGAAGGCCGCCTGACCCTGCACCGCCGCGCCATGGCGCCCGGTGACACGGCTGGGGCGGCGCTCTTCTATGCTGCCGACGAGGACGACGCGGAAGATGCCCGCACAGCCGCCATCGCCCGCGCCGATGGGGCTCTGGTCAATATTGTCGACAACCTTGGCGACAGCCAGTTCATCACACCCGCCATCGTCGATCGTGATCCTGTAACCGTGGCCATCGGCACCGAGGGCGCAGCCCCTGTCCTTGCACGCTCCATCAAGGCCGATCTGGAGGCGCGCCTGCCCGCCACGCTTGGCACCCTCGCGCGCCTCGGCAAGGCGTTCCGCAAAGCGGTCGAGGTTCTGCCCATGGGCCGTCGTCGCCGTGATTTCTGGGCCGATTACTACTTCAACGAAGGTCCCCGTGCCATGGATGAAGGCGGCGAGGAACAGGTGAACGGCACCCTGCAAACCCTTCTGAACAAATACGAAACCGCGCAAGATCGTGACGGTCACGTGGCCTTTGTCGGCGCCGGCCCCGGCGACCCCGAACTTCTCACGCTCAAGGCCCGCAAGGCGCTTGATGCCGCTGACGTGGTGATTCACGACCGGCTGGTCACGCCGGAAATCCTCGAACTCGCCCGCCGCGAAGCCACACTCATTAACGCGGGCAAGGAGGGGTTCGGCCCCTCCATGACGCAGGATGAGATCAACGCCCTGATCATCCAACACACCGCCACAGGCGCCCAGGTCGTCCGCCTCAAGGGGGGTGACCCCACGGTCTTTGGCCGCCTCGACGAAGAGATCGAGGCCGTCGAGGCCGCAGGCATCGCATGGCACATCGTCCCCGGCATCACTGCTGCCTCGGCCAGTGTCGCCAGCATCGGCCAAAGCCTGACGCAAAGGGGCCACAACGCCTCGGCCCGTATCCTGACGGGTCACGACATGAAGGGTTTTGCCGATCACGATTGGCAGTCCCTCGCCCGCCCGGGCGAGGTGGCGGCAATCTACATGGGCAAACGTGCCGCGCGCTTCATCCAGGGCCGCCTGATCATGCACGGCGCCGCGCGTAACACCCCCGTCACCGTGATCGAAAACGCCTCGCGCCCCGATCAACGGGTGCTGGCCACGACGCTCGACACCCTCGCGCAGGATCTGGACGCGGCCGATATCACCGGCCCCGCGCTAACCTTCTACGGCCTCCGCCCCCGCGCCGCCCAAGCGCAAATCCCCCAATCCCAGCAGGAGCTTGCCTGATATGCCCCGTGAGTTCACCCCCAAGGTCGTCACCGCCAATGCCCTGATCGAGGGCGATGTCGTCTATCAGACCGAAGATGATCAATGGACCCGCCACCTCTCCGAGGCCGAAGTCATCACCGATGAGGCCCACGCCCAGTTGCGGCAGATTCACGCCGAGGCCCAGACCGAGACCGTCGTCGGTGTCTACCTTGCCGATGTGGCCCCCGGTGCAGACGGCCCCACCCCCACCCACTTCCGCGAGGAATTCCGCCGTACCGGCCCCTCGAACTACCCCCATGGAAAACAGGCAGAGCTGACCGATGTATGATTATACCGAATTCGACGCCGCCTTCGTGGCCGAGCGCAACCGCCAATTCCGCGCACAGGTTGAGCGTCGCCTGTCCGGCACACTGACCGAGGATGAATTCAAGCCCCTGCGCCTGATGAACGGCCTTTACCTGCAACTGCATGCCTACATGCTGCGGGTGGCGATCCCCTATGGCACGCTTAACAGCGGCCAGATGCGCCAGCTCGCCTATCTGGCCGAGCGGTGGGACAAGGGCTATGGCCATTTCACCACCCGGCAAAACATCCAGTACAACTGGCCCTCGCTGCGCGATGTGCCTGACATGCTGGATTCCCTGGCCGAGGTGAACATGCACGCCATCCAGACAAGCGGCAACACCATCCGCAACGTCACGGCCGATCACTTCGCCGGCGCCGCCGCCGATGAACTGGCCGATCCGCGCCCGGTGGCCGAGCTGATCCGGCAATGGTCCACCGACCATCCCGAATTCCAGTTCCTGCCGCGCAAGTTCAAGATCGGCATCACCGGAAGCCCCAATGACCGCGCCGTGACCCGTGCCCATGACATCGGCCTCCAGATTGTCGAACAGAATGGCGAGTTGGGTTATCGCGTCATCGTGGGGGGCGGCCTTGGCCGGACGCCGATGATCGGCAAGGTGCTGAACGATTTCGTCACACAGGACGATCTGCTGCCTTATCTCGAGGCCGTGGTCAGCGTCTGGAACCTTCTGGGCCGTCGTGACAACAAGTATAAATCGCGCATCAAGATCACGGTGCACGAGCACGGGATCGACGATATCCGCGCCCGGGTCGATGAGCGTTTCGCGATGATCCGTCCCACGTTCACGGGCATCGACACGCAGCTTTTCGACGAGGTCAAAGCCGCCTTTGCCGCGCCCGCGTTCAAGGCGGCGCCAACCGCCCTGCACGAGACCGCCTATCAAAACGATCCGATCTATCGCGCATGGTGCGACACCAACCTTGCCGAGCATCATGCCCCCGGCTATGCCATCGTGCAAATCAGCCTCAAGGCCCATGGCGCCACCCCCGGCGACGCCACGGCCGACCAGATGCGCGTGATGGCCGACCTGGCCGAATTCTATGGCCACGATGAACTACGCATCAGTCACGAACAGAACGTGATCCTGCCGCATGTCCACAAGTCCGACCTGCCGGCAATCCATGACATCCTGAAACGCTATGGTCTGGCAACGGCAAACATCGGGCTGGTCTCGGATATCATCGCCTGCCCCGGCATGGATTACTGCGCCCTTGCCACGGCGCGGTCGATCCCCATTGCCCAGCAGATCGCGACCCGCTTTGACGAGTTGAAGCTGGAGCATGAGATCGGCGACCTGAAAATCAAGATCTCGGGCTGCATCAATGCCTGCGGGCACCATCACGTGGGGCACATCGGCATTCTCGGGCTCGACCGGGCCGGTGTGGAAAACTACCAGATCACCCTTGGCGGTGACCACACCGAGGCGGCCGAGATCGGGCAACGCACCGGCCCGGGGTTTTCGGCGGATGAGATCATCCCGGCGGTCGAACGTCTGGTCCACGCCTACTTGGCACATCGCGAGGGGCCGCAGGAACCCTTCCTGCAAACCTATCGCCGCCTTGGCATGGCCCCCTTCAAGGCCGCCCTTTATGACGAGGCACAGGCCTATGCCGCTGAATGAGCTGAGCCAAAGGGCTGCCACGCTCAATGCGCGGTATCGCCACCACTCGGCCACCTCCGTGCTGTCCCACGCCCTGCGGGATCCGGAGGCAGGCCAGCTTGCGCTTGTCTCCAGCTTCGGGGCCGAGTCGGTGGTGCTGCTGCACATGGTGGCCGTGGCCAAGCCCGATACGCCGGTGATCTTCATCGACACGCAGATGCTTTTCACCGAAACGCTGATCTACCAACAAGAGGTCAGTGAACGGCTGGGCCTGCGCGATGTTCGGGTGATCCGGGCCTCGGATAAGGTGCTTGAAACCACCGACCCGACACAGACGTTGCACCGACGCGATACCGACGCCTGTTGCGCGCTGCGCAAGACCGTCCCCTTGCAAGGCGCCTTGCAGGGCTTCGATGGCTGGATCACCGGGCGCAAACGCTTTCAGGGGGTGACGCGCGCCGCCCTCGATTTCTTCGAGGTCGAGGAAGGCACAAATCGCCTCAAGGTCAATCCGCTGGCCCATTGGACCCGTCAGGATATCCGCACCTACATGGAGGAAAACCGCCTGCCCAAGCATCCGTTGGTGGCGCAGGGCTACCCTTCCATCGGCTGCCAACCCTGTACCTCGCCGGTCGCCCCCGGCGATGACCCCCGCGCGGGCCGCTGGCCCGGACAAGAGAAAACCGAATGCGGCATCCATGTCGTGGATGGCAAAATGGTCCGCAAAGGAGTAAACGCATGACCTATATCGTCACCGACCAAGGCTTCCAATCCGACGATTGGACCGCCCCCATTACCGCCCTCGAAGATGCCCGCGAAGGCCATGGCATCGACCTGCCCAGCAGTGCCGACCCCAATGAACTGGCAGGGCGCTTGCGGAATACCCCCTTGATCCGCGTGGATTTTCCCAGCTTCGCCGATGGCCGCGGCTTCACCATCGCCCGGCATTTGCGCCTGATGGGCTTCAAGGGGCGCCTGCGGGCACGTGGCCATGTCATCGCCGATCAATACGCCATGGCGCGCCGCGCGGGCTTTGACGAGGTGGAAATCAGCGACGATCTCGCCACCCGCCAACCCGAGGACCAGTGGCTTTTCCGCGCCGATTGGCGCGCGCATGACTACCAAGCGCGCCTGCGCGGATAAACCGCCCTTCACCTGACCTAAATCAAAGATTACTCTGAGGTGTCGGTTTACCAGACCGGCAAGTGACACAATGAACGAGATCAGTAACGTGACCGAAGCCGCGGCCAAATCCGTACCCAAAGCCCCCGCCCTGCCCGATGCGCAGACCGTGACACAGGTCAAGCATTGGACGGACCGCCTGTTTTCCTTCCGCGTGACGCGGCCTGCTTCGCTGCGCTTCCGCTCGGGCGAGTTCGTGATGATCGGCCTGATGCAGACCGATGAGAAAACCGGCAAGCAAAAACCGCTCCTGCGCGCCTATTCCATTGCCTCCCCCTCGTGGGACGAGGAGCTGGAGTTCTACTCGATCAAGGTGCAGGACGGTCCGCTCACGTCGCGGCTGCAACATATCGAACCCGGCGATCAGATCATCCTGCGGCCCAAGCCCGTGGGCACCTTGGTGCATGACGCGCTTTTGCCCGGCAAGCGCATCTGGTTCTTTGCCACCGGCACCGGCTTTGCACCCTTCGCCTCGCTCCTGCGTGATCCGCAAACCTACGAGGATTACGACGAGGTGATCATCACCCACACCTGCCGCGAGGTGGGCGAACTGGAGTATGGCGCGCAATTGATCGAGGACATCCGCAACGATGAGATGCTTGCGGAATTGATCGGCGAAGGCTTCCATGAAAAGCTGCGCTACTACCCCACCACCACCCGCGAGGAGAGCCCCAAGATGGGCCGCATCACCGACCTGATGCGCAAGGGCGAGGTATTCGAGGATCTGGGGGTCGAGCCGCTCAAGCCTGAAACAGACCGCGCCATGGTCTGCGGCAACCTCGCCTTCAACCTTGAAATTAAGGACATGCTCGAAGACTACGGGTTGCGCGAAGGGGCCAACTCGGACCCTAAGGAATATGTCGTGGAAAAAGCCTTCCTCGACTGATTCACAGGGCATCAGGACATGAAAAAACCCGCGCCGGATTTCGGCGCGGGTTTTCTTTTTGCTCGTTAAAGCCCCAGCTTACATACCGAGTGCTTCGCGTGCCTTTTCAAGCGCCGACTTGAGAAGATCGGGGTTTTCCTGCGCTTTCTCAAGCGAGCCTTTCAACAGCGTCTTCTGCATGTCGCCCAAGTCGGAGTTGTCGATCATCTCCGACACCTTGGACATGTCAAAGCCATCCACGGTCAGCGCGTCGGCCACGCCATCGGTGCTTTCTGCCGCCGCATCCGTTGCCGCGTCGTTCGCCGCATCGGTCATTTCGTCCGTGGCATTGTCGACAGCTTCCCCTGTGGCGTCTGCGCCTTCGCTCATGGTGTCGGCGGCGGCATCAGCAGCGCCGTCTACCGTCTCTTCCGTTGCCTCTGCGGCATCGGCGGCTGTATCGGCAGCCTCGTCCATGGTGCTCTCGGCGGCTTCTTCGGTCGCCTCTGCGGCGTCGCTGGCAGTATCAGCCGCATCCGATGCGGTGTCCGTTGCGGCATCCGTGGCCGACTCGACCGCTTCCTCTGTGGCGTCCACCGCATCCTCGGCCATATCCGTAGCGGTATCTGCCGCATCCGAAGCCGCATCCGTCACCGTGTCAGCGGCGTCAGAGGCTGCATCCGCAGTTGCCTCGGCAGCATCGTCCGCCGCCTCGGTCGCGGTATCCACCGCATCACTTGCCGCGTCTGCCGCGGCATCGGCGGCTTCGCCAGCCTCGCTTGCCGCGTCCTCAACCGCATCGGCCACGGAATCCGCTGCGCCCTCTGCGGCTTCGCCTGCCGCGTCAGCCGCATCTTCCAGAGCCTCGGGCGCTTCCACGCCTTCTCCGGTCACGCTCTCGGTCATCTCTTGCACGGATTTTCCGGTGAACAGCATGTAACCGCCCACCAGCACCACCGCAGCAAGAACAATCCACAACAGGTTTCGCATAATCGTAATTCCCTTGTCAGATAGGCTTTCAATCCTCTGAAGCCCTGTTTCATATGGCATCACAGATGCCGCCCCGAAAGGAAAGGCGCAAGGGGGAATACGGGCTGTTTCGGCTCAGATCAGCCGATTTTGCAGCTTGAAACACTGTTCTGCCGCGGTTACTTTTCAACTTCAACGTTTTACAACCATCGAAGGAACGAAGCCATAGCCCGCAGACCTCACAACGCGCCTCCCACGCGCGACACTGGCCCCCGCGTCAACGATAAAATCCGTGCTCCTGAAATCCGGCTCATCGGGGCCGACGGCGACAACGTCGGTGTTGTCTCGCCGGACCGGGCAATGGACATGGCCGAGGCGGCCGGGTTGGATTTGGTTGAGATATCACCGAATGCCAATCCGCCGGTCTGCAAGATCATGGATTACGGCAAATATAAGTACGAACAGCAAAAACGCGAGTCCGAGGCCCGCAAGAAACAGAAGGTCATCGAGGTGAAGGAGGTGAAATTCCGCCCCAACACCGATACGCATGACTATGACGTGAAAATGCGTAACGTTCTGAAATTCCTCGAAAAAGGCGACAAGGTGAAGGTCACCCTGCGGTTCCGTGGACGCGAGATGGCGCACCAGGACCTGGGGCGTGAATTGCTCAATCGCGTGGCCGAGGATGTCAAGGAAGTCGGCAAGGTCGAAAACATGCCCAAGATGGAAGGCCGCCAGATGATCATGATCATCGGCCCGGTCGCCAAGTAAGGCAAAGCGTACAGATCGTACAAAATTTTCCGAGTTTTGTGCAATAATCCGGGCATGCCGGCCCCGACATGTGCAAACTGTACAGAAGCCGCCCCTGCAAACCCGCGCAGGGGCGGCTTTTCATTTCTCGAACAAAAGGACGTCGCCAATGTGGGAAGAACGATTCCAGACCCCTGACTATGTCTTTGGCACCGAACCCGCCACGTTCCTGACGGACCATGCCGAGTATCTGGCGCCCGAGGGGACCACGGCCCTGTCGGTGGCCGATGGCGAAGGGCGCAATTCGGTCTTCATGGCCGAACAGGGGCTTGAGGTGACCGCACTGGAATATGCCCCGTCGGCCATTGCCAAGGCACGCAAGCTGGCCAAGGCACAGGGGGTTACGCTGGATTTTCGAGAGGTCGATGTTCTGGCACACGACTGGCCCGATACTTATGACATCGTGGCCGGAATCTTCATCCAGTTCGTCGGCCCCGAGGCGCGCCCGGCCATGTTCGAGGGCATGAAGCAAAGCGTCAAACCCGGCGGGTTGATCCTCCTGCACGGCTATACACCGAAACAGATCGAATACGGCACAGGTGGTCCACCCTGCGCCGAGAACATGTATACCGAGGACATGCTGCGCGAGGCGTTCGATGGCTGGGAGATATTGGAATGCCGCGCCTATGAGCGGCACATCGAAGAGGGTGAAGGCCACAAAGGGCAGTCGGCCCTGATTGATCTGGTGGCGCGCAAGCCAACGTGATGCTGATGTAACGGACCAACAACAGACGAAGGCGCTATACCTGTGGAGTGGCTGCTATGCGGACAAATCCGACATAGGAAGACCTGAAGGGAAGGTCCGATCCGCAAACCATTGAAGCCACTTTCATCGCCATTGTCTTAGAGGGTGCTGTGATGCACTTCCCAACCGGTCACCCACACCGCACAAAGTTTGGATTTGCAAAACCACTAGGCTTTGCTAAGCTCATAATACGAAGTTGTTTGTGGGGATTATCACAATGCGCGCACTATTGGCAGCCGCAGCACTAGCACTCTTCGGGTCGAGTGCCGGGGCGGCGGTTATTGATTCATCCGACGGTTTGATCGATTCAGACACGGGCCTTGAGTGGCTCGATGTTACAGTCAACGAGAACTTGTCCTATAACACCATGATTGGCTCAAACCTCAATGGCTACGGGAGCCAAGGCTATCGATACGCCACAGTCTTTGAGGTTGGTACGCTTTTTGAGAACGCGGGGGCCATTCTACCGGCACTGGGCGCCACTCAAACTGACCCGGCGGACTTTGCCGTCGGTGACCTTCTGATCAGCTACCTTGGCTCAAATTCTAATTATTCTTCCTACTCTTACATTCAAGCTGTCACTGGAACCAATGCGCCCAATGGTGGTCAGTACGCCCCATGGATCCGAGGTACCGCCACGTCGGGTTCAATCACGCTCTCCTTCGGCGAATATCAACCGAGTGATTCATTTGCTGGCTCTACTGTCGGGCATTGGCTCGTTCGTGAAACCACCGTTGTCCCACTCCCCGCCTCGCTGCCTTTGCTTTTGGCGGGGCTGGGCGGACTGGGCCTCGTGGCGCGTCGGCGCGCACGTTCGGCGTAATAAGACCCGCACCTGACCAATACTAACTGTAATGGCAGCGCATGGAGGCATTGCGGACAATCTGGTGTTGCGCAGCATTCGGTAGATTGGGCTCTCACCCGTCATTCGCTGCATGCGAACCTAATGGCCGCTGCTGGGACGCGGTCGGGGTATGGCTGGGGCTTATCACAACTTACCCAAGTTTCGCCTTCTGCGCCGTTGGCGTGACGCCGTAAGCCCCTTTATAGACACGGGTGAAATGCCCCGTGGCCTCGAACCCGCAAGCACAGGCGATTTCGGTCACCGACATTTCGGTTTGCAACAGCAGGTGCCGCGCCCGTTCAAGCCGCAATTCCATAAAGTATTTCTTGGGCGAGGTATTGAGGTAGCGGCCAAAGAGCCGCTCCAATTGCCGGGTGGAAATGCCGATGTCTTCGGCAATGATCGAGGGCGAAATCGGGTCTTCGATATGGTCCTGCATCCGCGCGATGGCCTTGGTCAGATGCGGGTTGCGCATCCCGTTGCGCGATTGCAGCGATACGCGCTGTTCCGCCGTGGCCTCGCGCACCGCCGTATAAACCATCTGGTCGGCCACGGCGACGGCCAGATCGCGGCCATGATCACGCTCGATCAAATGCAGCATCAGGTCGGCGGTGGCCGAGCCACCCGAGGCCGTGATGTTCTTTTCGTCCGCCACAAAGACATTCCGCACCAGCGGAATTTCCGGGAACTCCTCCATGAAACTGTCATGGTAATCCCAGTGGATGGCGCATTTCTGTCCATTCAGAAACCCGGCCTTGGCAAGGATATATGCCCCCGAACACAGCGCGCCGATATTGGTGCCACGGGTGCGCTCACGGCGCAGCATCGCCAGAAGCGCAGGCGTGATCCGATTGCGCATTTGCAGCCCTGACAGGACAAACAGCCGGTCACAGCGCGGCAGGTTGTCCAATCCGTGATCGACCAATGTCACGGTCGCGTTCGATGCCCGCACGCTTTGCCCATCCTCGGCCCCGAGCGAAAAGGTATAAAGCTCTTCTCCCCGGATATGGTTGGCAATGCGCAATGGCTCGACCGCATTGGAAAAGGCCAGATGCGCGAAATCCTCAACGAGAATGAAGATGAAATGCTGGGTCTTTGTCATGCGGTGCATTTTTCCCGATTTACAAATTGTATGCAATATGTATTTTTTTACAAATACAAGATGACTCGAAACGACGGATCACCAAATGCCGGACACGACCAAGGACCGTAAATCGCATTTGCTGGATACGCTTAAACAGGCGATCCTGACGCAAGAGATGCGCCCTGGCGCCGATTTGGACGAAGCGCAACTCTGCGAGGATTTCGCGCTGTCCCGGACCCCCCTGCGCGAGGTACTGCGCGAATTGGCCGGGCTGGGATATGTCGAGCTGCGCGCCAATCGGGGCGCGCGGGTTTCCGAGATGTCTCATACAACGCTGCGTGATTTCTTTCTGGCCGCGCCGATGATTTATGGTGCGATCCTGCGGTTGGCCGCGCACAATGCCACGCCTGACCAGATCGAGGCCCTGAAGGCCGCGCAGGGACAATTCCGTGCCGCCTTGCGGACCGGATCGGGCACCGACCGGACCTTGGCCAATAACCTGTTTCACGAGATCACCGGCGAAATGGCGGGCAATATTTATCTGCTGCCCTCGTTCCATCGGCTGTTGATTGATCACGCCCGGATCGGGGCCACGTTCTTTCGCCCGCAAACCGGCGAAATGGCCGAGAACCTCGACCGCGCCAGCCAACAACATGATGCCATCATCGCGGCCATCGAGGCCCGGGATGAGGTCGCGGCGGCGCAACTGGCCGAGGATCATTGGAACCTGTCGCGCCACCAATTCGAAATATTCGTGATGCCGGCGGGGATGGATCAACCGCTTGGCGCCCTGCCCCGTTCAACCCCAGCATAAGAAGGCTGCCCGCTTATGACGCCAATCTTCAAGTTCGAGGGGATATATACCCCTGTCGTCACCCCCTATTTCGCCGATCATACCCCCGATCTGGACGCACTTGCCGATGTCATCGAGCATTTGATCGACAAGGGGGTCCATGGGCTTATCACCGGTGGCTCCACCGGCGAGAACTATGCCCAGACCGTGGATGAGCGGATCGAGCTGGCCAAGTTCACCAAGGACCGGATCAAGGGCCGGGTGCCCATGGTCATGGGCACAGGCGCGATGCTGACCCCGGATTCGATCGCCTTGGCGGAAGGGGCGCGCGAGGTGGGAGCCGATTGCATCCTGCTCGCCAGCCCCCCCTATTCGGTGCCGACGGATCGGGAAAACGCGCTCAATGCCCTGGCGATTGATCGCGCGGCTGACCTGCCGGTCATGCTTTACAACTACCCGCATCGCACCGGCACCATGATGGGCGAGGAATTTTTGGACCGTGTGGGGCGGAGCCGGAATTTTTGCGGCATCAAGGAAAGCTCGGGCGACATCAACCGGGTGCATCTTCTGGCGCGTGATTACCCGCATATCCAGATGGGATGCGGTATGGATGACCAGGCGCTGGAATTCTTCGCCTGGGGGGCGCCCTTCTGGGTCTGTGGCGGGTCGAACTTCCTGCCCGAGGAACACGTGGCGCTTTACAACGCCTGTGTCATCGAGGGCGATTTCGTGAAAGGCCGCCGGATCATGTCGGCGCTGATGCCGCTGATGCGGGTCTTGGAACAGGGTGGCAAGTTCATCCAGACCATCAAGCATGGCGTGACCATGGCGGGGATCGACACCGGCGCTGTGCGCCCGCCGCTGAAGCCGCTCAACAAGGACGACAAGCGCGCGTTGGAGCACGTCACGCGCGTTCTCAAGACAACCATTGCAGATATCACCGCGGAGGGCTGAGCCATGGGTTTGCTGACCAAAGACGAATACAAGGCGATTGCCAAGGACCTGACGCTGCCGACTTCGGCCTTCGTGGATGGCGGATACCGCGCGGCGGCCTCGGGCAAGACATTTACCAGTATAAACCCGGCCACGGGCGAGGAATTGGCCCAGATCGCGGGCTGCGGGGCCGAGGATGTGGATTTCGCCGTGCTCAAGGCCCGCGAAGCCTTCGACGATGGCCGCTGGTCCAAGATGCACCCGAGCGAGCGTAAGGATGTCCTGATCCGGCTGTGCAAACTGATGACGCGCAATTCACGTGAATTGTCGGTGATGGAAAGCCTCGACAGCGGCAAGACCATTTTCGATTGCGAAACCGTGGACATCCCCGAGACCATCCACGCCATCAAGTGGCACGCCGAAGCCATCGACAAGATCAACGACGAAGTGGCCCCGGCCAGCGACGATCACATCGCCATGGTGGTGCGCGAGCCCATCGGCGTTGTCGGCCTTGTCCTGCCGTGGAACTTCCCACTGCTGATGCTGGCGTGGAAGATCGGCCCCGCACTGGCTGCAGGCTGTTCGGTGGTGGTGAAGCCCGCCGCCGAAACAACCCTGACCGCCCTGCGCGTGGCCGAGCTTGCCAGCGAGGCGGGCCTGCCCAAGGGTGTGCTGAACGTGATCCCGGGCGGCGGCGCCGAGGTGGGTGAACCGCTGGGCCGTCATATGGATGTCGATATGGTCAGCTTCACCGGTTCCACCGTGACCGGCAAGCGCTTCCTGACCTATTCGGCGGAAAGCAACGCCAAGGAGGTCGTTCTGGAAATGGGCGGCAAGAACCCTGCCGTCGTCATGGACGACGCCGAGAACCTCGACCGCGTCGCGGCGCATATCGTCAACGGGGCGTTCTGGAACATGGGCGAAAACTGCTCGGCCACCTCGCGGTTGATCGTACACAAGGACGTCAAGGACGAGCTTCTGAAACGGATCGAGGCGCACGCCCGCGAATGGGTGGTCGGTGATCCGATGGACCCGGAAACCCGGGTTGGCGCACTGGTCAGCGAAACCCATTACAACAAGGTCTGCGGCTATCTGGACAAGGCCGAAAACATCGTTCTGGGCGGCAAGGCCGACAAGGGTTTTGTCGAGCCGACCGTGGTGGACGTGGCGAGCAACGACGACACCCTGGCGCGCGAGGAAATCTTCGGCCCGGTTCTGTCGGTCATCGAAGTCTCCAGCTTTGACGAGGCCATCTCGGTCGCCAATGACACCGACTATGGGCTTTGCGCCTCGATCTTCACGGCCAATGCGAAACGCGCCATTCGCGGCGCGCGGATGCTGCGGGCGGGCACCGTCACGGTCAACAGCTTTGGCGAGGGGGACATCTCGACCCCCTTCGGCGGCTACAAGCAATCGGGCTTTGGCGGGCGCGACAACAGCCTGCACGCCCATGACCAGTACACCCAGCTCAAGACCATATGGCTTGATCTGGCCGACGACGAAGACGAGGCGGTAAGCTGATGAATATCGGGTTTCTGGGAACCGGCGGAATCGCCGCACCGATGGTCGAGGCGCTTGCAGGCAAGGGGCATGACATCCTTGTCTCCGAGCGCAGCGCCGAGGTGTCGGCGCGCCTTGCGGCCCAGTTTGCCGAGGTTGAGATCGCCCCGAATGATCGCGTCGTTGCCGACAGCGAGGTGATCATCGCCTGCCTCATGGCCGATGTGGCGCCAAAGGTGCTTCCCGATCTGCCGTTTCGCGAGGGGCAAAAACTCATCTCGGTCATGGTCGATGTCTCGGTGGAGGCCCTGCACGATCTGGCGGCCCCCGTCACTGACATCTCCGTGACGATCCCGATGCCCTTCATCGGCAAGGGGGGCTGCCCCCTGCCCGTCTATCCCGACACGGGCAGTGTTCAGGCCCTCTTTGGGGCCGAGAACATCGTGCTGCCCGTTACCAGCGAAGCCGCCCTCAACGCGCATTTCGCGGCCTCGGCGCTGTCCTCGGTCGTTCTGGCCGAGATGGTGACAACCGCAGACTGGCTTGCGGGTGTCACCGGCGGTGCGGCCAAGGCCGAAGCCTATGTCGCGGCCCTGATCGCGGGATACTTCAAGGGCATGGCCCTTGATGGCTCGGGGGAAGTCAAAGGCTTGCTGGACGCACTTTCGACCGAAGGCGGGCTGAATGCCACGCTGCGCGACCGTATGGCCGGGGCACGCAACGAATTAACCGAAGGGCTGGATGCCTTTCGCCCAAGACTTGGATTGCCCGACGCATGACACAAGGCTTCATCGCCCAGCACCTTCCGCTACACCGTGGCCCTGCCGGGTGGTCTTCGATCTTGCCGGGCCAAGAGCCTGCACAGGTCCTGGAGACGGATACCACCGCCGACGTCGTGGTGATTGGTGCGGGTTTTGCAGGGATGGCCGCGGCGCGGCGTCTGACACAGCTTGATCCGCAAGCCAAGGTCGTGGTGCTTGAGGCAAGCCGCCTGGCCGAAGGCGCCTCGGGGCGCAACACCGGCTTCATGATCGACCTGCCGCATGAACTGACCTCGGAAGATTACGCTGGGGCTGGCGATGACCGGGCGATTATCACCCTCAACCGCCAAGCCCAGGCCTTTGCCCGCGCAGCGGTAGAGGACTACAGGATTTCGCCGGACTATTTCGATCAGGCGGGCAAGGTGAACGGCGCGGTCAGCGATGCGGCCCATGCCCATAACGAAAGCTATGCCAGACACCTGGCCGAACTGGGTGAGCAAAGCGAGGCCCTGGATACACAGGCCATGCGCGAGCTGACCGGCAGTGGATACTATCAATCCGGCCTTTATACCCCCGGAACGGTGATGTTGCAGCCTGCCGGTTACATTCGCGGCATGGCGCAGGGCCTGCGCCGCGATGGGGTGAAGATCTACGAACAAAGCCCGGTTCAAAGCATCACGCCCAAGACTGGCGATTGGCAGCTTGCGACGCCCAAGGGCAAGGTCACGGCGCATCGCGTGATCCTGACGGTGAACGGCCATCTGGAAAGCTTCGGGGTGGACCGCGGGCGGCTGATGCAGCTTTTCCTGTTCGCCACCATGACACCCGAGCTTGCGCCCGATGAGGTCAAGGCTCTGGGTGGGGCCGCGCGCTGGGGTGTCACGCCGTCCGACCCCATGGGCACCACGATGCGCCGTATCGACACCGGACAGGGCGGCAACCGGATCGTCACCCGCACCTGCGCGGTGCTGCGCCCCGGAATGGCGGCGCGCAAGGCCGATGTGGCCCGCGCGGCCCGCGTCATGCAGGGCAAGTTCGAGGCCCGGTTCCCGCAGTTCAAAGGCATGCGGATGGAACACACCTGGGCCGGGCACCTCTGCCTGAGCCTCAACGGTGTGTCCGTGATGCGAAAAATCGAGGATGGGCTGTTCTCGGGCTGTGTGCAAAACGGCCTCGGCACCGCGCGCGGCACGCTCACCGGCATGGGTGCGGCGGAACTGGCCTGTGGGCAAACCTCTGAAATCACGTCACATTTCGGAGATGAAGACGGCCCCAAACGTCTTCCGCCACAGCCCTTTCGCGAATGGGGTGCCAATGCTGTCCTGCGCTGGAAAGAGCATAAAGCGCGCCAGGAATAGCCCGCCAAACAATCGCCTTGCCGCCACGTCATAGGGTGAGCTTGAACAGAAGTGTGCGCACCAGCTTGCCTGTTAGCGCAAAACATTTAAGCTGCTTGTCAGAGTCACGTTCAAAGTGACCACCGAACAATTGGATCACTGGGAGATATGATCATGAAAGTAGTTGGCGCACTGACCGCCTTGCTCTTGGCGAGCACGACGCTCTCGGCCTCGGCCGAAACGCTGCGTTGGGCGCGCGCGGGCGATTCACTCACCCTCGACCCCCACGCACAAAACGAGGGGCCGACCCATACGCTGGCCCACCAGATGTATGAGCCGCTGATCATCCGCGACCATTCCGGCGCGATGCAGGGCGCATTGGCCACCGAATGGGCCCCCAAGGCGGATGACCCCACGGTTTGGGTCTTTACCCTGCGGGAAGGGGTGAAATACCATGACGGTGCCGATTTCACCGCCGAGGACGTGGTGTTCTCGATCAACCGCGCGAAATCCGAAGATTCGGACATGAAGGAACTGCTCACTTCGATTTCCGAAGTGCGTGCTGTCGATGACTATACCGTGGAATTCGTCACCGACGGACCCAACCCCATTCTGCCCTCGAACCTCACGAACCTGTTCATGATGGACAAAGGCTGGGCCGAGGCGAATGACGTGGTGAAGGTGCAGGACATCGAAGGCGGCGAGAAAACCTTTGCCTCGACCAACACCAACGGCACCGGGCCCTTCAAGCTGATCAGCCGCGAACCGGACGTGAAAACCGTTCTGACCGCCAATGAAAACTACTGGGGCAAGGACGAGTTTCCGCTGGATGTGACCGAGATCGTCTATACGCCCATCCAGAACGCCGCAACGCGGGTTGCCGCGCTGTTGTCGGGCGAGGTGGACTTTATTCAGGACGTTCCGGTGCAAGACCTTGGCCGCGTGGCCGAAACCGAAGGTCTGGTCGTCAAGACCGCCCCGCAGAACCGGGTGATTTTCTTCGGTCTCAATCAAGGTGCGGATGACATTGCCAATGACGACGTAGACGGCGCCAACCCGCTGGCCGATGTCCGCGTCCGGCAGGCCATGTCGATGGCCATCAACCGCGATGCCATCAAGCAGGTGGTCATGCGCGGCCAAAGCCAACCGGCGGGCATGATCGCGCCGCCCTTCGTCAACGGCTGGACCGCCGAGATGGATGGTGCCTCGAAAACCGATGTGGACGCCGCCAAGGCGCTGATGGCAGAAGCCGGGTACGAAGATGGCTTCTCGATCCAGCTGGATTGCCCGAACGACCGCTACGTCAACGACGAGGCGATCTGTCAGGCCGCCGTGGGGATGCTGGCGCAGATCGGCGTCAAGGTGAACCTCGATGCCAAGCCCAAGGCGCAGCACTTCCCGCTGATCACCAACAATCAGACGGATTTCTACATGCTGGGCTGGGGCGTTCCGACCTACGATTCGGAATATATCTTCAACTTCCTCGTTCACAGCCGCACCGACGAGCGCGGAAGCTGGAACGGAACCGGTTTCTCGAACGCCGATGTGGACGACATGATCGCCAGCCTCGCGTCCGAAACCGATCTGGACAAGCGCAACGCGACGATCCAATCGATCTGGAACGTGGTGCAGGAAGAACAGCTTTACATCCCGATCCACCACCAGGTTCTGAACTGGGGCATGTCCAACAAGGTCGGCACCGAGGTCAGCCCCGAGGACGACCCGAAAATCAAGTTCTTCACCATGAACTGATGCACGTGGGGCCGCCCGACACGGCGGCCCTGCCCCACCGCGCCCTTTTACGAGGGCGCGGTTTCCTGACGTGACCGGGGGATCGTCATGCTTGCCTATATCATACGCCGCGTCTTCCAATCGGCCCTCGTGCTGCTGGTCGTCGGACTGGTGGCCTTTTCCATGTTCAGCTTCGTGGGCGACCCCGTCGACAACATGCTGGGACAGGAACGCACGCAGGCCGATATCGAACGCCTGCGCTCGGATCTGGGCCTCGATCAACCCTTCCCGGTGCAATACTGGCGGTTTCTCGAACAGGCCGTACAGGGCAATTTCGGCCTGAGCTATCGCCAGGGCCGCCCGGTTTCGGAAATCCTGATGGAGCGTCTGCCCGCCACGCTGGAACTGGCCTTTGTCTCGGGCGTTCTGGCCCTTCTGGGCGGCATCGGGTTTGGCATTTTCACCGCCATCCGAAAACGCGGGGTCGCGGCCAATACCATCATGACGCTCTCCCTCATCGGGGTCTCTTTGCCGACCTTCCTGATCGGCGTCCTGCTGATTTACCTGTTTTCCGTCGAACTGGGCTGGCTGCCCAGCTTCGGGCGCGGCGATGTCACCCGCATCGGCGATTGGTGGACCACCGGGTTCCTGACGGAAAGCGGCCTCAAGGCCCTGATCCTGCCCGCCATCACGCTGGGTCTCTACCAGATGACCCTGATCATGCGTCTGGTGCGAACCGAGATGCTCGAAGTCCTGCGCAGCGATTACATCCGCTTCGCCCGCGCACGCGGCCTGCGCGACCGCTCGGTCCACTTCCGGCACGCCCTGAAAAACACCCTCGTTCCGGTGATCACCATCACGGGCCTTCAACTGGGCTCGATCATCGCCTTCGCCATCATCACCGAAACCGTGTTCCAATGGCCCGGTGTGGGGCTGCTTTTCATCAACGCGATCCAGTTCGTCGATATTCCGGTCATGGCCGCCTACCTGATGATGATCTCGGTCATGTTCGTGGGCATCAACCTGATCGTCGACCTGCTCTATTTCGCCATTGATCCACGCCTGCGCGTGGATCGCAGCGCGGGGAAAACCGCATGACCGATACCGCCCCCCCCATCCCGCCAACGCCCGAACGCGCACCCAGCCGCCTGTCCCGCGCATGGCAAAGCGATTTTCTTTATTCCTTCCGCCGCGCGCCGGTGGCCGTGGTGTCATTCTGCGTGGTGCTGACGCTTGTGCTTTGCGCGGTCTTCGCGCCGCTTGTCGCTCCGCATGATCCTTTTGATCCCGCCACCCTCAACCTGATGAACGGGTTTACCCCCCCGGGCGAGGCGAACGCCTTTACCGGCGATACATTCCTTCTTGGCACCGATGACCAAGGCCGCGACGTGTTTTCCACCATCCTTTACGGGATGCGGATTTCGCTGTTCGTGGGCTTCTCGGCTGTTCTGCTGGCCATGGTGCTTGGCGTGGTTCTCGGGCTTTTGGCGGGCTACTCCGGCGGCTGGACCGAAACCATCATCATGCGGGTGGCGGATGTGCAACTGACCTTCCCCGCCATCCTCGTGGCGATGCTGATCTTCGGGATCGCCAAGGGCATCACCCCGCCCGAATACCGCGACCAGATGGCAATCTGGGTGCTGATCCTTGCCATCGGCCTCAGCGACTGGGTGCAATTCGCCCGCGTGGTGCGCGGGGCCACCCTGGTTGAGAAGAACAAGGAATACGTGCAGGCCGCGCGCCTTGTGGGGCGCAAGCCGCTGTCGATCATGCTGCGCCATATCCTGCCCAATGTCCTCAACCCGGTGCTGGTCATCGCCACGATTTCGCTGGCCCTTGCGATCATCGCCGAGGCGACGCTCTCGTTTCTTGGCGTCGGCGCACCGCCAACCAAGCCTTCGCTCGGGACTCTGATCCGCATCGGGCAGGAGTTCATGTTCTCCGGCGAATGGTGGATTTTGGTCTTCCCCGCCGCGACCCTTCTGGCGCTGGCGCTGTCGATCAACCTCCTGGGCGACTGGCTGCGCGATGCGCTGAACCCGAGGCTGCGGTAATGAAAGGCCCCGAGATGGACAAAGCCCCCGTACTCTCCGTCCGCGATCTGGTGGTGGAAATCCCCACCCGGCACGGTGTCCTGCGCCCGGTGGACCGGGTGAGCTATGACATCCACGCCGGGGAAATCCTTGGCGTGGTGGGCGAATCCGGCGCCGGCAAGTCGATGACCGGCAACGCGGTGATCGGCCTTCTGGACCCGCCCGCACATATCACCCATGGCGAAATCCTGCTGTCGGGCCAGCCGATTCACAACATCAAGCGCGAGGCCCTGCGCAAACTGCGCGGCAAGAAAATGGGGATGATCTTTCAGGACCCGCTAACCTCGCTCAACCCGCTTCTGACCATCGGCGACCAACTGACCGAAACGATCCTCGAACATCTGGGCGTCACGCAATCCGAAGCCCGCGAACGCGCCATCGCCGCACTGGAAGAGGTGGGCATCCCCGCCGCCCGCGACCGCATCGGCAGCTACCCGCACGAGTTTTCCGGCGGTATGCGGCAACGCGTGGTGATCGCGTTGGCGCTTTGCGCCGAACCCGACCTGATCATCGCAGACGAACCGACCACGGCCCTCGACGTCAGCGTTCAGGCGCAGATCGTGGCGCTTCTCAAGCGGCTCTGCCGCGAACGCGGCGTGGCGGTGATGCTGGTCACCCACGACATGGGCGTGATTGCCGAGGCCGCCGACCGCGTGGCGGTGATGTATGCCGGGCGGCTGGCCGAACTCGGCCCGGTGCGCGAGGTCATCACCCAGGCCCGTCACCCCTATACCGCCGGTCTCATGGCCTCCACCCCCATGGCGAGCCAAGGGGCAAAACGCCTGCGGCAAATCCCCGGCGCCATGCCACGCCTTGGCGCGCTGCCGCATGGCTGCGCCTTCCACCCACGGTGTGACCGCGCCACCGCCGAATGCCGCGCCGACCCGCCACCACGGATCGACTATTGCGATGGGCGCGCGGCCTGTTGGCACCCCCTGTCCCACGAAAAGACCACCAAGGGAGAGCCCGCATGAGCGCGCTGATTTCCATCAAGGCCCTGACCCGGGTGTTCGATGTCTCGAAACCATGGCTCAACCGGGTGCTGGAACGCCGCGACAAGGCCTATCTCACCGCCGTCTCCGAGGTCAGCTTCGATGTCGAGGACAAGACCGTTTATGCGCTGGTCGGCGAAAGCGGCTCGGGCAAATCCACCATCGGCAAGATCGTGGTGGGCCTGCTTCCGGCCAGCGATGGCAACGTCGAGATCGACGGCGTCGATCTGGCCACCGAGACCGACCCGGCCAAGGTATCCGAGGTGCGCGCCGAAGTGCAGATGATCTTCCAGGATCCCTACGCCTCGCTCAACCCGCGCTGGCGGGTGCGCGAGATCATCAACGAACCCGTGGCGGCACGCGGCGGCAAAACCGAAGGCTTGGCCGAACGCCTGCTGGAACAGGTTGGCCTGTCGGCCAAGGACGCGGGCAAATTCCCGCACGAGTTTTCCGGCGGGCAACGCCAACGCATCTGCATCGCCCGCGCGCTGGCATCCAACCCGCGGATCATCGTCTGCGACGAACCCACCTCGGCACTGGATGTCTCAGTGCAAAGCCAAGTCCTCAACCTGATGTCGGATTTGCAGGAGGAGATGGGCCTGACCTATCTCTTCATCAGTCACGACCTGACCGTGGTGCACCACATGGCCGATGTCATCGGGGTGCTTTACCTTGGCCGCCTTGTCGAAGAAGCGCCGCGGGACGGGCTCTTTGCCGACCCCAAACACCCTTACACCCAGATGCTCTTCGATGCCGCCCCGCGTATGGATGGCTTCGGTCGTGAAGTGGACCCGCCCAAGGGCGAAATCCCCGATCCGATCAACCCACCACCGGGCTGTGCTTTCCACCCCAGGTGCCCACTGGCCGTGGACCGCTGCAAGAAAGAGCGCCCCGAGATGCGCCAAATTGGCGAGACCCGCGTCGCCTGCCACCTGGCCGAATGATCCCAACCGTCAGCACCCGGCCTTGCTGTCGGATGCCTCCGGCGGGGGTATTTTCGCCAAGAAAAAACCCATAGCACGCCGCCGGTTTTTTCTTGGTCCAAATACCCCGGGGAGTTTGAGGGGCAGCGCCCCTCATTCCAAATCATGAGGCGTGGCGCAGCCACTCCGCTTAGTAATTCTGGTTCAACTCGTCCGCTGCCGGAATGTCCCGCTCGCGCCGCGCGATGTAATCCAGAAGGGCCTCGTCCTTGGCTTCGTCCAGTTTCGGCTCCTGGTACTCCGACAAGAGCTTGCGGGCGTAGTTGAGCGCGCGCTCGGTGATCTCGACGCTGCCTTCAGCCACCCATTGCTCGATCGAGTTGTTATCGAAAAGCTCCGGCATGAAGAACGCCGTCTGGAAGTTCTCCTGCGTGTGCGGGTGACCAAGGTAATGCCCCCCGGGTCCCACGTCCGGCACTGCCGCCACGGCCTGATCGAAGTCACCCCAATCGACACCGCGCGCCATCTTGTGGGCCATGGCGCATTGTTCGGCGTCCACCACGAATTTCGCGGTCGAACAATGCATTCCCGCCTCGTTCCACCCGGCCGAATGCCAGATATAGTTGGCCCCGGCATGGATGACCGATTGCAGGTTGGTGCCACTTTCATACCCCGCCTGCGCATCGAAAGTCTTGGCCCCGCCAAGCGTGTTCGAGGTACGCCACGGAATGCCATAGAACCGTGCCATCTGGCCGATCATGAAGTTCATCAGGCTGATCTCGGGCGTGCCCGCCATGGGCGCACCGGATTTCATGCTGACGGTCGACAGGTAATGCCCATAGATCGCCGGGGCCCCTTTGCGGATCACTTGGCTGTAGGCCAGCGCCGACAGCGCCTCGGCGTTCAATTGCGCCACGGTGGCCGGAACCGACGCGGGCGTATTCGCCCCGCCCAGCACGAAGGGCGAGCACAGCACAGGCTGCTTGCGCTTGCAAAAGGCGCGCATCGCGCCCAGCATGGTTTCGTCCCAGACCAGCGGCGAGTTGCCGTTGCAGTTGCCGGTGGTCACCGGGTGATCTTCAAGGAAATCCTCGCCGAACAGAATGGCGCACATCTCCATGACATCCTCGGCGTTCTTCGGGCTGGTGGTCATGCCCATGAAGGTCTTGTCCGAGTGTTTCATCGACGAATAGGTAATCCGCAGGTGCCTCTGGCTGATCGGGTGATCATAGGGTTCCACGATATGGTGGGCCGAGCTGTGCAGACCGGGCAGCATATGGCTCAGCTTGTGGAACATCGCCAGATCGTCCAGCGTGGGATTGCGGCGCACATCGTCCAGATCGCGCAGGAAGGGCGCGCCGGTCATCGGCACGAAGATCGAATGCGGCCCGCCAAGCGCCACGTTCTTCATGGGATCGCGCGCATGGTAGGTGAAGGTTTCGGGAATGGTCGAGATCAACTCGCGCACAAGGCCACGGTCGAGGTACACCAATTCCCCCACGACCTTGGCGCCGATACGCGTCCAGTCTTCCAGGGCGATGGGATCGCGGAACTGCACGCCCACGTTTTCAAGAATGTCCATCGAGGCCGCGTCGATGCGCTCCACCTGCGCACCATCCATCACCTCGCAGACCGGGATACCGCGCGTCAGGCCCGGCAGCATATCGTGCTTGGGGGCGGTACGCAGGGCCCGGCGGGCGGAACGGCCACCGGAACGACTGCGGGTTTTGCGCTCTTCAACGATCATGTCGCGTCTCCTTCTGGTTTGAGACAGTCTCTCCAGAAGGGTCTGCAACCACGTGCAGGATTCCGATATATCCCTGTAAAAAAACGACCAGCGCGATTTTCAGGTCTTCAGGGTGTTATGCCTGAACCTTTACGCCGTGACGCCCCGCCAGATCGGTGAAGAACTGCCAGGCCACCCGGCCCGAGCGCCCGCCGCGCGTGGCCTGCCATTCGATGGCCTCGGCGCGCAGAGTATCGGGCGCAATGTCCACACCATAGGCCGCGCAATAGCCTTCGATCATCGACAGGTATTCATCCTGATCGCAGGGGTGGAAGCCCAGCCACAGGCCGAAACGATCCGACAGCGAGACCTTTTCCTCGACCGCCTCGGACGGGTTGATCGCGCTGGAGCGTTCGTTTTCGATCATGTCGCGCGGCATAAGGTGGCGCCGGTTCGAAGTGGCATAGAACACCACGTTCTCGGGCCGTCCTTCGATGCCACCATCCAGCACCGCCTTGAGGCTCTTGTAATGCTGGTCGTCATGGGAAAACGACAGGTCGTCGCAAAACAGGATGAACCGGGTTCCGGGCGCGCTGCGCAGAAGGTCAAGCAACCGCCCCACGCTCACCAGGTCCTCGCGCTGCAACTCCACGATCTTGAGCGGCAGCCCCTCGTCCAGTATGGCGGCATGTACCGCCTTGACGAGGCTGGATTTGCCCATCCCGCGCGACCCCCAGAGCAGCGCGTTATTGGCCGGCAGCCCGCGCGCGAACTGGCGGGTGTTTTCAAGCAGCGTATCGCGAGAGCGGTCGATGCCCACCAGAAGGGACATCTCGACCCGGTTGACTTGTTCCACCGGCTGCAAGCGGTCCGGGTCCACATGCCAGACAAAGGCCTCGGCGGCGTTGAAATCCGGCGCCGCAAGGGGCGCCGGGTTCATCCGCTCAAGCGCGGCGGCGATCCGGTCCATCGCGTCGGCGCTCATTTGTCCTCATCCTCGCCGCGATTGACCATGCCGGGATCTTCATCGTCGTCGTCCTCGTCGAACTCGGCCATCAGGGGATCGTCTTCAAGAAGCGGGTCTTCGGCGGGTTCAGAGGCGGCGTCGGCCTCATCCATGTCGGCCTCGTCTTCATCCTCTTCGTCGTCGAACCAAAGGCCCTCTTCGCGCAGCCGCTCTTCGCGTTGTTTCTCGACCCGGCGCACGAGGAAAATGGAAATCTCGTAAAGCCCGTATACCACGACGAACAGGATCACCTGTGTAATGACATCGGGCGGTGTCACAAGCGCGGCCAGCACAAGGATACCGACCACGGCATACTTGCGGACATTCCCCAGGCCCTCGGCGCTCACCAACCCCGCCTTGCCCATCAGGGTCAAAAGCACCGGCAACTGGAAGCACAGGCCAAACGCCACGATGAACTTGATCGTCAGGTTCAGGTATTCCTGCGCCGAGCCCTGGAAAACCACGCTCAGGGGTGCGGCATTCTGTGGGTCGCCGCCGGGAAGGGCTTCGCCGCCGGCGCCGAATTGCTGGAATCCAAGGAAGAAATCATAGGCCAGCGGCGTGACCACGTAGAAGGCAAAAGCCGCCCCGAGGAAGAACATGAAGGGCGAAGCCACGAGGAAGGGCAGGAACGCCCCCTTCTCGGATTTATACAGCCCCGGCGCCACGAATCGCCACATCTGGTTGGCGATATAGGGAAAGGCCAGGATAAAGCCCCCCAATAGCGATACCTTGATCGCCACGAAGAAGCCCTCTTGCGGGCTGATGAAGATCAGGTCGCAATCCTGCCCCCGGCTGGCCAGAACCTGGCACAACGGCGCGGTCAGGAAGTTGAAAATCGGCGTGGCAATCGTGAAGCAGATGATCATGCCGACCAGGAAGGCGACAACCGATTTGATCAACCGCGAGCGCAGTTCGGTCAGATGCTCGATCAGGGGGGCCGAACTGTCTTCGATCTCGTTCGTGGGGCTCATGTAGTCTTGTCCTCGGCAGGGGCCGCGGCCCCATTGTCGCCGGGATCAGCCGCCTCTGACGCCTCGGCGGCCTCCTTGGCGGCGCGCTCCTCGGCCTCGCGGGCCAGGCGCGCCTCGGCCACTTCGGCCGATTTCTTGCGGATTTTCTCGGCGCTTTCGGCGCGCTCTTCGCTCAGGTCGGTTTTCTTGGGGCCGGCCATGGTGTCCTGCGTAAAGGTCGAGGTGGCCTTCTTGGCCTCTTCCATGGCGCTGCCGACCGGGTTGGTCGCCTTGCGCAAACTGTCCGAGACATCGCGCACACCGGCATCATCGGCGGCATCGTTCATCGCCTGGCTGAAATCGCGGGCCATACGCTTGGCCTTGCCCACGAAATTACCCACTGTCCGGAACATGCCCGGCAGGTCCTTCGGCCCCACGACGATCAACGCCACGATGCCGATTACCAGCAGCTCGGTCCAGCCAAGGTCGAACATCTAGCGCTCAGGCCTTGTCTTTGTCGGCGTCAGGCGTGACGTCTTTCGCGGTATCCATCGCCTCTTCGGCGTCGTCGCCCGCGTCTTCGATTTCCTTGTTGCCTTCGGCGACGCCCTTCTTGAACGAGGTGATCCCCTTGCCCACTTCGCCCATCAGCGAAGAAATCTTGCCGCGGCCGAATAGCACCAGCACCACGACGGCGATCAGAAGAAGGCCCGGAAGGCCGATATTGTTAAGCATGCTCTCTCTCCCAGTGTCGGGGGCCGTTTGTGCGCGTCCCCGGGAATTTCGTCAACCGTATCTAAGCCCTCTGCGCGCCGGTTGGAAGGCGCAATGCGCCCTGATCCGCCGGATTCGGGCAAAAAATTCCCTTTGACCCGGATGAGCACGGCCAAGCCCGCGCACAGGTCGACGCGCCCTGCCCCCTATGCTTGGCGGAGGGGCCGACCTTTCGGCGTCGCACGACTTGGCCAATCGGGGCCTCCGGCGGGGATATTTGGAAAAAGAAGAAAATGCCGCCTATTGTTCTTCTTTTCACAAATATCCCGGGGGAGTCGCCCACAGGGCGACGGGGGCAGCGCCCCCACCCGGCATCGGGTCAGTCCTTGACCGGGAAGGTAAAACAGCGGTCGCGCCGGATCATCAGCCACAAAGGCGTGCCGAGTTTCGGCAAGAAGACATTGGGCACCGTCGCCTTGAGTCGCGAGCCATCGTGATCCATCCGAAACTCCACAAGGCTTTCCGAGCCCATGAAGCGCGCCCGCTCCACCACGCCCCGCGCGGGCGTGCCGTATTCGATCGTCGGATCAGGGCCCCGGCCCAGCCGGTCGAAGTCGATCTTCATGTGCTGCGGGCGGATGACGATATCCACCTCGTTACCCTCATGCACCCCCGGCGCAAGGAACTGCCCAAAGGCGGTTTGCACGAGGCTCCCTTCGACCCGGCCCCGGATCACGTTGATATCGCTGAAAAAAGCCACCGCATCGCGATCGACCGGCGCATTGTAGATATTATAGGGCGCCCCCTGTTGCACGATCCGCCCATCGCGCATCAAGGCGATCTGGTCGGCCATGCGCATCGCCTCTTCCGGTTCATGCGTCACCAGAAGCACCGCGGTATCCTGTTCGCGCAGGATATCGAGGGTCTCGTCCCGGATGCCGTCGCGCAGGCGGTTGTCGAGGCCCGAGAACGGCTCGTCCATCAGCATGATCCGCGGGCGCGGCGCCAGCGCCCGGGCCAGTGCCACGCGCTGCTGTTCGCCGCCCGAAAGTTCATGCGGAAATTTATCCGTGTAATTTCCCAGCCCCACGCGCTTGAGCAGCTCCTCGACACGGCGGCCGATCTCTCCCTTGTCGCCCGACAGGCCAAAGGCCACGTTGGCCCCCACGCTGAGGTGCGGAAACAGGGCGAAGTCCTGAAACATCAGCCCGATGTGGCGGCGCTCAGGCGGTACGCGAAAGACCGTATCGCAGATCAGCTTGCCATCGACCCAGATCTCGCCCTCGTCCTGCATCTCGACGCCTGCGATCATCCGCAGGGTTGTCGATTTGCCGCAGCCCGAAGGCCCCAGCAGGCAGGTCACCTGGCCCGGCATCACCTGAAGCGAGACGTCGTTCACCACCAGACGACCGTCATAACGGCGCATCAGGTGTTTGGTTTCCAGTCTGGCGGCGGATTCGGGCTGCACGTGGGTTGCCTCTTGGTCTTTCCGATTGATTTAATCGGGTTTGCTCAAGGGCAGATAGCAACCCCACAGGCCCCGCGCAAGGTGGCGCGATCAGGCACGTTGACGCGCACCGGTAAGGACCGCCGCAAAGCCGGTGACAAGAACCGCGATACAAATCAGCAGAAGCTGTTCGTATTTATGCGCCTCGGGCAGGATCGCGGCAAACAGCCCGTCACGCGCGAAATAGGCCACCGCGCCCAGCATCGCGACCCCAAAGGCCACGAGATACGCCCAAAGTGCCACCTCGCGGCCCATGATCAGCCCCACGACCAAAACGGGCGCAAGGAACATGGAGGCCGTGCCACTGACCGCAACGGCATCGAACAGGCTCTGGTTTCCCCAAAGCGTCAGCGCCGCCCCCAGCCCCATGAAGGCCAGCATGGCAACCCGCCCGGCCCCAAGGCTGCGCGGTGCGAGGCGCAACTCCTCCACCACCAGCCGGGCGGCGCTGGCCAGCGCCGAATCCAGCGTGCTGAGCGCGCTGACCAGCAGCGACAACATCAGGGCCGCAAAAACCCACGCGGGAAACATCGCAGCCCACGTGCCCAAAAGCTGCCCCTCGTACTCCGCTCCCGCCAAACCGGCCTGAATGCCAAAGAAACCGAAACCGATAATGCAAAGCGTCGAGATCCAGAAGGCATGCAGGAAGGCCGCCCGCGTTGTGGCCCGGTCCGCGATAAACCCCCGGTCCATCATCACCGGGTCATGCACCGGGTAGGAAAAGACCTGCAAAAACGCCACCAGCAGCAGAACCTGCCCGTTCCACGCCCCGCTTGTCCCCTCCGCCGTCAGCACCGCGCCGATCTCGAACCCCGGCGCCGTGACCAGCGCCAGAAGAGCCGCCAGGAACACCACGAGAAAGATGACCATCTGCACGACATCCGTCCGAAGCGAGGCGCTCAGCCCGCCCCATGCACTATAGGCCAGCCCCAGAACTGCCACGGTGACAATGGCGGCGGGGTGGGCCAGCCCGGTATCGGGCAACACTGCGCCAAAGATCAGCCCCACCACAAGAAGGTTGGCAAAGACCTCAGACAGAAGCCGCAGCGCGATGACCACGTTATAGGCCGTGACCCCCACCGCGCCGAAGCGCGCCTGCAACCAGTCCTGCACCGAACCCGCGCCGCCTTCGCGCAAGCGGTCCACGATCAGACCGCCGGTCAGGAAACTGCCGTAATAGGCCGCATAGGCCAGAACGCCCCAGATGCCGTAGAAGTACCCGAGGATCGCGACATTCATCAGGGATCGCGCGAAAATCCACGTGGTGACCTGGCTCAGCACCAGCACCCAAAGCCCCGGCGCACGGCCTGTCTCCTGCATACCGCCAAAGAATCCCTCGACACTGGCGCGACGCGGCGCCACCAGGACAGAGGCCAGAACGACAAGGCCGAAACCGGCCATCAGGAGGATTGGATGCATGGGATGGGACCTTCGATAAAAACCTTTGGTCCCGCCGGGGTAGCAAGCGCGCCGGGGCCTGCCTAGCGCGCTTGTCTCAATTGACGCGAACGTGACGCGCCGTGAGCTTAGAGTGTCGCGTTCACCGCGCCGCCATCCAGCAGGATGTTCTGGCCGACGATAAAGCCCGCGTGCTGCGAACACAGGAAGGCACAGGCCGCGCCGAACTCTTCCTTGGTGCCATAGCGCCCCGCCGGGATGGTGGCGCAGCGTTGCGCCTTGGCCTCGTCCACTGAAATCCCCTCGCGGTCGGCCACGCCCTTGTCCAGCGAATCGGCCCGGTCCGTGGCATGGATGCCCGGCAGCAGGTTGTTGATGGTCACGCCCTTGCCCGCCACCTGCCGCGAGGTGCCCGCGACATAGCCGGTCAGACCGGCGCGCGCCGAATTCGACAGGCCCAGCACCGGGATCGGCGATTTCACACTCTGCGAGGTGATATTGACGACCCGGCCCCAGCCCCGGTCCATCATCCCCGGCACCAGCGCCTTGATCAGCGCAATGGGCGTCAGCATGTTGGCATCCAGCGCCGCGATGAAATCGTCCCGCTCCCAATCGGGCCACATGCCCGGCGGCGGGCCGCCCGCGTTGTTGACCAGGATATCCACCGCGCCCGCAGCCTCCAGAACCTTGGCCTGCCCCTCTTCGGTGGTCACGTCACAGGCCACGGTGACGACCTCGACGCCGAAATCACCGCGAATGGCCTCCGCCACCGCCTCCAGCGCCTCGGCCCCGCGGGCGTTCATCACCAGATCCACGCCCGCCTCGGCCAGGGCCCGCGCACATCCAAGGCCCAATCCCTTGCTCGATGCACAAACCAGCGCGCGTTTTCCTGTCAGTCCCAAATCCATGGTCGTCCTCCCGTTCCTGTTTCCCCACGGCTTATCAGGGTTTCCAACGCGAATGCCAGCGAAACACCGCCACGTTGACCCGATCTTGCCATAATCCTAAGCTAGGTGACTTTGTACAGGTTCAACAGCACTGCCAGATTATCCGCCCATGGCCAAGACCACCCACAGACCCGCCCAATCCATCCCCGTTTACGCGGCGGTGGAATTTTCCGTGGTCAATGGCGCGAACCTTGGCGATCCGATCTCTTTCGCTGCGGAACTGGATCAGGGTGACACCTACGAACTCCACAAACACGCCCGGCAGGAACGCCTCGCCATACTCATGGACGAAAGCGGGCAGTTCACCATCGCCGCGGACAGCGAACTGGGCCGCCCCGGCGCGGCATTGCACCTCGATTGCTGCCTGACCATGATGGCGGGCACCGGCCAGACCACCGAGATCCTGGTGCTGGTCGAGGTGGACGATGCGGGCTGCGTCGCCGATGTCTACATCCTGCCGCTGGCTGACCTGATCCCGCGCATGGGCTATGCCCTCGTCGGCATCGACCGCGAAAACGCGCGGCGCAAGTTTGCCGAGGTGGGCTGCGTCTCGTTCTCGCGCGGCACCCATATCACCATGGCCTCGGGCGAACAGCGCGCGATCGAGGATTTGCGCGTGGGGGACATGGTTCTGACCCGTGACGACGGCGCGCAGCAGGTCCACTGGATCGGCGCCTCCACCGTGCGCGCCGTTGGCGAATTCGCCCCGATCCGCATCAAGGCGGGCACCCTGCACAACGAAAACGACCTGCGGGTCAGCCCCGATCACCGGCTTTTCATCTACCAGCGCTCCGACGCCCTGGGCGCGGGCCGGAACGAGGTGCTGGTCCGCGCGCGGCATCTGGTGAACGGCGATACCGTGGTGCAGGAAGACGGCGGTTTCGTGGATTATTTCCAACTGCTGTTCGATACCCACCAGATCATCTATGCCGAGGGCATCGCCGCCGAAACCCTGCTGGTCGATCCCCGCACACGGCCCGCCCTGCCCGAGGAGCTATCGGAAAAACTCGCCAAGGCCTTGCCGGGACACGACCCCGCCGCGCGGCTGGACTATGAAGTCACCGAGTCATTGCTCGACCACCCCAACGCCGCCGACCTGCTCAAACGCGCCTCGACGCGGTAGAGTCCCGGACCTCATCACACGGCGCTGGCGATCCAACCCAGCTTGCACCGCCCTGCCCGCCCCTCTATATGCGCATCCATGTTGGATACCGCCCATAACCGCCCCGATCTGCCGCCCGAAATCGCGCGGCGGCGTACCTTTGCCATCATCAGTCACCCTGATGCGGGCAAAACCACCCTGACGGAAAAATTCCTGCTCTACGGCGGCGCCATCCAGATGGCGGGCCAAGTGCGCGCCAAGGGCGAGGCGCGGCGCACCCGCTCGGACTACATGCAGATGGAGAAGGACCGCGGCATTTCTGTTTCGGCCTCGGCCATGTCCTTTGATTTCAACGACTTCCGCTTCAATCTGGTCGATACGCCCGGCCACTCGGATTTCTCGGAAGACACCTATCGCACGCTGACTGCCGTCGATGCCGCCGTCATGGTGATCGACGGCGCCAAGGGCGTCGAATCCCAGACTCGCAAACTCTTCGAGGTCTGCCGGTTGCGCGATCTGCCGATCCTGACCTTCTGTAACAAGATGGACCGCGAAAGCCGCGACACCTTCGAGATCATCGACGAGATTCAGGAAAATCTCGCGATCGACGTCACCCCCGCCAGTTGGCCCATCGGCGTGGGTCGTGACTTCCTCGGATGCTACGACATGCTCAACGACCGGCTGGAACTGATGGACCGCGCCGACCGCAACAAGGTGGCCGAATCCATCAAGATCGAAGGTCTGGACGACCCAAAGCTGGCCGAAAACATCCCCGCCCATCTATTGGAGCAGCTGCGCGAAGAGGTCGAAATGGCCCGCGAACTGCTGCCCACGCTTGACCCTCAATCGGTCCTCGAAGGGCATATGACACCCATCTGGTTCGGCTCGGCCATCAACTCTTTCGGCGTGAAGGAACTGATGGATGGCATCGGCAACTACGGGCCAGAGCCGCAACCGCAAAGCGCCTCGCCCCGGCAAATCTCGCCCGAGGAAAAGAAGGTCTCGGGCTTTGTCTTCAAGGTGCAGGCCAACATGGACCCCAAGCACCGCGACAGGGTGGCCTTTGTCCGCATGGCCTCGGGCCATTTCAAACGCGGCATGAAACTCACCCATGTGCGCACCAAGAAACCCATGGCGGTCTCGAACCCCGTTCTGTTCCTCGCCTCCGACCGGGAACTGGCCGAGGAGGCCTGGGCCGGCGACATCATCGGCATCCCGAACCACGGGCAATTGCGCATCGGCGATACCCTGACCGAGGGCGAGGCCCTGCGCGTCTCGGGCATCCCCTCCTTCGCGCCGGAGCTGCTGCAAACCTGCCGCGCGGGCGATCCGATGAAGGCCAAGCACCTTGAAAAGGCCCTCATGCAATTCGCCGAGGAAGGCGCCGCCAAGGTTTTCAAACCCGCTTTCGGTTCGGGCTTTATCGTCGGCGTTGTCGGCGCGTTGCAATTCGAGGTTCTGGCCAGCCGGATCGAGATGGAATACGGCCTGCCCGTGCGGTTCGAACCCTCGCAATTCACCTCGGCCCGCTGGGTCAATGGTGACAAGCTCGCCGTCGACAAGTTCATCGAAGCCAACAAGCAACACATCAGTCACGACCATGATGGCGATGTCGTTTACCTTACCCGCCTGCAATGGGATATTGACCGGGTCGAGCGGGATTACCCGGACATCACCCTGACGGCGACCAAGGAAATGATGGTGTAACGCTTCCTTCCGTGTTTCGATTCGGGATGCCTCATCCTGATCCGGAACGGGTTAAAATATCGTTATGCAGCGCAAAGATGGACGCAGGCGCGAAACCCGGTTATAGGGCGGAAACCATCAGGAAAGGCCCCGGACATGGCACAGGATGAGCAGCCGCAAATCTATCTGATCACACCGCCGGAGATCGAATTATCGCGCTTCCCCAATGTCTTGGCGAGCGTTCTTGACGCGCATGAGGTGGCCTGCGTGCGTCTTGCCCTCTCGACTCATGACGAAGACGCGATTTGTCGTGCCGCCGACGCCTGCCGCGAGGTGACCCATGCCCGCGACATCGCCTTGGTGATCGAAAGCCACATTCTGCTGGTGGATCGTCTGGGCCTTGATGGCGTGCATCTTGGGGATGCCGCGCGGTCCGTCCGCAAGGCGCGCAAGGAACTGGGCAACGACGCCATCGTCGGCGCCTTCTGCGGTGCATCGCAGCACGACGGCATGAGTGCCGGTGAGGCCGGTGCCGATTACATCAGCTTCGGCCCCGTGGGCGCCACGGCCCTTGGCGACGGCGAACAGGCCCCGGCGGATCTGTTCGAATGGTGGAGCCAGATGATCGAACTCCCCGTCGTCGCCGAAGGCGCTTTGGACGAGGGCCTCATCCGCCGCCTCGCCCCGGTCACGGATTTCTTCGGGGTGGGCGATGAAATCTGGCAGGCAAAGGACCCCGCCGCCCGCTTGGGAGAGCTACGCGCAGCCATGGAAAGCTAAGGGTATTTTCGTACGACTCGTACGCTTGTTTCTGACAGGCGGTCGATTTTCGTACGAAATATCCCGGTTGGGCGTACGACTCGTACGAAATTACTTCGTGACTTGCCGTTCGGGCGGCATTCCCCGCCGTACCACCTCTTCCACATGCGCGGAAAGCGCCTTGCGGTTCGTGAAGCTATCCACCCTAACCGGTTGATGGTAAACAACTTTCACCATCCCATGTTGACGGGCTGCCAGCATCTTAACCAAGTGACCGCCGAAATTCATATCGCCCCACCAGCCATAAAACCGCGCATCCTCGCCCTCGGGGGCAGTATAGATCACGGTGACGGGTTGGACATGCATTTCATGACGCAAATCCGGCGTGAAGAATGCCTGAAAAAGCGTTGATTTAAATGGCAAAACCCGAAATCCATCCGTTGATGTTCCTTCTGGAAAGAACAGCAATTTATGCCCTGCCAGCAAACGTTCCTCAAAGATCATCTGCTGAACTTTCGCATGTTTCGGGTCCCGCGTAATGAATACCGTCCCGGTAATTTTCGCCAGAAGCCCGATCCCCGGCCAACCGGCCACTTCGGATTTGGACACGAAATAAATTCTTTTCCGGGCGTTCAATGCAAAAATATCCAACCATGACGCATGGTTAGCAACCACGGCACCGGGCCGGGCCATGCGTTCACCTTCCACCTCATGACGCATCCCAAGGATCGCGAAAGCACTTCGACAGACCGTTTGGGTGATCCAGGGCGACCATGGACGATGCAAGCCGTACAATGGTTTTTCTATTATTCTTATCAATGCCATAGAGATCACACCTAAAGTGATTGCCATGACAAGGACGCCCCCGCGCCCCACCAGACGCCCCCAACCCGCTACCGATATTGGCCGCTCCGGCGGTTCCTGATCGGGTGCCCATGTAAAGCTCATGCTGTAACGCCCTTGGAATAAATGACTTTTTGCTTTTCATTCATACGCTGCGTATCCATGACAAGGCAGACATCGGTGGTGTTGAAGGCATGATCCACAAAGGCGCCTTCGCCCACATAGCCCCCAAGCCGAAGGTAGGCTTTGATCAAGGCGGGAACCTGCCTCATTGCGGCGGGACGTTTTAATTTATCTTTTGGAATCAAGTTCATATCTTGAAACGATGCTGCTTGTGCCGTCACCCTCAATCCCTCGGGGGCGAGGTGATTGTGATGCAGCATCGAGAGCGGCTGCGCGAGGTCGCGCGGGTTCGTACCATGAAAGCTGGCCACTCCGAACAGGATTTCTATATCATGATCAGAGACATAGCGCGCCAGCCCTTGCCACAAATGGAACATGGCCGCCCCCCCGCGATACTCCGCATCAAGACAGGACCGCCCAAGCTCCATCAACCGACGCCCCGATGATTTGAGCACCGTCAGATCATATTCATCCTCGGAGTAGAATTGCCCGGTACGGGCCGCCTGATCATCTCGCAACAGACGGTAAACCCCGACAACGGAACCATTTTTCGCGTCGTCCAGCAAAAGCAAATGGTCAAAGAATGGATCGAAGGCATCTCGCTCCAATCCCCTGTCGTGATCCACCAAGGGACCATCCCCGCCGAGCTCCTCGACAAAGACTCGATACCGCAAGGCCTGCGCTGCACGCAGCTCTTCATCGGAGTTCGCCAGTTTTACCCGGAACCTCGGCTCAGATGTCATGATGCCCCTCAACCCCTTGTCTGGAAAGAGTTTTATGAAGTCTTGGAAGAGTTGGCAACGCTTCCGAATACAGTCATTTTGACAACCGCATAAGTTGTGTTAACCATCTGGTAACACTCATGAGTCACTAAAGACCGGAACAAGCTCAACTCGGGCTCCGTCAAACACCACCTTTCCATGATCGGGAAAGTTCACGGTGATTTTGCCCGCAATGTTGGATTGTACCTGGCCCGTGCCCCAGTCGGGTTGTGTCGGGTGTCGCACCAGCATTCCGGGCTCGAGTATCGAGTTCATATTTGTCACGTTGCTTGTGCCTTTCGGGAAGGATGATCATGGGTCAGCATATCGATAATCTCGCCGCTCTGATAGGGTCTCGCATCTGCCATGACCTGATCAGCCCGATAGGTGCGGTGACCAATGGGCTTGAGTTGATGTCCATGTCCGGCGGCACGGGGCCCGAGTTGGAGCTGGTCAATGAAAGCGCGGTAAATGCCAATGCCCGCGTTCGCCTGTTCCGCTTGGCGTTCGGACAGGCAGCGCCCGATCAACACTGCCGTGGCGAGGAAATCGCCGGTATTCTCGGGGATGTCTATGGCAATAGCCGCCTGACCGTGGACTGGGCCCCGCCAACAACGCTTTCACGCCCTGACGCACAGGCGCTTATTCTGGCGCTTTTGTGTTGCGAGCAAGCCGTCCCGCATGGCGGAACGGTTTCTCTGTCGGGGCTGCCGAACGGTTGGCGCGTTATGGCGACCGGCCCACGGCTTGCCCCGGACGCGGCGTTATGGGCGAATCTTAGTCGCCCCTTTCATGACAGCGATCTGACCCCGGCCCATGTTCAATTCGCCCTGTTGCCCCGGCTTTTGGCCGAGCGTGGCAAGGCTTGTACCTATCAAATCACGACCACCGCTGTCAGCCTGACGTTTTAACCCCGAACCGCCCCGTCACCTTCGACCAGATATTTGAAACTGGTCAATTGCGCAGCCCCCACCGGGCCGCGGGCATGCATCTTGCCGGTGGCGATGCCGATCTCGGCCCCCATGCCGAATTCGCCGCCATCGGCAAACTGGGTCGAGGCATTGCGCATCAGGATCGCACTGTCGAGCCGGGTAAAGAACTGATCGGCGGCGGCGTCATCCTCGGTGATGATGCAATCGGTGTGCTGGGAATGATGGGTGCGGATATGATCGATGGCCGCGCCGATATCATCGACCATACGTGCTGCGATGATCTTATCTAGGTATTCACAGCCCCAATCGCTTTCGCTTGCGGCTTGGGTGCCCTGGATCGCTTGCAAAGTGGCATCGGCGCGCACTTCTACGCCCGCATCAATCAGCGCCCGGATAATCCCCTGCCCGATGGTGTCCACGACATCCTTGTGGATCAAAAGGCATTCCGCCGCGCCGCAAATCCCGGTGCGCCGTGTCTTGGCATTCATCACCACGCGCAGCGCCTTTTCAGGGTCCGCCGCTTTGTCGATATAGATATGCACGATGCCTTCGAGATGGGCAAAGACCGGCACCCGCGCCTCGCGCTGCACCAGTCCCACGAGGCCCTTGCCGCCACGGGGGACGATCACGTCGATATAATCGATCATGCGCAGCATCTCACTTACCGCCGCGCGGTCGCGGGTGGGCACCAGTTGCACCGCATCCGCGGGCAGGCCCACCGATGTCAGCCCCTCGACCAGGCAGGCGTGGATCGCGCCTGAGGAATGGAAGCTTTCCGACCCGCCGCGCAGGATCACCGCGTTGCCCGACTTGAGGCACAGCGCCCCGGCGTCGGCGGTCACATTCGGGCGACTCTCGTAAATCACGCCGATGACGCCAAGCGGCGTGCGTACACGACGGATATGCAACCCGCTGTCCATGTCCCACTCGGCCAGAACCTCGCCGACGGGGTCATCCTGTGCTGCCACGGCCCGCAGGCCATCACAAATGCCCTGAATACGCTCCTCGTTAAGCAGAAGGCGATCCATCATCGCATCCGAGAGGCCCTTGTCACGGCCAAACTCCAGATCCTTGGCGTTGGCCTCGATGATCTCGGCCCGGCGCGCCCAGACGGCATCCGCCGCAGCCTCAAGCGCGGATCGCTTTACCTCTGCCGTGGCCACGGCAAGCTCCGCCGAGGCCGCGCGCGCCCGTTTGCCGATCTCGGCCATCAGGGCGGGAATGTTTTCAAGGTCTTTCATAGCACTCAGTCCTGTTCCTCATGCCCCAGCCTAGCAGCAAGGGCGCCTACATCGCCATATCATCCCGGTGGATCAGCGGCCCACGCCCCGGATACCCCAGAACATCCTCGATTGCGGCACTCCGAAGCCCACGGATTTTTCCGGCATCCGAGGCATCATAGCGCGTCAGGCCCTGCCCGAGAACGCGGCCCGTGTCATCGGCGATTTCCAGCGGATCACCACGTTCGAACCGGCCTTCGACAGTGGTCACCCCGGCAGGCAGAAGGCTACTGCCACGCAGAAGGGCCTTGGCCGCCCCGGCATCCACCACGACCCGGCCCCGTGGTTTCATCGCCGCGATCCAGGCCTTGCGCTTTTGTTGCGGGTCGCCCTGCGCACGGAACCACGTGGCAGGCGCACCATCGTCAAGTGCGCGCACCGGATGCAGGACCGACCCTTCGGTGATTGCCATGTCACAGCCCGCCGCCGTGGCGGTTTTCGCCGCCATGACCTTGGTTTTCATGCCCCCTTTGGACAGGCCCGACCCGGCGTCCCCGGCCATGGCCTCGATCTCGGGTGTGATCTCCTCGATCTCGTCAAACCGGCGGGCGGTTGGGTCATGCACAGGATTGGCAGAATAGAGCCCATCCACATCCGACAGAAGGATCAGTTGATCGGCCCCCGCCGTCACCGCCACCTGCGCCGCCATCCTGTCGTTGTCGCCGTAACGGATTTCATCGGTGGCAACAGTATCGTTCTCGTTCACGATGGGCACTGCACCCAATCGCAAAAGCTGCTCCAGCGTAGCGCGTGAGTTAAGGTAGCGGCGCCTGTCGGCGCTGTCTTCCAGCGTCACCAGAACCTGCGCCGCCCGCAACCCGTGCCCGGCCAAAGCCTCGGCATAGGCGCGGGCCAATTCGATCTGTCCCACGGCCGCTGCCGCCTGCGATTGCTCCAGCGTGAGTTCGGTCATGGGCAGGCCAAGCGCCCCGCGCCCAAGCGCGATGGAGCCCGAGGAGACAAGGATCACGTCAACCCCCTGCCCGCGCAGCCACGCGACATCATCGGCCAGGGCCCGCAACCATTTGGCCCGCAAATCGCCACTGTCCCGGTCGACCAGAAGGGCCGATCCGATCTTGATGACAACGCGGCTGGCTTCGCTCAGGGCTGCCACGGCTCGGGCTCGTCGTCTTGGGCCTTGAGACGCAGGCGGTTGTCGTCAATCTCGGCGCGCAGGGCGCGCAGCACATCGATCACGCCCAGTTTCGCGGCACCCGACATCTCATACACCGCACAGCCACAGGCCGATTCAAGCTCGGCCTTGGCCTCGTTGCGCCTTTCATCGTCGAGGGCATCCACCTTGTTGAGGACGGTCACCCGCGGCTTATCGGCCAGTTCGCCGCCATAGGCTTCGAGTTCGTGAACAATGGTCCGATAATCCTCGGCCACGGTCTCGGAGGTGCCGTCGACCAGATGCAGCAGAACCGCGCAGCGTTCGACATGACCAAGGAAAAGGTCGCCAAGGCCCCTGCCCTCGCTGGCGCCGTCAATCAGGCCGGGAATGTCGGCCACGACGAATTCCACCTCATCGACACCGACAACCCCAAGGTTGGGATGCAGCGTGGTAAAGGGATAATCGGCGATCTTGGGCCGCGCGTTCGAGGTGGCGGCAAGGAAGGTCGATTTGCCCGCATTGGGCAGGCCCAGAAGACCCACGTCGGCAATCAGCTTGAGCCGTAGCCAGAGCGTGCGTTCCACCCCCGGTTGGCCGGGGTTGGCTCGGCGCGGGGCCTGGTTGGTGGACGACTTGAAATGCAGGTTGCCCCAGCCGCCATTGCCGCCGCGGGCCAGTTCCACACGCTGGCCCACCTCGGTCATGTCGGCGATCACGGTTTCCTGATCTTCATCGAGGATCTCGGTCCCGACCGGCACGCGCAGCACGATGTCGTCGCCATCCTTGCCGGTGCGCTGTTTGCCCATGCCGGGTTGGCCGTTCTTGGCGAAAAAGTGCTGCTGATAGCGGAAGTCGATCAGCGTGTTCAGCCCCTCGACCGCCTCGGCATAGACCGAGCCGCCGCCACCGCCGTCTCCGCCGTCGGGGCCACCGAATTCGATGTATTTCTCACGCCGGAAGCTGACGCAACCGCCGCCACCTGCCCCTGAGCGAATATAGACCTTTGCAAGATCGAGAAATTTCATGTCGTCTCCTTACGCAAAGGCCGGTGCGGCCTCAATTCACTTTGCGGCTATAGGTCCAGGTGGGCACTTTCGCCCCCCGCGCGACCGAGAATGTTTCGGCATCGCCAAGATAGGCGAATCCGCTGTTGGTCAAAACCCGCGCCGAGGCCGGATTATCCTGAAACACGCTGGCGAAAAAGGTGCGGCAGGCATGAGGATTGGCCTGAAGCAAGGCCTCGGCCGCCGCAGAGGCCAGCCCGGTGTTCCAAAACGCCGGCGCCACCCAGTAGCCAACCTCGGATTGGCCTTGCTCAACCCGTTTCAGGCTGATCACGCCCATTACTTCGGGACCGCCCGATTTCGTGCCGTCCATGGCCCAGACATCCTCAACCCTATCTGGCGCTAGCGCACGGGTAATGAAGGCCTCGATCGTCCCGGGCGGCAAGGGGTGCGGGATCGACGAGGTCATCGTCGCCACGCGTTCATCCCCCGCGTAAAGCTCTACCAGCCCTTCGTCCGAGGGGCGCAAAGGCCGCAGGTCAAAACGCTCTGCCTCGATCACGGGCTGCGTGATGGGTGATTCAATGGTCATGCCTGTCCTCCTCCAAACAGCACGAACAGAACCGAGGCGACGGTCAGGCCCGCCAAGGTCCACATCAGGTATTTCTCGGCAGGCGTTCCTGCAACCGTCTTGGCGATCCGGTCGCCGGCAAAGGTCCAGACCGGATGCAACAACAATTGCAGCCCCAGAAGCCCCGCCGCGATCACCATCGTCGCCTGAAGCGCGGGCGTGCCCGGCCCCACGAAATTGGTGAACCCTGCCACGATCATCGCCCAGGCCTTGGGATTGAGCGGATGCACGATCAACCCCGCGGCAAACCCCGGAACGCGTTCCACTTCTTGCCCGTGGTCCATCCGCAGGTTGGCCACTTTCCACGCCAGCCAAAAGATATAGGCCGCCGAAGCATATTTCAGGCCCGCAAACAGCCAGGGCACCTGCGCCGCCAGTTCCATAAGGCCAAAGCCCACGGGCCAGATGATCAACTGCTTGCCAAGCGCCACCCCGCCCACAAAGGGCAAGGCCGCGCGAAAGCCAAAGCGCGCGCCAGTGGCCAGAAGCGCCATGTTCGCGGGCCCCGGTGTGCCCACCTGACTGGCAGCGAAGGCCAGAAAACTGATCACGGCAACGCCCATGCGGTTGCCTCCTGCAAAGAAAAAGGGGACCGGCTGTGCCGATCCCCTTTTGATTCAAATATCTTAAGGTCGGCTTACTCGGCGGCCTCCGCCACTGGCAGAACCGATACAAAGGTGCGGCCTTTGATGCCCTTGTGGAACTTCACGTTCCCTTCGACAACGGCAAAAAGCGTGTGGTCTTTGCCTTGACCAACACCTTCGCCCGGCCAGAACTTGTTGCCACGTTGACGTGCGATGATGTTGCCGGGAATGACCGACTGACCACCGTATTTCTTGACGCCAAGGCGACGACCGGCAGAGTCGCGACCGTTACGGGATGAACCGCCTGCTTTCTTGTGTGCCATTGGGTCTCTCCTTAACCTTTAGTCAGCTCTTTGGCCTGATCGATCCAGCCTTCGCGCTCGATCCGGCCTTTGAACGACAGCTTCTCGTCCATATCAGCAACATCGGCGTCCGTCCATGCCGCGATCTGGGCAAAGCTGGTGACGCCTGCTTCGTTCAGTTTCTTCTCAAGCGCCGGGCCAACGCCGCTCAGTTTCTTGAGGTCGTCGCCCTTGTCGGCCTTGGCGGCTTTCTTCGGCGCGGCCTTCTTGGGTTCTGCCTTTTTCTCGGCTTTCTTGGGCTCGGCTTTCTTTTCGGCCTTCTTGGCCGGTTTCGCAGTAGCAGCAGCACCAGCCGCCACAGCCGCGATCGAGCCTGCACCAACAGCGGCTTTCACGCCGGACTTGTCGGCACCTTTTTCAAGGATCTCGGTCACGCGCAGAAGCGTCAGTTGCTGGCGGTGGCCAACGGTACGCTTCGAGCTGTGCTTCCGGCGGCGCTTGACGAAGTTGATGACCTTGTCACCCTTCACCTGATCGACCACCTCGGCCTGAACGGCTGCGCCGTCAACCAGAGGCGCGCCCACGACCGGCTTGTCGCCGCCCAGCATCAGAATTTCGTTGAATTGGACTTTCTCACCGGCGTCCGCTGCAAGTTTCTCAACACGAAGCATGTCACCCGACTGCACCGTATATTGCTTGCCACCGGTCTTGATGACCGCAAACATCTGCGTCTTCCTTTTCCGTTGCCGCGTTCTGTGGTCCCCGCCTTTGCGGAAGTTGCTGACCTTAGCCACCGTCGAACAGCGCGCCCTGTCATGGGCGTAATTCATACACCCCCGCACAGCCGATGCTGCCGGGATGCGCGCTTATTCAAGAGATCGGGTTCAAAGTCAAGGGGCTGCGGCGTTGATTATCAGAGTTTCTCGCTCTGCATATGCTGCGCCACGGCCTGCCCCATGAGATAGGACAATTCTTCATACATGCGGTCGAACGCCATGAACAGCCCGGAATTAAGCGCCCGCCCCGCATCGCTTTGCCAAAAGGAAAGATAACGGTCCAAGTCTTCTTCGGGCAGCGGATCATAGGCCATCAACAAAAAACCGCCAAGCCAGCTTTCCGAGTCGGCGCGGAACGCCTCCTCCTGCGACCACAGGTCGGCCAGCATGTCGTCTTGCGTCATGTCCAACTCGCCGCCATCCATCATCCCGCGATAGAACATCATCGTGGAGTTCATCGCCCCTGCGACGTTCCGTTCGATCAGGTCGCTGTCGGCGATCATCCGGTCTACCTGTTCGCGCAAGCGGGAATCTTCGGGGTCTTCTGCCGCATGACGCGCACGAGCTTGTTCCTCGATGCCCGGATCGAGGAAGGCCCGGCGCGCGGCAACCTCAAGCGCGACGATTTCGGCGCCCGGATCCCCGTTATAGAAGGCCACCACCTCCAGCATTTCGGCCTTTGTCAGGGCCGTTTCAAAGCCCTGCCGGATCAAACGCCGCATGCGCTCGGGATCGTGGATTCGCATGACGGTCTTCTGCCAGCTATCGGTATCGGCACCGGGCAACATCTCGTTGGCCACGTCCTCGCCATAGCGACGGCCCTCCTCGCGCATCACCTCGATGGTGTCGGCAATACGCATGGCCTCCATCATGCGATCGACCGGCGCGGCCTCTTGCGCAAGGCTCGCCACGGGCCACAGGACCATGGCACAGGTCATGACGATCCGGCTCAGAATGCCCCCCATTCCTACAGCTCCTGTCCCGGGTGCAGGTCGGCCATACGCGCGGCCAGACGTTCATACCGGCCCGCCATGATCTCGAATTGCACGGCGTTCATCAGCTCGTAAACCCGCTGCATCCGGGGATGTTCAAGCGCCTCACGGTAGGCGTCCAGATCCTCGGTTGAAATATCGGCATAGGTATAGGCGGCATTGGCAAGTGCCCCGGCCTTGAGTTGTATCCGCAGCTCGTTTTCCCCCTGTTTCAACAAGGCACGCAGCGACTCTTCGTCAATCGCCCGCTCCAGCACGCCCGCATGCGAGGCGGCCATGAGGAACCGCACCTGTACCTCCTGCACGGCACGCACCGCGTTTCCCGACTGATCAATCGCGGCATTCAACCCCTTGATGACCTGCAAGCGGGTATCGCCCGCACGCATCATCGCGGTCACTCGCTCCTCGCCATCCTCACGCTTGCCGCTGTCATCCTCGACCATATGCGAGGCATTCTCGACCTCGACCAACCTCTGCCCCAGGTCCGAGGCATAAAATCCCGCCGCATGGGCCAGATCCTCTTCAGACAGGGTTTGCGAAAGAATGTCCAAAGCCGTCTTGCGCATCTCGCCGGTGTCGAACACCTCGTTCGCCACGCGCTCCCAGTCACTGCCGAAATCACTGGCCTCCATGCCCAGCATCCGGGGCGCGTCGGCCGCGCTCAGGGCGAGACTATCGAGGGCAACGCCAAACCCCGTCACCTCGAGGAAGGCTTCAAGCCGGTCCCGATCCGCAGCCCGCAGCGGCCCCGCCTGCATCACGACAAGCAACACAGGCAACAAGAGCATCATCAACCGTGGCATTGGTATCACTCGGGGCATGGTCCCTCCTTTTAAGTCGTGAAAATGGGGCATATCTCCAACCTAGGCAAAAACTCTGCACAAACAATGCAAAACCCCCTTGTCTCACCCCGCAAAGCCGATTAAACGCACCCCCCAGACCCCCGCGGAGAGGTGCCGGAGTGGTCGAACGGGGCGGTCTCGAAAACCGTTGATCCTTCACGGGATCCCAGGGTTCGAATCCCTGTCTCTCCGCCATTCATTCCATGAATCCCACGTATCAAAACAACCGTGTCAGCCATTGGCACGGTTTGAGCAGTCATGCGTTCTGCCCTGTGGTGCGCCTATATGTCATGCATAATTGGTAATAATACCTTACCAATCATGTTGCCGATAGGAAACTTTAGCGCTAAGTTCGCGCCAATCGCATGCAATTGCATGCCCGGAAATCCAAAAACGGAGGAGCGCGACATGGTGCAACGTATCGACAAGCAAGGCTTACAAGTGGCAGAGGAACTGGCCCATTTTGTAGATGAACAAGCCCTGCCGGGCACCGATGTCTCGCCCGAAAGCTTCTGGTCGGGCCTGTCCCGGTTGGTCAAAGAGATGGCCCCGAGAAACAAGGCCTTCCTCGAACGCCGGGAGGAACTGCAAAGCCAGATCGACGATTGGCACATTCGCCACCGCAACCAGCCGCATGATCACGAGGCTTACAAGGCGTTTCTCAAGGACATCGGCTATCTTGTCGAGGAAGGCCCCGATTTCGAAATCGAGACCGCCAACGTCGACCCCGAGATCGCCCTTGTGCCGGGTCCGCAACTCGTGGTGCCGATCACCAATGCCCGCTATGCGCTGAATGCCGCCAATGCCCGCTGGGGAAGCCTCTATGACTGCCTTTACGGCACCGACGCCATGGGGAGCCTGCCCCCCAAGGGCGGCTATGATCGCGGCCATGGGGCCCGCGTCGTGGCCCGCGCCCGGGTATTCCTGGACGAGGCGTTTCCGATTACCGGCACCAGCCACGCGGATGTGCGCCGTTATTACGTGCAGGACGGAGCATTGTTGGTCGACGACTGCCCACTTGCCCAGCCCGAGAAATTCGTGGGCTACCGCGGCAACCCCAAGGCCCCCGATGCCATCCTGCTGCGCAACAACGGTCTACATGTCGAGCTGATCTTCGACCGCGCTCATTTCATCGGCTGCCGCGATCAGGCGCTTCTGGCCGATGTCCAGATCGAAAGCGCCGTGTCGGCCATCATGGATTGCGAAGATTCGGTCGCCTGCGTCGATGCCGAGGACAAGGTTCAGGCTTATTCCAACTGGCTGGGCCTGATGCAGGGTAACCTTGAGGCCAGTCTGGACAAAGGCGGCAAAACCATTACCCGCCGCTTGGCCGAAGACCGCCACTATACCGCGCCCGATGGCAGTGACCTCACGCTCAAGGGCCGCGCCCTGATGTGGGTGCGCAATGTGGGCCACCTGATGACCAACCCCGCCATTTTGGACGCCGACGGCAATGAAATCCCCGAAGGCCTGATGGATGCCGCCATCACCACGCTGATCGGGATGCACGACCTCAAACGCGACAGCGGCAACTCGGTGCATGGCTCGATCTATATCGTGAAGCCCAAGATGCACGGCCCCGAAGAAGTGGCCTTTACCGACGAGATATTCACGCAGGTGGAAGACTTCCTCGGCCTGCCGCAATACACCGTCAAGGTGGGCGTCATGGACGAAGAACGCCGCACCTCGGTCAATCTCAAGGAATGCATCCGCGCCGCCAAGCATCGCGTGGCCTTCATCAACACCGGCTTCCTTGACCGGACAGGCGACGAAATCCACACCAGCATGGAGGCCGGCCCCTTCAGCCGCAAAGACTTCATCAAGCGCAAGGCATGGATCGCGGGGTACGAGAACCAGAACGTGGATATCGGGCTGGAATGCGGATTGTCCGGCAAGGCACAGATCGGCAAGGGCATGTGGGCCATGCCCGACATGATGGCCGCTATGCTGGAGCAGAAGATCGAGCACCCGAAATCCGGGGCCAATTGCGCATGGGTCCCCTCGCCCACGGCGGCCACGCTGCACGCGCTGCATTATCACAAGGTCGATGTTTTCGCGGTACAGGACAAGCTCAAAGCCGGGGGGCGGCGCGCCTTTGTCGATACGCTTCTGGATATTCCGATGGCCAGTTATCAGAAGTGGTCGAAGGACCAGATCCTAAAGGAAGTGGAAAACAACGCCCAAGGCATCCTTGGCTATGTTGTCCGTTGGATTGATCAGGGGGTGGGCTGTTCCAAGGTGCCCGACATCAACGATGTCGGCCTGATGGAAGATCGCGCGACTTGCCGGATCAGCTCTCAACATATCGCCAACTGGCTGCACCACGGCGTGGTCAGCGAGGTCGAGGCGATGGAGGCGATGCAGAAGATGGCACAAGTTGTGGACCGTCAGAACGCCGACGACCCCAGCTATCACCCGATGGCCCCCGGTTTCGACGGCATCGCTTTCCAAGCCGCCTGCGATCTGGTCTTCAAGGGGCGCGTGCAACCCTCGGGCTATACCGAACCCGTGCTGCATCGCCGCCGGTTGGAACTCAAAGCCGCGCAATCGGCATAAACAGATAGTCAGGAGGCCAAAATGGCAGAACTCTCGCTCAACCGCGCCCGCTCGATCATCCGCAAGGCCCTTGCCAAGGGCCGTGAGGAAGGTTTCAAACCGCTGTCTGTCGTGGTGCTGGATACCGGCGGTCACGTCAAAGCCTTTGAACGTGAAGACGGCGCAGCCCCCGGGCGTTTCAACATCGCCCACGGCAAGGCCTATGGCGCAATCATGCTTGGTATGGCAGGCCGGGCGCAAATGGCCCGCGCCGAACAACAGGCCTATTTCATGGCCGCCGTGAATGGCGTCTATGGCGGGCAGGTCGTGCCGGTACCGGGTGGCGTTCTGGTGCGTGACAAGCGCGGCAAGATCGTGGGCGCTGTTGGGGTCACGGGCGATACCTCCGACAATGACGTCATCGCCGCCGTGGCCGGGATCGAGGCCGTGGGCCTGACCCCCGAGGACTAATCCTTGAGGCGCACGCCAGTCACTGGCGTGCCCTCAACCGCCCTTGAGCGGCATCAAATCCGCGTGGCGGTTCACATCCTTGTAGAGAAGATAGCGAAACGGCTCGGACCCGGCCGCGTAACAGGCTTGCGGGCAAAAGGCGCGCAGCCACAGGAAATCGCCAGCTTCCACCTCGACCCAATCTTGATTGAGAAGATAGACCGCCCGGCCCTGCAAAATGTAAATTCCATGCTCCATCACATGGGTTTCGGCAAAGGGAATGGTGCCGCCGGGCCGGAAGGTCACGATATTGACGTGCATATCATGGCGAAGATCAGTGTTATCGACAAATCTGGTCGTGGCCCAAATACCATCGGTATCGGGCATCGGATCGGGCTCGTGTTCCGTATCTGATGTGACGAAACTCTCCGGCGCGTCCAATCCCGGCGCGGGTTGATACCGTTTGCGGACCCAAACCACCTTGGCGGTCGACTGGCCGGTATTTTCGACCGACCAATTCGCACCGGGGGCAATATAGGCATATCCCCCCGGCCCCAGATCATGGCCCACGCCGTCAATCGACAGGCGCAATACACCCTCCAGACCGAAAAGAACACCCTGCCCCATCGGGTCAGGCTCGGGGTGGTTTGAGCCACCGCCGGGGGCAACATCCAGGATCAGCTGTGCAAATGTTTCGGCGAAACCCGACATGGGGCGCGCCAGCACCCATGCGCGCGTATTCTGCCATCCCGGCAGGCGCGACATGGTAATATCCGACAAAACGCGCCGTGGCATGACCGCATAGCAGGATGTGAACCGCGCTCGATCCTGCGTAAGGGTTGTTTGATCGGGCAAGCCGCCTTTGGGCGCGTAATATGTGAAGTTACCGGACATGCATGACCCTTCCTGCTATTCGCGCTTGCCGTCTTGTTTCAGGCGCTTCCAAAACTGCGTATATTCACTATAGACCTTCCGGTATTTGGCGAAGAACCGGATTTTCAATCCATAATACAGGATCACGAAGCCGACGATCGTCACCCCCACCAACACATGCGCCGGATGCACGATCAGGTCGCTCTGGATCGAGTTGTCGAATGCCATGAAGATCAGCGAGGCCAAACCAATCGTCGTATTCAGGAAAAACAATAGCTGAAGGTTCCGCTCGAAATCGGTAGACCGCATTTCATAGAAATTCGTGCTGAATTCGGACACGGCGCTCATGAAGTAGTCCAGCCGCTCCGAGATATGATCCAACGCCTTGAATTGCGGCGCAAATTCATAGGCCTCATAGAACCGATCCGCAAAGGCCTGTTCCTCGGCATGCTTCAGGAACAAATTGGGGTTCGACGCAAGGAATGTGCGCCGGAAGATCCGCGAACGCCTATCGTGCAGGTATCGTTGAAACTGGAAGTATTCGCTGATCTCTATGGTGCTTTTCTGACTGAAGAAACAGCTTGCGGTTTCGTGCAACTCCCACAACTCGTGAATCGAGGTCTGATGCGAAAACCACTGCGCATGGATCAGTCGCAAAAGTGAAAATTGCGTTTCCGTCCAAATCGCCGCCGGGACCGTCGAATGGAACGACCCCGGCTCAAGTGCAACCTCGCTGCTGCTCCCGCCCGGGTCTTCCACGAAAACCGCGCGCATGTTCTGAAACCGATAGAGCCAACGTTCCGGCAGGCCCGCCTCTTCGGCCAGTTCCCGTACTTCCCAAACCGGACAATAGCGGTTGCTTTTCAGGACCGCCCCACCGTTGAAGAACGTGTCATAATCGAAATCGCTACTCAGGAAATGATCGATCAGATCCCGTGCCATACCGCGCGCCACACCCGCCGAGGCATGCTCGACGTCCCTTGCCTCGAAGACAAGGTGAATGACCCCGGTTTCATGCAGGTAGACACTCCGGCTCCATGCCGCGCCGTCGATCTCTACATCCTGTCGATCCAGAAAGAACTCCTGGCCCAACATGTGCAGGGAACTGATATTGTATTTCAGCCTGTCACGTTCCAACACCTCGAAATCCCGAAAGCGTTTGCGAAGCTTGGCAATCAAGGTGTCCTGTTCGGGTTCTCCAGCGCAAGACCGCCCCAAATCAAAGGCGATCATCAAAAGCGGCTTTATCTTGGGCATGGCCTGTCCACTGTCCGATTGGTTGCGCCCGATTACAGGCCGATTTGCCAGCAACGATAGACGGGCGGCCCATCACGTTCAAGCGAAGGCGATTCTGGTTTTATTCCCGCGTCGAAGCGTTCACGCTGGACAACTGAACTGTCCCGTTTACATTGCGTCCAAATACCTACAAGGACACAGGCCATGCAACTTACCATAGACGGAACCACGCACGACCTTGAGGTCGAACCGGAAATGCCGCTGCTTTGGGTGTTGCGCGACGAGTTGGGCTTCAAAGGTGTGAAATATGGCTGTGGCATTGCGCAATGCGGGGCCTGCACCGTGCAAATCGACGGTCAGGCCGTGCGCTCATGCCAAGTGCGGGCCGGCGATGTCTGGGGCCCGGTGACCACCGTTCATGGTCTTGGTACACCAAAGGCCCTGCACGCGGTACAGGCTGCTTGGGTCGAGCATCAGGTGGCGCAATGCGGCTATTGCCAATCCGGGCAGATCACCGCTGCGGCGGCGCTTCTGAGCGAAGTTTCCCAGCCCAGCGATGAAGATATCGACAACGCGATGAGTGGCAACCTGTGCCGCTGTGGCACCTACCCGCGCATTCGCGCCGCCGTCAAAACCGCCGCGCAAAAAATGCAGGAGGGCTAAGCCATGGGTCGTGCCGGAAAGATCGCCCGCCGTACATTCCTTATCGGGTCAGCCGCCATTGCCGGGGGCGTGGCCTTTGGCGTGGTGGCTTACAAGCGCCCGCATCCCAACCCGCTGCTGGATGACCTGAAGGCGGACGAAGCGGCGATTACGCCATATGTCCTGATCCGCCCCGACGGGATCACCCTGATCACCCCGCGCGCAGATCTGGGTCAGGGGGCCTACCACGTACAGGCCGCCCTTTTGGCCGAGGAACTGGATGTCGATCTGGCGTCGGTTACCGTCGATCCCGGCCCGCCAAGCCCGGCCTATTACAACACCGCACTTTCCGCCGATGCCGCGCCTTTCCCGGCGACCGACAAAGGCACGATGGCCGAAGCCACCCGTGCCGTGCTGGATGCGCCCATGAAGTTCCTCGGCGTCCAGATCACCGGTGGCTCCACGACCGTGCCGGACTCCTACGAAAAACTTCGCCATGCCGGGGCCATGGCCCGCGAAACCCTGAAAGAGACCGCGGCACAGCAAACCGGCACGGCCCGCGCCGACCTGCGCACCGAGAACGGGGCCGTAATTCTGCCCGATGGCACCCGCCTGCCCTATACCGATCTGGCCAGGAACGCCGTTCAGGTTGACCCCATCAAGGGGACGCCACTTCGTGATCCTTCCGACTGGCAGCTTTTGGGCCAACCCATGCAGCGGCTCGACATCCTCGCCAAATCCACCGGCACGCAAACCTATGGCATCGACATGGAGATGGAGGGCCTGATCCACGCCGCGGTGCGCACGAACCCCGCCATGGGCGGAGACATGCAGGGTTTTGACGCCACCGAGGCCGAAACCATGCGCGGCGTGGAAAAGGTGGTGCCCATCACCGGCGGCGTCGGCGTTCTGGCCGATAACACATGGCGCGCCTTTCAGGCCGTGCAGGCAATTGAGGTCGATTGGGGCCCTGCGCCCTATCCGGCCGAACAGGCCGACCATTGGCAAATTCTGTCAGACAGCTTCACAGCGGACGCTCAGGACAGCCAATACAAGGACGAAGGCGATCTGGACGCCGCTCTGGCCACGGCCAACGTGATCGAGGCCGAGTACCGCGCGCCCTACCTTGCCCATGCGCCGCTTGAACCCGTCAACGCCACAGTCCGCGTGACGGACACCCGCGCCGATGTCTGGACCGGCACGCAAATCCCCCGCTTCGTGCAGGATAACGTCGCCGCGATTACCGGCCTCGACGCCGATCAGGTTCATGTTCATGTGCTGATGATGGGCGGCAGCTTCGGTCACAGGCTCGAAGACATGGTCGTGCGCCAGGCGACCGAACTGGCCATGGCCGCCAAGGGACGCCCCGTCAAGCTCACCTACAGCCGCGAGGAAGACATATCGCACGACTTCCCCCGGCAAATCGCCATGGCGCGTGGGCGCGGCGCGGTCGAAAACGGTCAGGTGACGGCCTGCGACCTCGGCATCGCCATGCCCTCGGTCATCGGGTCACAAATGGGGCGCCAAGGCTTTCCCGCCGCCGGTCCCGACCTGCAAATCATCGCTGGCGCATGGGATCAACCCTTCGCCATCCCGAACTACCGCGTGACCGGCTACCGGGCCGAAGGGTTGGCCCCGGTCAGTTCATGGCGATCGGTTGGAGCCTCCTCCAACGGCTTCTTCCACGACAGCTTTCTTGATGAGTTGATCCACGCCGCAGGCGCCGACCCGTTGGAAGAACGGTTGCGGCTGTGTTCCCACGCCCCCTCCCGCAAGGTGCTTGAGGCCGTGGGGGAGATGTCGAACTGGGGCACGCCCTTGGGCGAAAACCAAGGCCGGGGCGTGGCCTATTGCCTGTCCTTCGGCGTCCCCTGCGCCGAGGTGATCGAAGTAACCGAGACCGAGAGTGGCATTCGCCTTGATCGCGCCTTTGTCGCTGCCGAAGTGGGCCGCGTGCTCGATCCGGTAAACTTCGAAAATCAGGTTCAAGGCGGCCTGATCTGGGGCATTGGCCACGCCATGATGGGTGAAATAACCTTCGCCGAAGGCCGCACCGAGCAGCAAAACTTCGATACCTACCCCTTCCTGCGCCACGACCAATGCCCAGAAGTCATAGTGCGCGGTCTGGAAAACAGCGACGGCATACGCGGCGTGGGCGAACCCCCGGTTCCCCCCGCCGCCCCGGCCCTTGCCAACGCGATCTTCGCGGTCACCGGCAAGCGCCTGCGCGAGATGCCCTTCAACAAGCACGTCGATTTCGTCTGAGCCCACCTTGCCAAGCCCCGCGCGGGATGCTTGATGGGGTCATGCCACATCTCCTGACGACCCTCGCGCTGCTTGGCCTCGGCACGCTTGCGGCTTTCGCCGTGCGGGCCTTGGGCCTGCCGTTGCCCTTCCTCATGGGGCCGCTCCTGCTCAGCGGCACGGTGGCCATGGCGTTGCCCGCCCACCTGCCCGATGGCTACCGATTTCCCCAATGGCTCAGGCTGGCTTTCATCGCGGTGATCGGCCTGATGATCGGGGCGCAGGTCACGCCGGAACTGTTCCGGCAAATTCCACGCCTGATCCTCAGCCTCGCGGCGCTTACCCTCTTTGTCGGTGTGGCACATGCCTTCAACTACGCCGTTTTCCGTCGCCTCGGGGCTTACGACCGCGCCACGGCCTTCTATGCCGCCACCCCCGGCGGGTTGTTCGAATCCATCGCCATGGGCGAAGAGGCCGGGGCCGACCTTGCCCGCCTGACCCTGCAACAATTCCTGCGGGTGATCGTGGTCGTCACCACCCTGCCTCTTGGCCTGTCGCTCTGGCTGGGCGAACCTGTCGGCAGCGCGGGCGGCATGACATTGGCGCGCGATGCCGTGCCCTGGCAGGCCATCCCGGGCATCGCCCTTGCCGGTCTTCTGGGGCTTGGGCTTGGCCGGGTCCTGCACCTGCCGGCCAAACAACTGACCGGCCCAATGGCCGTTGCCGCCTTGCTGTCGCTCACCGGGGCTTACCCGCTCGACATTCCCCAATGGCTGGTCAACGTCGCGCAGGTGGTGGTGGGCACCGCCCTAGGGATGCGTTTCACGGGCCTGAGCCGTGCACTGATCCTGCGTGGCGCGGGCCTGTCGCTTGTTTCGGTCGCGGGGATGCTGATCCTCGCCGCCATCTGCGCCGAGGCGCTCCATCTCATACTTGGCGAACCCTTCGACGTGTTGTTCATTTCCTTTGCCCCCGGCGGCGTCACCGAGATGGCCCTCGTAGCGCTCAGCCTTCAGGCCAACCCGGCCCTCGTGACCCTGCACCATATCTGGCGCATCCTTGTTACCGTGTTGGGCCTCACGCTCACCCGCCGCTGGTTGCGCCGTTTCCTTTGACAGCGTCCGTTCCCTGCGTTATCTGAACAATTGTTCATTTACACTCAGGGAGGTCCTCCATGCGCATCACCGATACCGCCGCGATCATCACCGGGGGCGCCTCGGGTCTGGGCGAGGCCACCGCCCGCCACTTCCGTGACCAAGGCGCAGACGTGACCATTCTCGACCGCGACACCGCCCGGGGCGAAGCAACCGCAAAGGAGATCGGCGCGACCTTCGTGGAAACCGATGTGACCGACGAGGATTCTGTGAAACACGCCATGGCCACCGCCAAATCACGTATGGGCAAGATCACCACCGCCGTGAACTGCGCCGGGATCGCCACCGGCGAAAAGACCCTTGGCAAGAACGGCCCGCATGACCTTGCGGCCTTCCAACGCACGATCGACATCAACCTGATCGGCTCTTTCAACGTCGCCCGCCTTGCCGCTGCCGAGATTGCCCAGAACGACCCGGATAAAAACGGCCAGCGTGGCGTGATCATCAACACCGCCTCCATCGCCGCCTTCGACGGGCAAAAGGGGCAAGCGGCCTATGCCGCCTCCAAAGGAGGCATCGTCGGCCTCTCGCTGCCCATGGCACGCGACCTGTCGCGCGAAGGCATCCGGGTGATGGCCATCGCGCCCGGCATTTTCCTGACCCCGATGATGCAGGGCCTGCCGCAAGAGGTTCAAGACAGCCTTGCGCAGGACGTGACCTTCCCCAAGCGCCTTGGCGACCCGGCGGAATATGCCTCGCTGGCGCGGTTTATCGTGGAATGCGACTACCTGAACGGCGAGGTCATCCGCCTCGACGGCGCCCTGCGCATGCAGTGACGGTTCAGGTCGCGCCTTCGGTCTCGATCTTAAGATCGTGACCGCAGTGCTTGCAGTAAATGGCATCCACGTCATGTTTGGTCAGCCCGCATTCCGGGCATTTGTGCTTGACCTTCGCGGGCGAAAATATCGCCCGCACCAATTGCAGGAACAGGCCAACCCCCACCACCATGATTCCCACTGACAACAACCGTCCCGTGGGCGTTGTCATGGTGATATCGCCAAACCCCGTGGTCGTCAGCGTGGCCACCGTGAAGTAAAGCGCATCCACGTAATTGGTGATCCCCGGCTCTTCCTGCCCGCGCAGGACAAAGACAATCGCCGTCATCGCGAAGATAAAGACCAGCAGGTTCACCGCCGCGATGATCGCGTCCTCGTGCCGACGGAACATCAGCGAATCCCGCCGCAGGTCGCGCATCAGGTGATAGGAATGGATCAGCCGCAAAGACCGCAGCACCCGAAGCACCGCCAACCCCTGCCCCAGAAATGGCGTCGCCAGAAGCGAGGCGAGAACGGCAATGTCGACGATCACGTAAAACCGCCGCAAGAAGCGTATCTTGTTTTCGGCGATCCAAAGCCGCAGGACCAGATCAAGCGCGATCAACCCGCCGATCACGGCATCGGCCACCAGAAGTTCAGGGGTGATCTCCATGGCCGCGGTCGCGAGGAAGAAGAGGATCGTCACCGCATCGAACAAAAGCAACGCATAGCGAAAGCGCGAGGCGCGTTTGCTGCGGCCTTCGTAAAGCAGCCTCACCTTGTCTTTGAAGGGTCTGTCTTCAGCCATTCTTGCACCGACGTTTTACCGACATGATACCGACGTTATACAGACAAGCGGATTCAGCCAGCATTTTCCGCCTTTTCCTCTAGGGTAAGCCACTCTTCCTCGGCTTGCCCCAATGCCTCCTGCCGGGCACTCAGGGCCTCGGTCGCCTTCTTGAACTTGACCGGCTCGCGGGTGAAAAGCTCGGGATCGGCCAGCAACTCTTCCAGCTTGGCGATCTCGGCTTCCAAGCGCTCCAATTCCTTCGGGAGTTCTTCAAGCCGATGTTTTTCGGTGAAACTCAGTTTTGGTTTCGCCTGTGACTTCGGCTTCAACTCTGCCTTCTTACCCTTTGGTTTTACATCTTTTTTTGGCGCATCATCCAATGCAGAATCGCCCTTTTGCGCCTGATAATCCGTCCAGCCGCCAGCATAAACCGTGGCACGGCCGTTGCCTTCCATGGCGATGGTCGTGGTGGCGACACGGTCCAGAAAATCCCGGTCGTGACTAACCAACAGGACCGTTCCGTCGTAGTCGTCCAGAAGTTCCTGCAACAGGTCCAGCGTTTCGATATCCAGATCGTTGGTGGGTTCGTCCAGCACAAGGACGTTACTTTCCCGCGCCATCAACTTGGCCAGCAGCAACCGCGCTTTTTCCCCACCTGACAAGGACTTAACAGGCGCTCTTGCCTGCCGCTCATCGAACAGAAAATCCTTGAGGTAGCCCACGACATGGCGCGGCTGCCCCCGCACCATGACCTGATCGGCCTGCCCCGAAACGCGCATATCCTTGTCGCCTGTCAGGCTGTCCCAAAGGCTCATCTCGGGGTCAAGCTGCGCGCGGGCCTGATCGAAGACCACAGGCAACAGGTTGGTGCCATGGGTGACGCTGCCGTCATCCGGCTCCACCTCTTTCAACAGCGTCTTGAGCAGCGTGGTTTTGCCCACCCCATTCGGCCCGACAAAGGCCACCCGATCCCCACGCTGAATGCGGATCGAGAAATCTCGCAGGATGAGCTTATCTTCGTAAGCCTTTGATATATCCTTGGCTTCTATGACCTTCTTGCCGGACTTGGGGCCTGACTCCAGCGCCATGGCCGCCGTACCTTGCCGCTTGATCTGCGCGGCGCGTTCGGCGCGCAGGTCTTGCAGGGCGCGCACACGGCCCTGGTTGCGCTTGCGCCGCGCGCTGATGCCCTCCACGGCCCATCGGGCCTCGGACTTGATCTTGCGATCCAGCTTGTGGCGGGCTTCGTCTTCCTCTTGCCAGATCTTGTCGCGCCACGCCTCGAACCCTTCGAAGCCACGCTCCTGGCGTCGCACATTTCCCCTGTCGATCCAAAGGGTTGCGCGGGTAAGTTCACGCAAAAACGCGCGGTCGTGGCTGATCAGGACAAAGGCGGCGCGGGTCTGTTTCAACTCGGCCTCAAGCCATGCGATCGCTTCGATATCCAGATGGTTCGTCGGCTCGTCCAGCAGCATCAGGTCCGGCGCTTCTGCCATGAGCTTGGCCAAGGCCGCGCGCCGCCGCTCCCCGCCCGAGGCGGTTTCGACCGGGCGCTCGGGGTCGAATTTCAAGCCCTCTGCCGCCATCTCGACACGGTACATCTCACCGGCCTCAAGCGCGCTTGAGGCAAACTCGCCAAGCGTGGAAAACCCTGACATATCAGGCTCTTGCTCCATGTATCCAACGCTGGTGCCCGGCGGCACGACGCGATCCCCGGCATCGGCTTCGACCAATCCCGCCATGACTTTCATGAGGGTGGATTTCCCCGATCCATTGCGCCCGACAAGCGCCACCCGGTCCCCCGGCTGGATCACCAGAGAAAGGTCATGAAACACGGGATCGCCCCCGAAGGTCAGCGATATGTCGGAGAGTTGCATAAGCGGAGCACGAGCCATGCAAGCGGGCTATCCCGGGGCCGCGCAGGCGTCAAGATGGGCTGAAAGCCCGCGTCGGTATCATGTCGGTATTTTGTCGGTATCGCGGCGGTTCCACGCGCCTATTGCGCCACGGCCCGCAACAGGCGTTTTCGCGACGGGGGAATCGCCGCGATTTCCAGCCCGGTGAAAACATGCAGAGTGTTCATCTGCCGATCCACGACCGCATGGTCACTGACCCACCCCCCCATCAGCAGATAGGTCCTGAGCAACGGCGGCATACGCAACATGGCCTGCTTCGCATCCGGCTTGCGACGGCGCAGCTTCTTGGCGAACTCGACAACCGACGGCGCCTTGACCCGCGGCCACCACCGGCGCGGCGCCAGATGCCGTGCCGCCAGCATGGCGAAAGCATCGTGATAGGTCTCGGCATCGGTCCCCTTGAACGAGGAACAGCCAAACAGCATCTCGACCCCGTTGTCGTCCACGTAGCGCGTCATCGCCGCCCATGCGACACGGACGATGTCGGGGTCGCGCGCCTCGGGGTCCACGCAGAAGCGGCCCATTTCCACCATGGGCCCCTCGAAGGACGCAAGCGCCGACAACTCGTAGAACTGCGCCGAATAGCTGCGCCCGATCTCATCCCCGCCAGCGAGTGGCAAAATGCGGAAACAACAGACAAGCCGCCCGCTTTCCGCCTCTTCCACTAGGATATGGGTGCAAATGTCATCGAAAGGATCTTGGTCAAGCCCCGGGCCGGATGGGCCATGGAACGCCAGATACCGCAATCTCTGGGCAGCCCGGATATCCTCGGGGCCATCGGCATGGCGCGCCAAATACCGCCCCTTTGCAAAACCTGTCATCAGCGTACTCCCGCTGTGGGCCAGCGTATGTGCGCCCCCCGTATCACGCAAGCCGTGACAGGTCTGTGACGTTATCCGCCGAAGGCGTCGGCCGGGTTAATGTTGCCGATATTGCTCAGCAATTGCCGCAGGAAGCCATTATCGACCACCGACGAATCGGTCACCCGACGTGACAGTGGCACGACGTTCCCATCCTCAAGACCGAAGCGTTCGATATTGGCAATCGCGTCGGTGTCATCGAAGCTGATCGCCAGAACCTGCCGTTCGACAACCTCGGGGCGGAACATGCCGTATTCGCGCACCTTCTTGCGGACATAGTAATAATTGCCGTCCCCCAGAACGCCGCCAACCGAAGGCGGCCCGACGACATCATCCACCGTGGACCGGGTATCGACGCCCACGACAAGCTGTTGCAGGTCTTCCTCGGGCGGGACATACCCATGGTTTCGGTACGTGGCGCTACAAGCGGTGAGCGCCGAAAGGCCCAATGCGGCAACCATCTTTATGATACGGTTTCTACACGCAGACATCCCTGCCCCCTTGATCTTGACCGCACGCGGCTTTTATCCCGCTTACAACAAGGTGAGTGCAAGGTTCAAGAAAGGAAGATCGCAGCCCATGCCCGAAAACACCTCCGAGACCACCGTTTTGCGGGTTTCCGACCTTTCTCAAAGCAAGCCTCATCGCTTTTCCCTGCGTCCGGACAGGCCCGCCATGGAGGCGATTGCCAGCCAGCTTTCCCTGACCGGTTTGCGCAAATTGTCCTTTTCCGGCGAATTGCGGCCCGACCGCGGGCGTGACTGGCGGCTGGAGGGCACCCTGGGCGCCACGGTCACCCAGCCCTGTGTCGTGTCGCTTGAGCCCGTGACAACCCGGCTTGACGTTCAGGTGACGCGGCGGTTTCTGGACGAGATGCCGCACGAAACGGCCAGCGCCGAAGAAATCGAGATGGCAGAGGATGAAACCATCGACCCGCTGGGCAGCCGCATTGACCTTGAGGCCGTGATGATCGAGGCACTTGCCCTGGCGCTTCCCGACTACCCCCGCAAGGAGGACAACGCCCCCGTCGAGGCCGAGTTTACGCCCCCCGGTGCGCGCCCCATCGAAGAAGAGCGGCAAAAGCCCTTTGCCGGTCTGGCGGATTTGAAAAAGAAGCTGGAAAGCGACGATTAAGACACTGCACGTGGGCTTGTAAAAAATCGCTTGCCCTGAAGGGGATTCGCTGTATTTTCGCGCTCTCACCGGAATTTGGGGTTGAACCGGCGGCTCATGACAGATTAAGAGCCGCCTAAACCCGTGAAACCCGGGCCACCGAGGCCCACAGGAAATTGAGGTTGTGACATGGCTGTCCAACAGAACAAAGTATCGAAATCGCGCCGCAACAACCGTCGTGCGCATGACGCCCTGACGGCGGCCAACCCGAACGAGTGCCCCAACTGCGGTGAGCTCAAGCGCCCGCACCACGTGTGCTCGGCCTGCGGCCATTATGCCGACCGCGAAGTCGTGGCCCTGGCCGACGAAGTCGATCTGGACGACGACGCAGCCTGAGCACACTAGAAGGCGGGCGTCCGCATGACCGAAAACTCGGATCACACGACGGCCACGCCCGTGCCTATTGTTATCTCGGTTGACGCCATGGGCGGCGATCAGGGGCCGGCAGCTGTTGTTGCCGGCATTTCCCTGTCTGCCCACAAGAATCCCGACATCGGTTTTATCCTGCACGGCCAGAAAGAGGTTCTGGAGCCGTTGGTGGCCAAACGTCGCGACCTGAAAGGCCGGTGCGAGATACGCCATGCCCCCGACGTCGTCTCGATGGAGGACAAGCCGGCCAACGTGCTGCGCAACGGTCGCGAGACCTCGATGTGGTCTGCGCTGGAATCGGTGCGCAATGGCGAGGCGACGGTATGCGTATCCTGTGGCAACACCGGCGCCTTGATGCTGCTTTCGGTCATGCGCCTGCGCAAACTGCCCGGGATTTACCGCCCCGCCATCGGCGTCCTTTGGCCGTCCCAGAATCCGCAAGGCTTCAACATCATGCTCGATGGCGGCGCCGACATCCGCGCCGATGCCAAGGACCTGATGCAATACGCGTTGATGGGTGTCTCCTATGCGCGCAACGGGTTCGACCTTGCCCATCCACGCGTGGGCCTTCTCAATGTCGGCACGGAAGAGCACAAGGGCCGTGCCGAGTTGAAGGAAGCCTATGACCTGATTTCGGCCAATGCCCGCCTCGCGGATTTTGAATTCGTAGGCTTTGTCGAGGGCCGCGACCTGCCCGGCACCACCTGCGACGTGATTGTCACCGATGGCTTTACCGGCAACGTGGCGCTGAAGACCGGCGAAGGCACCGCGGGCCTCATCTCGGACCTGTTGAAAGAGGCCTTCCGCTATTCGCCCTTGTCGCGCCTGGCCTCGCTTCTGGCGCTCACCTCTCTGCGACGCCTGAAGAAACGGATCGACCCGCGCCGCGCCAATGGCGGTGTTTTCCTTGGCCTCAATGGCACGGTCGTCAAATCGCACGGATCGGCAGATGCAATGGGGGTTTCCTCGGCGGTGAAACTGGCCTTCCAACTGGCGCAAACCGGTTTCAACGAAAAACTGGCAGCGCGGGTTGCATCCGCCTCGATGCTCGAACAAGATGCAGCGACCGAAGACTCAAGCGACGGTGAAAAAGAATGACATTGCGCGCCGTTGTCGAGGGCGTTGGACACTACCTGCCTGACCGTGTGGTCCCCAACTCGGAATTCGAAAAATCCCTCGATACATCGGATGAATGGATTCGCACACGTTCAGGAATCGAACGCCGCCATTTCGCCGCCGAGGATGAGACAACCTCGGATCTGGCGGTCCATGCGGCGCGTGCCGCCTTGGAAAACGCCGGGCTGGCCATCGATGACATTGATGGCGTGATCGTCGCCACCTCGACCCCGGATCTCACCTTTCCGTCGGTGGCCACCATGGTGCAGCGCGATCTTGGCATGACGCGCGGTTTCGGTTTTGACGTACAGGCGGTTTGCGCCGGCTTCATCTATGCACTGACCAATGCCAATGCCCTGATCCTCGCGGGACAGGCCAAGCGCCTATTGGTGATCGGGGCCGAGACCTTCAGCCGAATCATGGATTGGACCGACCGGTCGACCTGTGTCCTGTTCGGCGATGGCGCGGGGGCTGTGATCCTGTCCGCGCAGGAGGGGGAAGGCACCAACACGGATCGCGGCATCCTTTCGGCAGACCTCAATTCCGACGGGCGCTATCGCGATATGCTTTACGTCGATGGCGGGGTTTCGACCACCGGATCGGCAGGCAAGCTGCGGATGCAGGGCAATCCCCTGTTTCGGCAGGCGGTCGAAAAGCTGACCACCACCGCCGACACCGCGCTCGACAAGATCGGCCTTGAGGGATCGGACGTGGATTGGATCGTCCCGCATCAGGCCAATATCCGCATCATACAGGGCACCGCCAAGAAAATGGGCGTGCCGATGGACCGGGTGATCGTCACCGTTCAGGACCACGGGAACACCTCGGCGGCCTCGATTCCGCTGGCCCTTTCGGTGGGCGTTTCCGAAGGGCGCATCAAACCCGGCGACCTTGTCCTTTCCGAAGCAATCGGCGGCGGTTTGGCATGGGGCGCGGTGGTTATACGCTGGTAATTCGCAAAAAATCGCTCTTTTCCGGGGGTTATGGCCCGGCTTGCAAGTCGTTGACGTTGACTCGGAAATTCCTTCGGTCCTAAAGTCCCATCAAAGACAGAGGGGTCGTGATGGATAACAAGACATTAACAAGACTGGACTTGAGCGAAGCGGTGTTTCGTGAGGTCGGTCTGTCGCGCAATGACTCGGCACAATTGGTTGAAAGTATTCTTGGACATATGTCCGATGCCTTGGCCCGTGGCGAGCAGGTCAAGATTTCGTCTTTCGGCACCTTTTCGGTGCGCGAGAAATCGGCCCGCGTCGGACGCAACCCCAAAACCGGCGAAGAAGTACCGATCAAACCGCGCCGCGTTCTGACCTTCCGCCCCTCGCACCTGATGAAGGAACGCGTGGCCGCGGGCAACAAAGGTTAAGCAAACGACAAGATGCCCAAATCCGCAGACGCCTTTCGCACCATAAGCGAAGTCGCCGACTGGCTTGAGACCCCGGCGCATGTGCTGCGGTTCTGGGAAAGCAAGTTCAGTCAGGTCAAACCCGTCAAGCGCGCCGGTGGGCGTCGGTATTACCGCCCTGCCGACATGTTGCTTCTCGGGGGTATCAAAAAGCTGCTGCATGATGACGGTATGACCATCAAGGGCGTGCAGAAAGTCCTTCGCGAACATGGCGTCAAGCACGTTGCGGCGATGTCTCAACCACTTGATGAAGATACCGAACCCGAAGACAGCGGTATCACGTTGGACGCCCAGCCAGCCGAACCCAGCAGCGCCACAATCGTGGACTTCAAATCTTCGTCTGGGGGCAAACCCGCACCCGACACCAATGATGAGCCAACCGAAAGCGCGCCTGTCGAGGCAGAGGATGTTCTCGTGAACGCCACGAGTGACACCCCACCAGACGAAGCGCCCGATACCCTTGCCGCAGAAACCGAAGACAGCCTTCTCGACGACGATGGCGCCGATAGTGCGCCCCTCGCTCCGTCGCAGGCCCCCGATACCCTGGCTGGGGGCGCGCCGGATGGGGTTGAGGATACAGTGCGCGATGCCCTGTCCGGTACAGGGGCCCATGACACCGACGCACCGGAGGGCGAGGAACCGGCACCGCAAGACGACGACACGTCGCCTGTCCCCGCCATGCCCAGTTTCCAGCATCAGCGCGCCGACGTGGACGAGAGCACGTCACATGCGGACGACACTGCCGATACGCAGACTACTGAAACCTCCCCGCCACCCCCTGCCCCGGCGCAGATCAAGGTGCCCGAGGACCCCGAGGATGGCCTGAGTGCCGCCCCCGGCCTTCTCTCGCGGCTTCTTGACCACCATGGCCCGCTCGATCCGGCCACGGCCAAGAAACTGGCGCCGTTGGTGGATCGTCTGCGTGCCTTGCAAAGCGGCACATCGGCCCAAGGCTGAGTTTCGAAGAAAATTCCGAAAATCCCCCTTGTTCCCGGTGCGAAAACAGGTATGTAACGCCTCAGTCGGGCTATAGCGCAGTCTGGTAGCGCGTCCGTCTGGGGGACGGGAGGTCGCAGGTTCGAATCCTGCTAGCCCGACCATTTCACACCGCCCCCGACATCACAGGCCCCGGCCCCGGCATTACCCGGCGCAGGGCGCCCGCGCAGGGAGGGCGACAATGACCGGTGTTTTGGCAAGCCAACAGATTTCGGCCCTGATCGCCGATGGGCGTTTGTCGGCCCAACCCGCGATCCTGCCCGAACAGGTCCAACCCGCCAGCCTTGATTTGCGCCTTGGCACCGTGGCCTACCGCGTGCGCGCCTCTTTTCTGGCCGGGCATGGCCGGACAGTGGCCGAACGTCTGGACGAATTCGAAATGCATCGAATCGACCTCAGCCAGGGCGCGGTTCTTGAAAAGGGCTGTGTCTATGTGGTGCCCCTGATGGAGCACCTGGACCTGCCCGCCGATATGCAGGCGGTGGCCAATGCCAAATCCTCGACCGGGCGGCTTGATCTGTTAACCCGCGCCATTACCGATGGCGGAACGGAATTCGACCGCATCGCGCCGGGCTATTCCGGCCCGCTTTATGCCGAGATTTGCCCGCGCTCTTTCTCGGTTCTGGTGCGTCCCGGTATGCGCCTGAACCAAATCCGGTTCCGCGCCGGACAAGCACAGCTTACCGACGACGCGCTTCGCGCCCTCCACGCCGAAACCCCGCTGGTGGATGGCGAGGCGGTGATCAGCGACGGCTTGGGCTTTTCCGTCGATTTGAAGCCCGAAAGCGGGACGCTGGTGGGTTACCGCGCCAAACCCCATACCGGGGTGATTGATCTGGACAATATCGCGGGCTACGACGCGGCAGAGTATTGGGAAGAGGTGCATTCCGACACGGGCCGCATCATCCTTGACCCCGGCGCGTTCTATATACTTGTCAGTCGCGAAGCGGTGCATATCCCGCCTCAATATGCCGCCGAAATGGCCCCCTATCTGGCCATGGTGGGCGAATTCCGGGTGCATTATGCAGGATTCTTCGACCCCGGTTTCGGCCATGATGCAGCGGGCGGCGAAGGCTCACGCGGTGTTCTTGAGGTACGCTGTCACGAGGCACCTTTCGTGCTGGAACACGGACAGGTCGTGGGCCGTCTGGTTTATGAACACATGGATCAGGCCCCGCAGCAGCTTTATGGCGCGGGGATCAAATCGAATTATCAGGGCCAAGGCCTGAAACTGTCCAAGCATTTCCGCGCCTGAACGCGGCGCGAACGGATTTACCGTTGCCCGGGGTCGCGGCGCTGCCGGGCTTTGTCGACGCCTTTGCCGACAGCCCCCATGCCCTTGTTGACACCGGCGCCGATCACTTTGCGCATGACGATCCGGACCACCATGTTGATAATCTGATTGGCGTTCATTGCGCCCCTCCATCTCTGCCTCTGAAGGGTATGTAACATGGAATCATGTAATTTTCAGGGCAAGTTCGAAAATTTCGGTTACTCTTCAAACATCTCGCTCTGATCTTCATCGTCCTCATCCCCGGCGTCCTCGTCAGTTTCACCCGCTTGCGGCATGGCACTGGGCGGTGGACGGTTTTCCAACAACCCGGCCGAGCGCAACTCCTTGAGTCCCGGCAGGTCGCGCGCCGATTCCAGCCCGAAGTGATCCAGAAACTCCTGCGTGACCACGAAGGTCACGGGCCGTCCCGGCGTCATCCGGCGGCGGCCAAAGCGAATCCACTCCATCTCGAGCAATTGATCCACTGTGCCCCGACTGACCGAGACGCCGCGAATTTCCTCGATCTCGGCGCGTGTCACCGGCTGATGATAGGCGATGATCGCCAATGTCTCGATTGCTGCCCGCGATAGCTTGCGGGTCTCGATCGTTTCCTTTTGCATCAGGAACCCAAGGTCGGGCGCGGTCCGCATGGCCCATGCATCACCCACCTTGACCACGCGCACCCCGCGCCCCTCGTAGCGCTTGCGCAGGTGCACCATGGCTTCGGCGGCGTCACAGCCATGCGGCATCCGCGCCTCCATCTCCTTGATGCTGACAGGCTCGGCCGAGGCGAACAGGATCGCCTCGCACATGCGTTCCTGTTCGCCTATCGGCGGGGCCTCGAACAGGCTTTCGGCCTGATCGGTCGCCGTGGGCTCCTCCGTCACGCTGTCTTGCTGGTTTTCAATCTCGTCCGACATGCTTTCAATCCTTACGGCGCAACTGGATGGGCGCGAATGTCTCGGTCTGCCTGATCTCGGCGCGGCCCTCTTTCACCAGTTCCAAAGAAGCGGCAAAGGTCGAGGCGGTGGCCGAGCGGATACGCACCGGATCACCGGCAAATTCCTCGGGCAGATAGGTTGAAATATCCGTCCATGTGCCCGCGAACCCGATCAAGGGCCGCATCCGTTCAAGCGCCTGTTCCAACGTGAACACCGCGTCGCGATCCATGACATAGGGGCGGAATTCGTCCTTGGTGCGGATGCGCGCATAGCCCTGCATCAGGTCCAGCAGGGTCGCGGTGTAGGTCACTTTCTTGACCCGCTGCACATCCTCGGGAATGCCGCGGGCAAAGAAATCGCGCCCCATCTGGTCGCGCGCCATGAGCTTGGCGGCATGTTCGCGCATGGCCTGAAGCCGCTCAAGCTGAAACGCCAGGTGCGCGGCCAGTTCCTCGCCCGATGGGCCTTCTTCCTCGGGGTCGGGCGGCAATAACAGCCGTGATTTCAAAAAAGCCAGCCACGCCGCCATCACCAGGTAATCGGCGGCCAGTTCAATGCGCAACTGCTTGGCCCGTTCGACAAAGGCCAGATATTGCTGCGCCAGTTGCAGAACCGAGACCTTGCGCAAATCCACCTTCTGGGTCCGGCTCAGCGTCAGCAGAACGTCCAACGGCCCCTCGAACCCGTCCACGTCTACGATCAGCGCCTCTGCAGCCATGCGGTCGGAGACACTGGTCACCGTGGTCTCTGCCTCTTCGAAATCGTCCTCAGCCATCACCGCGCCCTGATATCAGCGCGTCAAGCTTTGCCTCAAGGGCCGGAATGTCAACCTCGGTGGGCGTCTGGCGCGCGGCAATGGCCCGCGCCGCGCGGGCCTCGGCGGCGCCCTGCAACCGCCCCGAGGCGGCGGCCACGGCGCGGCGCTCGTCCAGCGAGGCATTGCACAGCAAGACCACGTCACAGCCCGCGGCGATAGAGCCTGCGGCGATCTCTTCCAACGACCCCGAAAGCGCCTTCATCGAGATGTCATCGGTCATGATCAGCCCGTCAAAGCCGATCTCGTCGCGGATCATCTGCATCATCACCGGCGAGAGCGTCGCAGGGCGGCCATCAACGTCCGAGTAGACCAAATGCGCCGTCATCCCCATGGGCAGGCCATTGAGGGCACGGAACGGCAGGAAATCGACCGCTGCCAATTCATCCCGAGGCACACTGACCATAGGCAATTCCAGATGGCTATCGGCCTGCGCCCGGCCATGACCAGGGATATGCTTGAGCACCGGCAGAACCCCGCCTTCCAGCATCGCATCGGCCACGGCGCGCCCAATCCGCGCCACCTGCGCCGGATCGCTGCCATAACAACGGTTTTTCAGAAAGGGATGCGTAGCCTCACTGGCGACATCCACCAAGGGGGCGCAATTGCTGTCGATCCCCAAATCCCGCAACTCATCAGCAATGATGCGATAGCGCAGGTACATGGCCTCTTCGGCGCGATCACCCGCCGCGGCCACATGTTCCAAGGGCGGCAACCAATCGCGCCATTGCGGCGCGCGCAGGCGTTGAACCCGCCCGCCTTCCTGATCGATGGTAATCGGGGCCTCGCGCCCCACGGCCTCGCGCATCTCGTCACAGAGCGCACGGACCTGATCGGGCGTATCGATATTGCGAGCAAAAAGGATAAAGCCAAAGGGATTGGCCTCGGCAAAGAAGCGTTTTTCCTCTGCCGTCAGGCGCAGCCCTTCGGCATCAAGGATACAGGCGCCAATGCCGCTCACCGGGTCACCACCGGGATACACTCGGCGTTTTCCGCCACCAGCGCGGAACAGAACCGGCGCGCATCGCTCAGATCGTCAAAGCCCATGGCGCGCAACCGGTAAAAGGTCCGCCCGCCGCTTTGTGCCTTCTGGATCACGCGATCCTTGTCTTGCAGGTAATCCTCGAACCGGCCCGACAGGCGCGTCCATTCCTTGCGGGCCACCTCGGCAGAGGCATAGGCCCCCAATTGGGCCAGACGGGTGCCGGCAGGGATACTATCGGGGTCCACATCGCGCGGGCCATCAGACGTGGCCACGGCGGCCACCTGCCGCACGTTGGACAGGCCCGCCGGGCGCAACTTGGGCCGCAGCGAAACCCCCAATCCCTCGGCCACCGCTGGCTCGGCTGTGGCTTCGGGCGTGTCGTCCTCTGCCGGGGCCAGCTCTTCCAGCGGGGCAACCCCATCCGTCAGTTCATTCGCCAAGGCTTCGACCGCAGCCAGTTGCACGGCCTCATCCTCGGCGCTCAATGGTTCCGCCGCCTCGGCTGTTGGGGTGATTTCGTCCTCGGGTGCGGCGGCCACCTCGGTCGGCGGGGTATCTTCCAGGGTCAGGTCCAGCGGCTCGGGCGCAAGGATCAATTGCTCCACCGGGCCAGCGGCGGTGCCCTCGGCCGCCACCTCATTCACGGCCAGCCCTTGGTTGAGCGCCTGACGCCCACCGGGATCGTCGGGCTGAATGCGCATCGGCCCTTCGGCGGCACGGACAACCGGCACACCGCTGACATCGCGCACCAATATCTTGTAGCCCCAAACACCAATCCCGACGATCAGCGCCAGCGACACTGCCGCGCCCGCCAGATTGGCCATTCGTGCAAATCCGTTGTTCTGCTCCGGCACAGCGCCATGCTGCGCCCCGTGCATATCTGCCATCTCTCGCCTCACTGCCACGGCGGAACATGGCCGCCGGGGTTTGTTTCTCTGCCTCACCCCGGCTCATGCGTGCGGTTTCGTTACCGCATCTCCTCGGCCGGAGTGACACCAAGAATACCAAGACCTGCGGAAATAACAACGGTCGTGGCCCGCGCCAGCGCGATTTTCGCCTGTGACGTGGCCGCGTCGCCCTCTTGCAGGAAACGCAGCGACGGATCGTCGTTGCCCCGGTTCCACAGCGCGTGCAACTCGCTGGCCAGATCGTACAGGTAAAAGGCCACGCGATGCGGCTCGTTCGTGCGGCCCGCAATTTCCACCAAGCGCGGCCATTCCGCCAGCTTCTTGGCCACGGCCAGTTCGGCCTCGTGGCTTAGGCTTGCCAGATCGGCCTTGGCCAGCGTGGCGTCGTCCACGTCGATCCCGGCCTCGCGCGCCTTGCGCAGCACGCTGTTCACCCGCGCATTGGCATATTGCACGTAGAACACCGGGTTGTCCTTGGATTGCTCCAACACCTTGTCGAAATCGAAATCCAAGGGCGCATCATTCTTGCGGGTCAGCATGTGAAAGCGCGTCACGTCCTTGCCCACGGCATCCACGACATCGCGCAGGGTCACGAAGGTGCCAGCCCGCTTGGACATCTTGAAGGGCTCACCGTTCTTGAAAAGCTTCACAAGCTGGGTCAGCTTGATGTCCAGCGGCACCTTACCATCGGTCAGGGCCGAAACAGCCGCCTTCATCCGCTTGACGTACCCGCCATGATCGGCGCCAAAGACGTCGATCAGCATCTCGAAACCGCGCTCCACCTTGTCATAGTGATAGGCGATATCGGGGGCGAAATAGGTCCAGCTTCCGTCGGATTTCTTCACCGGGCGGTCCACGTCATCGCCATGTTCGGTGGATTTGAACAGCGTCTGTTCACGCGGCTCCCAATCCTCGGGCTTCTTGCCCTTGGGCGGCTCAAGCACGCCTTCATAGATCAGGCCCTTGCGCTCCAGCGCCTCCAACGCCTCTTCGATCCGGCCCGTGCCATAGAGCGATTTTTCCGAGAAGAAGACGTCCATCTCGACGCCCAAAGCCTTCAAATCGTCGCGGATCAAATCCATCATCGCGTCGGTGGCAAAGGCCCGCACCTCGGCCAGCCAGACGGCCTCGGGCTGATCGACATAGGCCTCGCCCACCTCTTCCATCAGGGCCTCGCCCACCGCAATCAGGTAATCGCCCGGATAGGTGCCATCCTCGAAGGCCACGTCGCGGCCATGCGCCTCCAAGTAGCGAAGGTAGACCGAGCGCGCCAGGACATCGACCTGCGCGCCGCCATCGTTGATGTAATACTCGCGGGTCACGTGATAACCCACGAAATCCAGAAGACTGGCCAGCGCATCGCCAAAGACCGCGCCACGGGTATGGCCCACATGCAAGGGGCCGGTCGGGTTGGCGCTGACGTATTCGACGTTGACGCGCGTACCCTGCCCCATGTCCGAGCGGCCGAAATCATCGCCGGTTTCAAGGGCGGCGCGCATCACCGCTTGCCACATCGACGGCGCCAGCCGCAGGTTGAGGAACCCCGGTCCGGCCACTTCGGCCTCCGTGATCCGGTCATCGCCGCGCAGGCGGGCGGCCAGATCGTCGGCAATATCGCGCGGTTTGGCCTTGGCGGGTTTGGCCAGCACCATCGCGGCGTTTGTGGCCATGTCGCCATGCGCGGGGTCGCGCGGCGGCTCGACCGTCACATTGCCAAGGTCCAGCCCCTCGGGCAGCGCGCCCTCGGCCTGCATGGCGGCCAAGGCATCCAGAACCAGCGTATGGATTTCGGTGAAAAGGTTCATCGTGTCATCCTTCATTCGTCGCGCGCCGGTTTAACACCGCTACGGCCCGCGTCAATCGCATCGGGGGACAGCGGCAGGACCACCCCCGGCGCAAAGGGCGTATCCCGGGCCATCATCCCTCGCACCGCCATGCGCAACCCGTGGTGTGCGCGGCCCTCCGGCAGACGCAGGGCCGTCACCCGCAGGCCCTTGGCCCAAGGCGTGGCCTGCATCAGCCACGGCAAGGCCTCAAGGGCATGGGTCATGGCCCTTTGCCCCACGTTTTCCACCACCTCGGCAGAGCGATGGAGCGTCACAACACGCCCCCTGCCCCGTGCCAAGCCTTTGGCCAGTCCCTCGGTCATGGCCGGGATGGACTGTGCCGCGGCCCCAAGGCGATGCGGCGCGCGAAGGGCCTGACACTGGATCAGAAGGTCAAGCGGCTCGTCCCCCCAAGCCTCGCAAAACACCCGGCAATGTGCAGGGTTCAGGACATCAAGGTGCAAGGCTTCGATCCGGTCGGGCGCGAGGCGGGCAATGGCGTTGACCTCGGCTGCGTCGTTGTCGACCACCACGACACGCGCCCCGGCCCGGGCCGACATCGACGCCAGGTCGCGCCCCTCGGCACAGCCGGCGGCAAGGATCACCACCACGCATTCCCTGAAATCTATCGCATCCATCACAACTCACATCCGATGGCCGGACGGCCCCTGCTATGCCTTGGCCTCACCCGCCGCCTCGCGCGGCCTCATCAAGGCCAGAACCCGCGTGCCCGCCGCCGCTTTCGGCGTGGCCTCCTCGGCCAACAGGCGCAGCGCCCCGCCCTCGGGCACTTCGGCCAGAAGGATAGCCTCCGGGTTGGCCTCCTGCCATTGATCAAGCGTATAGTCCTCGCTCAACTTGGTGCTGCGCACACTCCAGCCCGTGTTCATCTTCGAGGCGATCTCGTAATAGGTCAGCCCCCCGGCAATCGCCCGTCCCCCCAGCGTGGAGGGCAGCGCATGACGCCGGCTGTCCTGTTTTGCGCGTTTGAGCTGAAAGACATTGTCGCGGCCGAATTCCGGTGCAAGGTCAGTGGCGACAAGCGTGTTGTAAGCATCATTGTCCGAGGCGGCGATCACCTTGTCGTAACTCATGATCTCGACGCCATGTTCGGCGGCCTCCGACAGGATGTCGCCAAAGAACACCGGCAGCCCCTCCTCGCGCGCCGCCCGCAGGCGGGTGCGGTTGGCATCGGCCACCAGAACCGGCACCTCTATCTCACGCAAGGCACTGGCCAGCGAGGCGGCGAATTGCGACCCGCCCGCAATGATCACCCCCGGCGTGGCCGCCCCCGCCAAACCCAGGGCGCGGGCCATGGGGCGCAGGGAAAAGCCATGCAAGACCACCGTCGCAGCCACCAGCGCAAAGGCCAGCGGCGTCAAAAGTGCTGCCTTTTCAACGCCCTCGGCCACCAACCGTTCCCCGAACAGCCCGGCCACGGCCACCAGAACCACACCGCGCGGTCCGGTCAGTCCGACCAGGAACCGCTCTTTCATCGGCAGGCGCGTCCCCACCAGCGATAAAAGCACAGTCAGGGGCCGCACCAGAAGAATGACCGCCAGTACGAAAACCCCGGCACGCCAATCCAGCAGCGCCAGCGTTTCGAAATCCATATTCGCCGCCAGAAGGATGAAGACGCCCGAGACCAGAAGGATCGTCGCGTGCTCCTTGAACCGGCGCAACTCGGTGTAGCTGGGCAAATCGGCATTGGCGATCCAGATCCCCATGACCGTCACCGCCAGAAGCCCGCTTTCATGCAGGACATAATCCGACAGGGCAAACACCCCCAGAAGAACGGCAAAAAGGACCGGCACCTTCATGTATTCGGGCACATAGGCCCGCCGGAAGCCCTCGGATACCGCCCACCCGGCGGCGGCCCCCATAACGCTGGCCACCAATACGCCGCGCGCCATGTCCCAAACGGCATCGCCCATGGTTTCCGCCGCTTGCAGCACCAGGACCACCTCGAAGGCCAGAACGGCGGCCAGCGCGCCGATCGGATCGTTGACGATGGCCTCCCATTGCAACAATTGCGCCGGGCGCCGATTGAGCCGTGCCTGCCGCAACAGCGGCGCGATCACCGTCGGGCCGGTGACGATCATGATCCCCCCGAACACCGCCGATGAGGCCCAATCCAGCCCCGCCACGTAGCGCAGCGCAAGCGCCGAGAACAGCCAGCCCAGGGGCGCCCCGACAAAGACAAGCCGCTTCACTCCTTCCGCCGCCCCGCGCAGCGAATGCAGGCTGAGTGTCATGCCGCCCTCGAACAGGATGATCGCCACGGCGACCGAAATCATCGGCCCCATGAGCGGGCCGATATCGCGTTCAGGGTCGAAAACCCCGAATACCGGCCCCACGGCCAGCCCCGCCAGAAGCATCAGGACGATGGCGGGCATCCGAAGCCGCCACGCGGCCCATTGCGCCCCGACGCCAAGCGCGCCCACCAGCGCGAAGGCCATCACCGGGGCCAGCGCCCCATCGGCAGCAGTCTCAACAGCCATCGTTACACACCCCTACGATCAAGATTCACAGCGCCACCGCCCAAAAGCCGCGCGTGACTTTCCAAGGCATAGCGGTCGGTCATCCCCGCGATGTAATCGCTGACCAGCCGCGCAAGGCCAGTTTCATCGCTGACCCGCGCCACATCCCCCTGCCAGCGGCCCGGAAGATGCGCGGGATTCGCCATGTAAAACGGGAACAACTCCTCCACCACATGGGTCACACGCTTGCGCATCTCTATCACGCTCGGCGCGCGATACATGCGTTCGAACAGGAATTCATGAATGGCGCGAATGTCCCGCCCGCCCTGATCGGAAAAGCGGATCACCGGGCGGCCCAGGTCACGTACGGCCTGCGCCGTGCCGGGCGCGGTCTGTTCCAACACCGCGCGCGAGGCGTCGATCACATCGCCCACCATGACACCGAAAACCCGGCGCAGGGCCTCGTGCCGCCGCCGGTAATCTTCAATGTCGGGATATTTCGCATCAACCTCGGCATAACAGGCCCCGACGATGGGCAGGGCGCGAATATCGGCCTCGGTAAACAGCCCCGCGCGCAACCCGTCGTGCAGGTCGTGGTTGTTATAGGCGATGTCATCGGCCAATGCCGCCACCTGCGCCTCGGCGCTGGCATGGCTGTGCAATTCCAGATCATGCCGCGCGTTGTACTCGTCCAAGGCCCATGGCAACGCCCCCATGACCGGCCCGTTATGCTTGGCGATCCCTTCCAGCGTGTCCCACGTCAGGTTCAACCCGTCGAATTCCGCGTAGTGCCGCTCAAGACTGGTGACGATGCGCACCGCCTGTGCGTTATGATCGAACCCGCCATAGGGCTGCATCAGGGCATCAAGGGCATCCTCGCCGGTATGCCCGAAGGGTGTATGCCCAAGGTCATGCGCCAGCGCCACCGCCTCGGTCAGTTCCTGGTTCAGGCCAAGCGCCCCGGCAATCGTGCGCGCCACCTGCGCCACCTCGATGGAATGGGTCAGCCGCGTGCGGAAATAATCGCCTTCGTGTTCCACGAACACCTGCGTCTTGTGCTTGAGGCGGCGAAAGGCGCTGGAGTGGATGATCCTGTCACGATCCCGTTGATAACAAGAGCGGAACGCGCTTTCTTCCTCGTCTACCAACCGTCCCCGGCTGGTGCCCGGGTCCGCGGCATAGGGCATTTGCATGACAGCCATCCTTGTCGCCTGTTAACGCGCCCCATATATTGCAAAGTGATGCATTAAGAAACCGTCAGGAGAGCACCATGCAATTACCCCCGAAAGTGACCGACCGCGCCTTCGCCCGGCTGGCCGAAATCGGTGCCGGTGATCAGGGTCAGGCCCTGCGTGTCGCCGTCGAGGGGGGCGGCTGTTCGGGCTTTCAATACGACATCAAGCTCGATACCCCCGCCAAGGATGATGTCATTCTCGAAGGGCAAGGCCAGAAGGTCGTCGTCGATAGCATCTCCCTGCCCTTCCTGACCGGCGCGACGATTGACTTCACCGAAGAACTGATCGGCGCGCGCTTCACCATCGACAACCCCAACGCCAGCAGTTCCTGCGGCTGCGGGACCTCTTTTTCGATGTAGGCTCAGGCTCAGACCGCCTTGGCCTCCTCTTTCTCGGTGTCCTCGGCGTTATCCGATTCAGGCTCGGATTCCGTTGCATCGGGTTTGGGCAGGGCCAGCGCCTCATCGGGAAACTGCTCGGGCATCTCGAAAGACAGCGCGCCGGTCTCTGGCGTGATCGTGACGGCGGGTTTCTCGGGCAACTCGGCAATCGCGGCGTTCAATTCCTCCACCAGACGCTCGAACTTCGCGCGCTGCCCCTCCTCGGCCTCGCCCGGCCCTCCGCGCAGACGTTTCAGAAAATCGAACATGACATCCCCCTTGGTTGTTGGTCCGGTCCAAGGCTAACGCGGTCCGGGCCGCAATTTCGCGGGGAAATCACGAATTCTCAACGCACAGGCCTTCGATCGCCTATTCCGCGGGCAGTGCCGGGGTGGGTTTGATCACTGGCCGCGCCTGTTCACGCAGCACCCAAAGGCCGGCGGCAATCACGATCAAGGCCCCGAGATAGACACCCGGCCCCGGCGCCTCGCCAAAGACAAGCGCGCCGATCATCACCATCCAGACGAATTGCATGTTCATCAGGGGCGTGACCACGTAGGCCGGCAACACCTGCAAGGCCGCAACCAGAACCCAACGCGCCGTGAAAAGCAGCACGGCATAACCCACGGCCCATGCCACGTCTTGCGCCGTCATGGGCACATAGACAAAGGGCAACGCGGCGCACATCACCAGCCCGAGCGCAAGGTTGGGATAAAACACCTGCGCCAGCAGGTTGTTATCCCGCCGCCCGATATAGCGCGCCGTCACCAGTGACACGGTGCCAAGCAGCACCGCCATCAGCGCAATCAGATGGCCCGCCCCAATCATGGTAAACCCGCCGGGAAACAGGCACATAACCCCGAGCGCACCAAGCCCGAGCGCCCCCCAGGCCGGGCCGCGCACTGCCTCGCCCAAGACCGGCCCCGATAAAAGCGCCGAGAGGATCGGGATGAGGGCAACGAAAATAAAGACCTCGGCAAAGGGCAGCAGGGTAAAGGCATGGTAAAAGGCAAGCGACCCGAAAACCGTTGCCCCGGATCGCAAGGCCATGGCCCTTGGACAATGCGTTCTAAGCCCCTGCGTGCCGCCTGCACCGATCCGCCCCATCACAAGGCTGAACCCCGCCACCAAAAGCCCCGAAAGGGCAAACAACTGGGGCGCGGCATAGGCTTGCCCAAACGCCTTCGTGATCGCATCCGCCCCTGTGATCAAAACCGTGTAAAACAGGCAAAGCACGAGGCCCGGAATGACGGGTGGATTGCTCATAACGCCACCTGCTGCTGGCCGGTCCGCGCAAAGCCCGCGAAAAAGGCCTCGAAGCGGTCGGTCGCGGCCTCGGCGGCCTCCAGCACCCGGCGCGCCTCGTCTGACAGGGCCTCCTGCACCCTGTCGCGCATTTGGTGCCAATCGCCGCTCCGCGCCTCGTCCATCCGGTAGATGCACTCCGACAGTTCCCGCAGCGGCCCCACCGCCGCGGCGGGTTGCCGGAACATCACGCGCCCTTCGGGGATCTGCTGGGCAAAACCGCCTTGCCCGGCCACCACCATGGCCCAGTTGACCACCAGCCAAGGGTGATAATCATCCTGTGGCGCGCCACCCCCGTGTACGGTTTCCAACCGAAACAGCCCGGCCTGTTCACGCATCCAAGTTTCCCAGACCTCCGGCGGCACGGCCCCGGCAAAGCGCAGCGCGATACAGATCTCGGCCAGCAGATCAAGATTCAGCTCCAGAAAGGCCAGCGTTCCGGCGAAATGCAGGCTGTCGATGAAGGCCTGCCCCACCTCGGGGTCTCGCCGCCCGTATTCCGACAGGTAAAACACGATATGGGTCAGTTCATAGGCCGCCTTCTTGTTGGGAAGTGCAAAGGTCTCGGAGCGCCGCACGAACCCACGAAGCCGATCATTCAATCCCCCGTCCTCCGCTACCGGGTCCACACCACGGCGCAGGCACAGCCGCCGCGCCTCGGCGCGTTGCAAATCCGAAAGCTCGGCCCGGGCCAGCCCCTGCCGGGCCACCCAGCGGGTCAATCCCTCGCCCTTGGTCCCGCCAATCCCCAGATCCTCAAGATCAAGGCAAAGCCCCAGAAAGAAACGATAATACTGTGGGAAAAACCCCATGCGCCGCTCGATCTCATCATAAAAGGCGCGATGCACCCGCAACGCGCCCTCCGGCAATACCGCAGCGGTGCTTTCCAGCACGTTAAGCGCCTCGGCATTTTCCTTCAGCCAGAAGACATCGCCGTCAAGGCGGCGGTGTCGTGCGAACCGGTCCAGCATGGCCGCCTGACGTGCGGCCATGCTGTTCTGGCGAAACGGGACATCCAGTTGAACGACATTACTCATCATTCAGGCTCCTTGGAACTGGGGAACAAGGGGCAAGACGCCCCGTTTCGCGACAGGGTCAAAGGCTCGTGGTGAACGCTTCGACCGCATCACCGCTCTGGGCGTCGACCGCCCCCACAGGAGCCAGCGAGGTGGTCATCATCTCAACACCTTCGCCAAGACCCATCTCCGTGCCCGCCAGCAAAGAGGTGGTAAAGGCCTCTACGGCTTGACCATCGTGCAAGCTGGCCACGGCTTGAGGGGTGGAAATCTCTTCGGTTTTCAGTTGTGCAAGCATGTTTTTCTCCAAATTTGCTTGGGTTGCAGCACAAGAACGCTTGCACGTCATGATTGTAATCCAAAGTGTTTTTTCGCCCTGTTATGTTTGTCCACAAGTCATCCACACGCACGGATCATGACCAAAAGCGCGACTTTCCGATGGGAAATCGTGATTGTTTCCCCTACCGATATTTTTTATCCACAACATTGGAATGTGGATATATTCAACCCAAGCAGGTTAATAATTTCACCGAATCAACCTATGCGAATGTTGCTTGGCATCATCACAACGCACCCTTGCCCCGGCGGCGCCGCTGCGCGATAGAAAGGACAACGCCAAACCGGGGGTCGCCATGAAAATCGCCAGCTTCAATATCAACGGTATCAAGGCGCGCATCGCCGCGCTCTCCGATTGGCTGCAAGAGGCACAGCCCGATGTCGCCCTGCTACAGGAAATCAAATCGGTCGATGAAAATTTCCCGCGCGAGCATTTCGAGGACATGGGATATACCGTCGAAACCCATGGCCAGAAAAGCTTCAACGGCGTCGCCATCCTGTCGAAACTGCCGCTGGAGGATGTCACCCGCGGGTTGCCCGGCGACGACTCCGATGAACAGGCCCGCTGGATCGAGGCCACGGTGATCGGCGACACCCGGCCGGTCCATGTCTGCGGCCTCTACCTGCCCAACGGCAACCCCGCACCGGGGCCGAAATACGACTACAAACTCAAGTGGATGGAGCGCCTCAAGGCCCGCGCCGAAACCCTGCTCGACACCGAGGAACCCTTCCTCATGGCAGGCGATTACAACATCATCCCGCAGGATGAAGACGCCAAGCGCCCCGAGGCCTGGGCCAAGGATGCCCTCGCCCTCCCCGACAGCCGCGCCGCCTTTCGCCGGATCGTGAACCTCGGCCTGACCGAAGCCTTCCGCAGCCGCCACCACGGCCCCGGGCATTATACCTTCTGGGATTACCAGGCGGGCGCATGGAACCGCGACGACGGCATCCGCATCGACCATTTCCTGCTCAGCCCGCAATGCGCCGACCTGCTGCTCGATTGCCAGATCGACAAAGAGATCCGGGGGCGCGAAAAACCCTCCGATCACGTGCCGATCTGGGTGGAGCTTGACGCCTGACCTCTTAGGCCTCCGCCGTCACGTCATACCCGTAAATCCAGTCGAACTGCCGCATCATCCGCTCCGGCGCCAGACGCCCGCCCGCGCGGATCACGCCATGCGCCGCCCAACGAAGCGGCGGGAAGGACAGGTGGTATTTCCATGCATTGCCGCTGGCCGCATCCACCACGCGCTTGGCCCGCTCCGCGCGCCGTGCCTGATATCGGGCCAGCCGCGCCTCCATGGGGCCCTCGCCCGCCATGCAATCGGCCAGCGCCCAAGCATCCTCAAGCGCCATGCAGGCCCCCTGCGCCATGAACGGCAGCGTCGGGTGCGCCGCATCACCAAGAATCGCCATCCCCTGACCGTGCCAGTTGGATGCGACCGGATGGCGAAACAGCCCCCAAAGATAGACCTCGTCGATCCGCGCCAGAATATCCTGCACCTCGGGCCCGAAATCCTCGAAGGCCGCCCGCAGGACCATCGGGTCGTCCTTCTGGCTCCAGCTTTCCGCGGTCCATGCGGCGCGTTCCTGTACCGCCACGACGTTCAACAGCCGCCGATCGCGCAACGGATAACTCACCACATGGCGCATCGGCCCCATATGAACCCGCGCCTCCGGGCCCCGCCCTTCGTCGTTGGGCACCACGGCCCGCCAAGCCACTTGCCGGGTGAAAAAGGGCGCCACCGTGCCGTTCAACGCCTGCCGCGCCTTTGAATGCAACCCGTCAGCCCCAACTACAAGGTCGGCCTCCAGAACCGCCCCGTTGCTCAGGTGCACCGCCGGGCGCGGGCCCGGCTCCACCCGCTCCACCCGTTGCAACAGGCGGATACGGACACCGGCGGTCCGCGCCCCCTCGGCCAGAACTTCGATCAAATCGGCACGATGCAGGAAATAATAATCCCGGCTGTCCAAACGCCCCAGGTCCAGCCGCGCCACCTCGCCCTTGCGGTAATCGCGCAGGCTGACGGCCTCGCCCTGAACGCCCGCCGCGCGCAACGCATCGGCCAGCCCGAGCGCGCGCAAGACGGCAAAACCATTCGGGCTGATCTGCAACCCCGCGCCCACCTCGCGAATCGCATCGGCCTGTTCCAGCACGGTGACCTCGGCCCCACGCAGCGCCAGCGCACGGGCCACGGCGAGGCCGCCGATGCCGGCGCCGACCACAAGGCATTTCTTTCCATCAAGGCTCATGGCTCATCCCGCCTAAGACGAAAAACGCCGAGGTCAGTGCCCCGGCGTCGTTCAAGTTCCCTGAGTGCGACGCTCAATCGTCGCGGTGAACTTTCTCGCGCCGCTCGTGGCGTTCCTGCGCTTCCAGACTCATGGTCGCGATCGGGCGCGCATCAAGCCGCTTGAGGCTGATCGGCTCTCCGGTCACTTCACAATATCCGTATTCCCCCTCTTCGATCCGGCGCAATGCGCTGTCGATCTTGGCCACCAGCTTGCGCTGACGGTCCCGGGTGCGCAATTCGATGGCGCGGTCGGTTTCCTCGCTGGCCCGGTCGGCCACATCCGGGATCGCGCGGGTGCTGTCCTGCAACCCCTCGATGGTGTCCCGGCTGCCTTCCAGCAACTCGTTCTTCCAATTGGTCAGCTTACGGCGGAAATACTCAAGCTGACGTTCGTTCATGAACGGCTCGTCTTCGGCCGGGCGATAGTCTTCAGGTAGAAAGACTTCGGCTTTCATGGTGCTCCCCTCATCAAGGCCAATGTCTGGCATGGCTTGCGTCTCCTCAGACCGTTGGCGCTTCCATGCGCTCGCTCTACACCCCATCCAAGGCAATGTCACTAGGCAATCACGGTGCATTGATGTGTTTCCCGCATGGCCTTACTGTCCGCGCTGAAACCTTATGCACCGCAGGAACAAGGGCAGGAAAACACATGAAATTTCAAGGCACCGAGGCCTATGTCACCACCGATGACCTTACCGTCGCCGTCAACGCCGCCGTTACGCTGGAACGTCCGCTTCTGGTCAAGGGCGAGCCCGGCACCGGCAAGACCGAACTCGCCCGCCAGGTGGCCGAAGGACTCGGACTTGAGATGATCGAATGGAACATCAAGTCCACAACCAAGGCGCAACAAGGGCTTTACGAATACGATGCGGTCTCGCGCCTGCGCGACAGCCAACTGGGCGATGAACGCGTCCATGATGTGGGCAACTACATCCGCAAGGGCAAGCTCTGGCAGGCTTTCGAGGCGGGCAAGAAGGTGGTGTTGCTGATCGACGAGATCGACAAGGCCGACATCGAGTTCCCCAACGACCTGTTGCAAGAGCTCGACCGGATGGAATTCCACGTCTACGAAACCGGCGAAACCGTGCGCGCCCAGAACCGCCCCATCGTCATCATCACCTCCAACAACGAAAAGGAACTGCCCGACGCCTTCCTGCGCCGCTGTTTCTTCCACTACATCCGCTTCCCCGACATGGAGACGATGAAAAAAATCGTCGAGGTGCATCACCCCGGCATCAAGGATCAGCTCCTGACCACCGCGCTGACGCAGTTCTACGAGATTCGCGACCAGTCCGGCCTCAAGAAGAAACCCTCCACCTCCGAGGTGCTCGATTGGCTGAAACTGCTGCTGGCCGAAGACCTTGACCCGGCCGATCTCAAGCGGGATGGCGCCGATGCATTGCCCAAACTGCACGGTGCCCTTCTCAAGAACGAGGCGGACGTGCATCTTTTCGAACGCCTCGCCTTCATGGCCCGGCGCCAACGCTAACCCTGAAAGCCGCCAGATCATTGATAAAAGGCTGGAAAATTCCAAATATGGCAGCCGGTTCGAGCCCCCGTCGAATCGGTCACATTTTTGCCTTTTTTGCTCCATACGCTGGTCAGGATGAGGGGCATAACTACCTCCGATCCTGCCAAGGCTTCGAGCAGAGCGATCATCAGGCGCAAAGCGACAATGCGCAGCTGACCGCACCCCGCCGACGCAGGACAGACGGGCCTTACCATTCCGGTTGGGCCCGTGTGTTTGGAAATACAGGCTTCGGGGGGCACATGCGCCGTGTTATTCTACCTATCTGTTTGATGCTCGGGGCATGTATGCCCGGCACCTCGGCTGACATGCCCTCGCGCGCGGCCACACACGACCAAAGCACCATGCCCGCGATGAAGCGGTTCTCCGCCCCGCGCCCGGTGCCGCCAAGGCGCTCGAACCGCGACATACAGCGCGATTTTCTCGAACTCAGCTTCCAGCTGGAATCCGGTCGCCCCCTGCAACATTTCTCGCGTTTCGAGCAACCGATCTCGATCCGCGTCACCGGCAGCCCGCCGCCCACCCTGATCCCCGATCTCAACCGCCTCGTGCACCGTTTGCGCACCGAAGCCGGAATCGACGTGGCCCGCGTCCGTTCGGATACCGCCAACATCACGGTCGAGGCCGTCCCGCGCAGCGAAATTCGCCGCCACCTGCCGCAAGCGGCCTGTTTCGTCGTGCCCAATATCTCGCGCCTGTCGCAATACCGCAAAGCGCGCCACAGCCGGATCACCAACTGGTCGCTGCTGAAGAAACGCGAAAAACTGGCGGTGTTCATTCCCAACGACAGCTCCCCGCAAGAGGTGCGCGACTGCCTGCACGAGGAACTGGCACAGGCCATCGGCCCGCTGAACGATCTCTACCGCCTGCCAGATTCCGTCTTCAACGACGACAACGTGCATACCGTTCTCACCGGCTTCGACATGCTGATCCTGCGGGCTTATTACTCGCCCGAATTGCACTCGGGCATGACCCGCGCACAGGTGGCCCGCCGCCTGCCCGCGATCCTCAGCCGCCTGAACCCCGCAGGCGACAAGATCGCCCCGCGCTATGCCTCCAGCACCCCGCGCGCCTGGATTCGCAATATCCAGACCGCACTGGGGCCGGGCGCGCGCTCCGCACAGCGCCGCACCACCGCGCGCGAAGCCCTGCGCATCGCCGAGGCCGTGGGCTGGACGGATCACCGACGCGCCTTTTCGCATTTCGCGCTTGGCCGCCTGACCCAATCCACCGACCCCGATTTCGCACAGGATCAATTCGTCATTGCCGAGCAGTTCTACAAACGCACGCCCGGCACTACCCTGCACCGCGCCTATACCGCCTCGCAACTGGCCGCCTATGCCATTGCCCAAGGCCGCGGGGAAGACGCCCTGATGTTGCTTACACCCTATCTGTCCACCGCCGAACGCCACGAGAACGCGGCGCTTCTGGCAACCCTCATGATGCTCCGTGCCGAAGCGCTGGAATTGACCGGCCGCGTTGCCGAGGCCCGCTCCGTCCGACTGGACAGTCTGGGCTGGGCGCGGTACGGGTTCGGCGCGGACTGGGCGGTGCGCGCCAAGCTGCGCGACATCTCGGCGCTCAGCCCGCTCAAAGGACCGAACGGCTAACAGGGCTGGCAACGCATGATCATCATTATTGGCGCCATCCTCGGCGCTGTCACCGGCGCATTGATCGCCAAACGCCGCAAGGGCAATACCGCCGACATCCTGCAATACGCGGCGGTCTATTGCCTCATGTTCACGCTGGCGTCACTGTTCCTGACGATTTTCCTGTATCGCGGGATCGCTTGACCCGCGATGTTCCTGCCCTTCTTCGATACCCTGCGCAAAACCGGTGTCCCGGTCAGCCTGCGGGAATACCTGACATTCCTCGAGGCCCTGACCACCGATCTTGTCACCTATGACGTCGAAGGGTTCTACTACCTCGCCCGGTCGGCCATGGTGAAGGACGAGCGCATGATCGACCGCTTCGACCGCGCCTTTTCGCACTGTTTCCAAGGGCTGGAGGAAATCACGGCAAGCGACGTCCTCAACGCCGTGGACATCCCCGAAGACTGGCTGCGCAAGATGGCCGAAAAGCACCTCACGCCCGAGGAACAGGCCGAGATCGAGGCGCTTGGCGGCTTCGACAAGCTCATGGAAACCCTCAAGAAACGTCTGGAAGAACAGGAAGGCCGCCATCAGGGGGGCAACAAATGGATCGGCACCGCCGGCACCTCGCCCTTCGGCGCCTATGGCTACAACCCCGAAGGCGTGCGCATCGGGCAGGACAAATCCCGCCACCGCCGCGCCGTGAAGGTCTGGGACAAACGCGAATTCCGCAACCTCGACGACAGCGTCGAGATCGGCACCCGCAACATCAAGGTGGCGCTGAAACGCCTGCGCCAATGGGTGCGCGACGGCGCCGAGGAGGAGTTGGACCTCGACGGCACCATCCGTGCCACGGCCGAACACGGCTACCTTGACGTGCAGACCCGCCCGGAGCGGCGTAACGCGGTCAAGGTACTGCTGTTTCTGGATGTCGGCGGCTCCATGGACGACCACATCAAGGTGGTCGAGGAACTGTTTTCGGCCGCCCGCGCCGAATTCAAACACCTCGAATACTACTACTTCCACAACTGCCTTTACGAAGGCGTCTGGCGCGACAACGCGCGCCGCTGGAACGAGGTGACACCGACATGGGACGTGCTGCATACCTATGGACCGGATTATAAATGCATCTTCGTGGGCGATGCCTCCATGTCGCCCTACGAGATCGCCTACCCCGGCGGCGCCAACGAGCACTGGAACGCCGAAGCCGGCCAGACATGGCTGGACCGCGCGCGACAGCAATGGCCCGATCACCTCTGGATCAACCCGGTCCCGCAGGGGCGCTGGCCCTATACCCAGTCGATCAAGATGATCCACGAGATTTTCGAGGGCCGCATGGTGCCCATGACCCTCGAAGGGCTGGACACGGGCATGCGCGAATTGGTGCGGTGATCCGTCGCCCCGGTTGAAACCGCCGGAAGACCTGTTAAGTCTCTGACCATCGCGGGCGGCCAAGGGCCTGCCCCGTTCAAGGGAAAGCGGCGCCCTGCGCGCCCGGACCACGAGCGACACCGCCGGTCCGCCCCTCATCACGCGTAGCCCACCCACCCCCGGCGCCTCCGCGCCGCGCGTGGGTTTTGGCCGTCGCGCAACAAGAAGAAGGAGTATTTGACCATGACCATCGAAGAACTCGAAACCCGTATCGACTCCCTGCGCGCCGCCGGTATGCATATCGCCGCCAAGGCGATGATCCGCGAACGTGACAAGCTCAAGCGTCAGGCTTGACCAAAAGGCGCGGCTGCGCCGCACAGGTTGTGTTGGAATGAGGGGCGCTGCCCCTCAAACTCCCCGGGATATTTTTGAAAAGAAGAAGGGTTAACGGAGCGCCTGTTCGATATCCGCGATCAGGTCGCCCGCATCTTCGATGCCCACCGATAGCCGCAGCAGGTTTTCCGGTATGCCGGTATGCGGCTCAATGACATGGCGGTGTTCCACAAGGCTTTCGACCCCGCCAAGCGAGGTGGCCCGATGGAAAACCTGCAAGCGTGACACCACACGCGCCGCCGCCTCGAACCCACCTTTGACGAGGATCGACACAAGGCAGCCATAGCCACCCTGCATCTGGCGTTGTGCAAGGGCGTGTTGCGGATGCGTGGCAAGTCCGGGATACCAGACCGCTTCGAGTGCATCGTGATTTTCAAGCGCCTGTGCAAGGCGCAGGGCGTTTTCACTGCTGCGCTCCACCCGCAACGGCAGGGTCCGCATCCCCCGCATCAAGAGCCAGGCCTCGAACGGCCCGAGAATCGCGCCCGCATCGTGCCGGTCAGAGCAGATCGCCTGCCACGCGGGAAGGCCTTCGTCCTTGACCGAAAGCCCCCCGGCGACCACGTCGGAGTGGCCGTTGAGCCCCTTGGTGGCGGAGTGCATCACCAGGTCGGCGCCCATCTCCAGCGGGCGCATCAAGACCGGCGTGGCCGCCGTGGCATCCACCGCCAGCACGGCCCCCGCCGCATGGGCAATCGTGACAGCCTCCTCGATATTCACCAGCTTCAGCCAGGGGTTCGAGGGCACTTCGATCCAGACCAGGTCGGCCTTTTGCGACAAGGCCCCGGAAAGCAAGGACAGGTCCGACGCCTCGACCTCGTCAAGGGTAATCCCCCGCCGCGCGCAGAACTCCCGCGCCCATTTCACCGTGCCCCAGTAAATCCCCGATTGCATGACGACCCGACCGCCACCGGGCACCGTGCGGAACGCCGCCGCGATTGCCGCCATTCCCGAGGGGAAAAGCCGCGTCGCCGCCGCCCCTTCAAGCGCGCGGATCACCGCCTCGGCCTGCCGGACGGTCTCGTTCTCGTCCCGGCCATAGATATTACCGGGCCGCAACAGCGCGTAATCCGGCCCCCGTCCATAGGTCGAGGTGACGGAAATCCCCGGCACGATGCCGCCTGTCTCGCGCTCCTGCGCGCCCGCGGCCTGCGCCGCCAGAGTGGCCGGTTTCCAATCTTTCATGCCAATGCCCCCGCAGTTTGCCCGGCAAACAGCCGCCCCGGCCCCCAGCCACGGGCATCGACATCCCCCAGCGACAGAAGATGCCACAGGAGCGCCTGATTGGACGTGACCACCGGCAGGCCCAATTCCGCCTCCACCGCGCCGATCACCCCGAAGGTGCGCAGGTTGGTGCAACTGGCGAAAACCGCCTCCACACCCTCGGCCCGCCCGGCCTCCAGCATCGCCGCCCGGGTCGAGGCTTCGGATATCCGGGCCACCGTCCAATCGTCGCTTTGCCCGAAGCTGACTTCGCTGACCACCTCGATGCCCCGCTCGGCCAGATAGGCGCGCATCGGGGCCGTCACGTCGGGCACATAGGGCGTCACCAAGGCGATGCGCCGCGCCCCGAGGGCCTCCAGCCCCGCGATCACCGAGGACATCGGGTTGGTCACCGGCACATCGGGCTGTACCTTTTGTACAAGGGCCTGTACCCGCTCCGGCCCGATCACCGTCGCCCCCGAGGTACAGCCATAGGCCACCGCCCGCAGGCCCGCAGGCAGCCGCGCCGCCGTGCCGGTCATTTCACCGGCCATGGTCGCCAGATCCTCGGGCGTGACATCCGCCTGCGCGGGGATACGCGCGTGCAGAAGGTTCACAGGCCGCGTGCCCAGAACCTGCCGCGCCTCGTATTCCAAGGTCTCGTCGGTGCTCAGAACGATCAGCCCAAGACGGCAGCCGCCGCCCGCACCTGCATCTGTTTCATACTCCATGGTACTCCTCCCCGTCATGCGGCGCGCTCAGGGCGGCTCAGGGTGCCACCGGCCACGGCCCCCGCCACGCCGGTCGTCCCGGGGCAGGAGGTGGGCAGGCCCCGCGCCACGCGCACCGCCAGAAACCCGAAGGCCTGCGCCTCCAGCATATCACCGTTCAGCCCGGCCTCCTCCACGGGGGCGACATCACAGGGCAAAAGGGCGGCAAGCCGGGTCATGATCGCCGGGTTCTTGCGCCCGCCCCCGGTGACCAGCAGCCGCGCGGGCGGTTCGGGGCAATGCTCCATCCCGCGCGCCACGCTGGCCGCGCAAATCTCGACCAATGTGGCCACGGCATCGGCATCGTCGAGGCCCACCACCATACCCGGCAGCCCCTTGAAATCATCCCGGTCCAGCGACTTCGGCGGCATCCGGTGGAAATAGCCATGCGTCAGGAAAGCCTCGACACTTCCCGTATCCGCCCGGCCCTCAAGCCCCAGAACGCCCCCCTCGTCAAAATCGCGCCCCAACCGCGCCTGCACAAGGTCGTCGATCGGCGCATTGGCCGGGCCGGTATCGAAGGCCAGAAGCGCGCCCGCCTCTTCGGGCGCGGATTTGCGCGGGTCCACCCATGTCAGGTTGCCCACGCCCCCGAGGTTGAGAAACCCCAGCGGCGCCTCGGCCCCCATCCACTGCGCACAGGCAAAGTGGTAAAACGGCGCCAGCGGCGCGCCCTCGCCCCCCAAATTCACATCGGCACTACGAAAATCCCAGACCACCGGCAGGCCAAGCGCTTGGGCCAGGGCCTCGCCATCGCCCAATTGATGCGTGCCGCGCCCGCGCGGCTCATGCGCAAGGGTCTGGCCATGAAACCCCACAAGGTCCACCCCCTCGAAACCGCCAAGGGCCTCAAGATGCGCCCGCTGCACAACCTCAAGCGCCGCGTCACAACCCTCCCCGGGCCATTTGCCCAAGGCCGCGCGCAACACCGCGCGTTCCTCATCGGAATAGGGCCTGTAACGACTTTCACCAAATCCGAAAATCCGCGCACCATCCGTCTCGACCACCGCCGCATCCACCCCGTCCAGAGAGGTGCCCGACATCGCGCCAAGCGCCCGAATGCATTCGCCTGTCAACATGGTCTTTTCCTTCGCACGATCCCTCCCTATACATGCCGCGCAATCAACAGCGGGACAAGCGATATGACCTACCACCCCAAGTCCGAATTCCTGCGCGTGATGATCGAACGGGGCTTTCTGGCCGACTGCACCGATCTTCAAGCGCTCGACGACAGCCTGATGGCGGGCACGGTGACGGCCTATATCGGCTATGATGCCACGGCGAAATCGCTGCACGTGGGGCACCTGCTGAATATCATGATGCTGCGCTGGCTGCAAAAGACCGGCCACCGGCCGATCACCCTGATGGGCGGCGGTACCACCAAGGTCGGCGACCCCTCGTTCCGCTCGGATGAACGCCCCCTGCTGGACGAGGCGCAGATCGGCGAAAATATCGACGGCATGCAGCAGGTTTTCGCGCGTTACCTGTCATACGAGACCGACAGCGGCGCGATGATGCTCAATAACGCCGAATGGCTGGACGAGTTGAAATACATCGAGTTCCTGCGCGACATCGGGCGCTATTTCTCGGTCAACCGGATGCTCAGCTTCGAGTCGGTGAAATCGCGGCTGGACCGGGAACAATCCCTGTCCTTCCTCGAATTCAACTACATGATCCTTCAGGCCTATGACTTCCTTGAACTGAACCGCCGCTATGGTTGCACCCTGCAAATGGGTGGCTCGGACCAATGGGGCAATATCGTCAACGGTATCGACCTGACCCGCCGTGTCGTGGGCACCGAGGTCTTCGGCCTCACCTCGCCGCTGCTGACCACCTCGGACGGGCGCAAGATGGGCAAATCGGCGGGCGGCGCGATCTGGCTCAACGGCGAGATGCTCAGCCCCTATGAATTCTGGCAGTTCTGGCGCAACACCACCGATGCCGACGTGGGCCGTTTCCTGAAATACTACACCGAACTGCCGGTCGAGGAATGCGACCGGCTTGGCGCGCTGGCGGGCTCCGAGATCAACGAGGCCAAGATCATTCTGGCCAACGAGGTCACCACCCTTCTGCACGGGGCCGAGGCCGCGCAGGCCGCCGAGGCGACGGCACGCGAGGTCTTCGAAAAGGGCGGCGCGGGCGACGACCTGCCGACGCTGGAGCTTGCAACCGATGAATTGGGCGACGGCATCTCGATCGTGCAATTGATCGTCAAATCGGGGCTGGCCAAGTCGGGCAAGGAGGCCAAGCGCCTGATCGCCGAGAACGGCGCGCGGATCGACGATGCCCCGCTCACCGACGCCGGCCTGATGCTGGACGCGGGCGCGCTGGCCTCTCCAATCAAGCTTTCGGCGGGCAAGAAACGCCATGCACTGGTGAAATTGGCGGAATAACCCCTGTAGGGTGCGCAGTCACTGCGCACCCGAACCCGATATCTTCAAAAGAAATCGGACCGAAGTCTTTTAAAGACTTCGGCACCGCCCGTTACAAAACTGTCACTTGCGACTCGCAAAATATATCCATATTCCATGATATATGGATAAGACAAACGCCCTCGCCGCCTTCGCCGCCCTCTCGCAGCCCGCGCGCCTCGATGCCTTCCGCCTGCTGATTAAGGCCGGTCCCGAAGGCCTGCCCGCCGGTCAGATCGCCACCACGCTGGACCAACGGCAAAACACCATGTCCGCGAACCTGTCGATCCTGACCAATGCGGGCCTCGTCACCACCACCCGCCAAGGCCGCTCGATCATCTACAGCGCCCATATGCCCGCCCTGCGCGGCCTCTTGTCCTTCCTGATGGAGGATTGCTGCGGCGGCGCCCCCGAGGCCTGCGAGCCGCTTCTCGATACTCTCACCTGCTCCTGCTGAAAGGCTCCCCAGATGAAAAACGTTCTCTTCCTCTGCACCGGCAATTCCGCCCGTTCCATCCTTGCCGAGGCGATCATGTCGGCGCAACCCGGTTTCAAAGGCTACTCCGCCGGGTCACAGCCGCAAGGCGAACCCAACCCCCACGCCCTCAGCCTTCTGAAACACCTCGGCCACGACACCTCGGAAATGCGCTCCAAAAGCTGGGATGAATTCGCCGCACCCGACGCCCCCAAGATGGATTTCATCTTCACCGTCTGCGACAACGCCGCCGGCGAGGTCTGCCCCGTCTGGCCCGGCCAGCCCATGACCGCCCACTGGGGCCTGCCCGACCCGGCAGCCGTCAAAGGCACCGAGGCCGAAATCGCCGCCGCCTTCGCGGAAACCTACCGCGCCCTCCTGCGCCGCATTCAGGTTTTCGCGGCCCTGCCGCTCGAAACCCTCGACAGCCTCGCGCTGAAATCCCGGCTCGACGATATCGGCCAGGATACCGAGGCCCCGGCCTGAGCCCACCCACGGCAGCCTTTCCAACGCCCCGTTACCGAAAGACCCGACCATGACCGACACCCCCGACACCGCCAAGGACAGCGGCCTTGGCATCTTTGAACGCTACCTGACCGTCTGGATCGCCCTTGCCATCGTCTTTGGCATCGCCATCGGCGTCACCGTCCCCGGCCTTGTCCAAACCATCGCCGCCGCCGAGGTCGCCTCGATCAATCTTGTCGTGGCGGTGCTGATCTGGGCCATGATCTACCCGATGATGATCGGCGTGGACCTCACCACCATCCCCGGCGTCGCCCGCCAACCCCGGGGCCTGATCATCACCCTGATCGTCAACTGGCTGATCAAACCCTTCACCATGGCGCTGCTGGCCGTGCTGTTCTTCGACTATGTCTTCGCGCCATGGATCGCCCCCGCCGATGCCGCGCAATATACCGCCGGGCTGATCCTGCTGGGCGCGGCGCCGTGCACCGCCATGGTCTTCGTCTGGTCGCAACTGACCAGGGGCGACGCCACCTATACGCTGGTGCAGGTCTCGGTGAACGATCTGATCATGGTCTTCGCCTTCGCCCCCATCGTGGCCTTCCTGCTGGGCGTCACCGACATCACCGTACCGTGGCAAACACTGGTCACCGCCACCGTGCTCTACGTTGTCCTGCCGCTGGTCGCCGGCCTGCTGACCCGCCGCCTGCTCGGCTCCGCTCAGGCGATCGAGGCCTTCACCGCCAAGGTCAAGCCTTGGTCGGTCATCGGCCTCATTGCCACCGTGGTCATCCTCTTCGGCCTGCAGGGCGAACTGATCCTCGCCAATCCCTTCGTGATCGTCCTCATCGCCGTGCCGATCCTGCTCCAAAGCTACGGGATTTTCGCCGTGGCCTACGGCGCGGCCTATGCCTTCAGGGTGCCGCACCGCATCGCCGCGCCCTGCGCCATGATCGGCACCTCGAATTTCTTCGAACTCGCCGTCGCCGTCGCCATCAGCCTCTTCGGCCTCAATTCCGGCGCGGCGCTGGCCACCGTGGTCGGCGTGCTGGTCGAGGTGCCTGTGATGCTCTCCCTCGTGGCCTTCGCCAACCGCACCCGTGCCAAGTTCGCAGGATAAACACCCCATGCCCGACACGCCCAATATCGACGACGGCCAGTTCCACCAGATCGACGAGGCCCGGCTCTTTCCAACAGACCGCCCCACACACCCGCCACGTATCCTGCTGCTCTACGGCAGCCTGCGGGACCGTTCCTTTTCCCGCCTGCTCAGCGAGGAGGCCGCGCGCATCCTGCACCGCCTCGGCGCCGAAACCCGCACTTTCAACCCCTCGGGCCTGCCCCTGCCCGATGACGCCAGTGCCGACCACCCCAAGGTGGCCGAACTGCGCGAGGCGGTGATGTGGTCCGAGGGCATGGTCTGGGTCAGCCCCGAACGCCACGGCGCCATGACCGGCATCATGAAAACGCAGATCGACTGGATACCACTGGCGCCCATCGGCGGCATCCGCCCCACGCAGGGCAAGACACTGGCCATTGCCCAAGTCAGCGGCGGGTCACAAAGCTTCAACGCCGTGAACCAAATGCGCATCCTCGGGCGCTGGATGCGGATGCTCACCATTCCCAACCAATCCTCTGTGCCCAAGGCGTGGGACGAGTTCGACGAGGCAGGCCGCATGAAACCCGGCCCGCTCTATAACCGCGTGGTCGACGTGATGGAGGAAATGATGAAATTCACCCTCCTGACGCGCGGGCAATCCGCCTACCTCACCGACCGCTATTCGGAACGTGTCGAAAGCGTCGAAGAGCTTTCAAAACGCGTAAACCTGCCCAAGGCGACCTGACCCCTAACGCCCCTCCGATAGGGTCCGGGCCTTGCCGGGTCCGCGATGCGGCAGGCGCACCAAACCTTGTGGCCCGCTTGCCAGAAACGGCGTTATATTGTATCCTGCCACTATAAAAACAAAACGCTAGGCAGGCTATGCAGTACATATATCATCTGGGCGTCCACAAGACGGCGTCGTCGCTTCTTCAGCGAAACCTTGTCGAGAACCTCGACGAGCTTCGGGCGCAGGGGGTCTATTACGTCAACGCGGAGTTCCCCTGGGCGATCAAACGACAGCGCAACATCATTCGGCAGCTACACGCGCCCGATGGCACCTCGCCCGGCCTGCCCCGGCGCCTCAACCGCCGGATCGCCAATGCCGCCGAACAGGCGGGGGCGCGGATCGTGTTGCAATCCGACAGCGCCAGCATCGGCCCCGCCATGCACGAGGCCCTCGCAAACGGCGTGGCCCATCCCGGGTTCTACCCGCAGGCCGAACAATGCCTGCACACGCTCACCGTGGATCGCCCGCCCGAGGATGTCCGCGTGCTGCTCTATTCCCGCACCCCCGAAACTTACCTCACCAGCCTTTACAGCGAGATGATCCGCGAGGGCTGGAGCAATGTCGATATCGACACATTCTGCCAAACGCTTGATCTGGCCTCGCTGGATTTCGACACCCTCAAGACGCGAATCGAGGGGATGCGCCCCGAGTTTCACGTCGTGATGCGCCAGTACGAGCGGATCAAGCTCGGCGCAGATACCTTCATCAGCACCTTCATGCGCGACATCGGGCTTGATGCGAAATACATTCAGCCCGTGCTGCCGCCGCATCAGCCAGACCTCGATGCGGCACAGGCCGAAGCCTTGCGGCACGTCTCCTTTGGCGACACCTCCCGCAATCCCAGACACGTGAAGCGCCTTCGCAACAGGATACTCAAACAGGCCCCGAACCCCGCGGACCCGCTCGCTCTCCCCGACTGGGTGCATGAGGCCCTCCACGCCCCCGCGGCACCGGGGTATAGGGCCCACGCGGCGTCCTGAGCCCGCAGGCCGTCGTCCTGTCATGTGACGGCCCGCGCCACCTGCTGAATGCCCGATCACATGGGCCGGATACAGCGTAGCGTGCGCATTCACTGCGCACCACATCACCGGCCAAGCTCGCGATTTTTCCCTGACCGCTGCAAGCGGTCCGTATGCCTCCCATGTGGTTCACATGTCAGGGGCGACCCTCGCAGGAAAATCTTAACATCTCCTTGCGCAAGTGCCCGTTGGACCGTCGAACGACCCCACCCTGTACATCTCGCCTCGGCAAAGGCCCGAATTCTGCACAAAACGACCGTGCAAAACGTACAAGCTGTACAGAATGCCGTGAATTTTCGTACGACTCGTACGATCCCGGACGGCAACACGCCGATTTTCGTACGAAACGCCGCGGGTAAGCGTACGACTCGTACGAAACGCCTCAGCCGCGCGCGGCCAAGGCCTCTCGCAGAAGGTCCCGCACCATCACGGGGTCCACATCCGAGGTGACAAAAGCTTCGCCAATCCCGCGTGCAAGGATGAAGCGCAACTTGCCATCGACCACTTTCTTGTCCTGCCCCATCAGGTCAAGAAGTGTATCGGCATCCGGCAATTCCCCTTCAATATCAGATAGATCAACTTTCATCTTCATGTCGCGCAAATGGGCCCGAACGCGGCTTGGATCCTCTTGCGAACACAGCCCCATGCGGGATGACAGCTCGAACGCCAAGGCGCATCCGATGGCAACCCCCTCACCATGCAGCAAGCGATCCGAATAGCCCGTCGCGGCCTCCAATGCATGGCAGAAGGTATGACCCAAATTCAAAAGCGCCCTGTCCCCTTGCTCGGTTTCATCGCGCACCACGATCTCGGCCTTCATCTCGACCGAGCGTTTGACCGCGGCGATCCGGGCCTGCATATCTCCCTTGGCAGCACGTGAAGCATTGCCTTCAAGCCATTGAAAGAATTCACTATCTCCCAACAACCCATACTTCACGACCTCACCGTATCCGGCCAGGTAATCCCGCTCTGTCAGGGTCCCCAAAACCTCGGTATCCGCCAGAACCAAGCTCGGCTGATGAAAAGCCCCGATCAGGTTTTTCCCCTGCGGCGCGTTGATCCCGGTCTTGCCCCCGACCGAGCTATCCACTTGCGCCAAAAGGCTCGTGGGCACCTGAACGAACCGCACCCCCCGCCGAAGGACAGCAGCGGCAAAACCGACAAGGTCACCAATGACCCCACCACCGAAGGCCACGACCACGTCATTGCGCTCCACCTTTTGCTCCAAAAGCCATTCGACAACCCGCTCGAAATGCGGCCAGCTCTTGGTGCCTTCGCCCTGTGGAAGGGTCATATGCACAGCGGAAATACCCTGTGTTTCCAATCCCTTGAGGAGCGTTGCTAAATGCAGGTCGGCAACATGCTCATCGGCCACGATGGCGACCCGTGGGCGCGGCAGCAAGGGGGCGATCAACCTGCCCGACTGCGCCAGAAGGCCCGGCCCGATGTGAATGTCATACGCCCGCCCCTCCAGCGGGACATGCACGGTTTCCATCATGTCACTGTCTCCAAAACATCCGGCCGCCCCTTGAGCGCCTCCAGCACCTTCTGCGCCATATCGTCAATCGAATACGCGGGCCGTGCCTCGACCGCCAGGTCGGCCTGCTCATAGATCGGCACCCGCGCTTCATAGATCTCGCGCAATGTCTCATAAGGATTAGCCGTGCGTAGTAACGGCCTGGTATCCTTATGTTTTACCCGGTTCCACAAAAGCCCCAAATCGGCCTTGAGCCAGACCGAAACGCCTTTTTCCGACACCAGTTTGCGGTTCCGCTCGGTCAAGAACGCCCCGCCCCCGGTGGACAGGATGCCGCGTTCTTTCTCTAGCAGCCGGTCGATCACCTGCGTTTCACGGTCCCGGAAAAACGGCTCGCCATCACGTTCGAAAATTTCGGCAATGCTCATCGCCGCCGCGGATTCGATCTCGGCATCCGAATCAAGAAACGGCACATGCAGCTTCGCGGCCAAAGCCCGCCCCACGGCAGTCTTTCCGGCGCCCATCATACCCACCAACACAACGGTTTTCTTCAGTTTCAAAGGCCCGGTGTCCGACACCTTCGGCGCTCCCCTGCCAATTTTACAATCTATACGCCTGAATGACGTGATCTTGCATCAAAGGCCAGCTATAACCACAATCAGGCAAAATAAAAACGGGCAGGCAAAGAATGTTACGACTGATCAAATGGCTGATATACCTAGCAATCCTCGGGTTCGTCGGCTTGGTCGGCTTTGCCTATCTGGGTCCGTTTTTCGGCGTGGATTTCGCCCCGCCCACCGAGGAGATTCGCCAGGACATCATTCTTGAGACCGATTAACCCCGTCCTTTTCTCAATGATCATGGCCCTGCCCGCCACGGCGCAGGAGGGGCCACTATCCGCCATCGACTGGCTCGGGGCGCATACGCCCGTCACCGTGGCCCAGCCTCGTGTCGTTCCCCCGGGTGAACCCCCGGTCAGTGATGGGGTCACCGTGCCCGACGTTGCGGTCATGCCACTGGAGGACGCGGTGCCGGATGCGGTGGGCCTGTTGCCCCAATCCACCACGGGCCTGCCGCCAACCCTGTGGGAAAACAGCCGTGCCAGCCGCATCATCACGCGGCTCAACCGCTTGCCCGATCACCCGCTGCCCGCCACGCAGGCGCTCTACAACACGCTTTTACTGGCCGAGGCCGAGCCGCCAAATGACATCACCAGCGGTGCGCCGCTTCTGAAAGCACGGGTTGAGGCGCTGCGCCGCTTTGGTGCCGTGGCCCCGGCGCGCGCCCTGTTGGAGCGCGCAGGCCCACAGCGAAAAGAAGTGTTCGATCAATGGCTTGACCTTGCCCTGCTTGACGGGGCCGAGGATGCGCCCTGCCGGGCGCTCGCTGAAAACCCGGCGCTTAGTCCCGATTACGCCGCGCGTATCTTCTGCACCGCGCGCGCGGGCGACTGGACCACCGCTGCGCTTACTTTCGACACGGCGCAGGCCCTTGGTGTCTTGCCCACGACACAAGCCGCCCTTCTGGCGCAATTCCTTGATCCCGAGGCCATCGAAGGCACGCTCGACCTTGCCCCGCCCAGCGATATGTCGCCCCTGACCTTCCGCCTTTACGAGGCCGTGGGCCGCCCCATGCCCACCCGCAACCTGCCGCGCGCCTTCGCCATGGCCGACCTGCGCGGCACCTCCGGCTGGAAGGCCGAGCTTGAGGCAGCCGAACGTCTGGCCAGCACCGGCGCCCTGCCCGCGAACCGCCTTTTAGGGCTTTATACCGATCGCAAGCCCGCCGCCTCGGGTGGCATCTGGGACCGGGTCGAGGCCGTGCAGGCCTTCGACCGCGCGCTCACCCGCGAAGACCCGGACAAGATCGCGCAAACCCTGCCCCCGGTCTGGTCCGCCATGCAAGATCAAGGATTGGCGGTGGTCTTTGCCGAGATGTTCGGAGAGGCCCTTTCCGAAGCTGAACTTTCCGGCGAGGTCCAGACGCTCGCCTTGCGCGTGGCGCTTCTCTCCCCGGCTTATGAGGCCGCCGCGCAACGTATCGACACGAACAGCCCGCTGGCCTTTCATGCGGGCCTTGCCCAAGGGGCCCCGAAGGCCGATTTGGCCCGTTCACCCGAGCAAAGGGCCATCGTTCGAGCGTTCAACGCCACGGCCTCTTCGGAGCGTGACAAGACCCTACTTGAGGCGAACAAACTGGGCGAGGCCATATTGGCCGCCGCAACCCGGTTTGATCGCGCGGGGCCCGCGGCCTCCGATGATCTGACCGCTGCGCTTTCCACGCTGCGCGCCGTGGGTCTGGAAGACACCGCCCGCCGTGCCGCCCTGCAACGCCTGCTGCTAGACACATGGCCATGAGCAGCGCCAATCACTGGCTTTCCGCCTTTCTCGATGCCCATGCCGCCGAACTGGGCGCGGCGCAAAACACGCTTGCGGCCTATGCCCGTGACCTGGGCGATTTCACCGAGTGGCTTGGGGGCAAGGGCCTCACCCTCGGCACCGCCACACAACAGGATGTCGAGGCGTACCTCGTGCATTGCGATGCCCAGGGATTGGCCAAATCCACCCGCGCCCGGCGCCTTTCGGCCATCAAGCAGCTGTACCGCTTCACTTTCGACGAAGGCCTGCGGGAGGATAACCCCGCCATCCGCATCAAGGGGCCGGGCCGCGACAAGAGCCTGCCCAAGACCCTGAGCGAAGAAGAGGTCGACCGCCTGCTGTCAGCGGCCCGCACCCATGGGCGCGAGGGCGACAGGCTGCGCAACACCTGCCTGATGGAACTGCTCTATGCCACGGGTATGCGCGTGTCGGAACTGGTGGGCCTGCCGGTCTCGGCGGCGCGCGGCGACCCGAACCTGCTTCTGATCAAGGGCAAGGGCAGCAAGGAACGCATGGTGCCCCTCTCGCCGCCCGCCCGCGCGGCCTTGTCCGCATGGCTCAAAACCCGCGATGCAGCAGAGGATCAGAAGCGGCAAAAGGGAAAGCCCGCCTCCGCCTTCTTGTTTCCCTCGCACGGCAAGGCCGGGCACCTTACCCGGCATCGCTTTTACGCGCTGATCAAGGATCTCGCCGTGGCGGGCGGTGTTTCTCCGGCCAAGGTCACGCCGCATACCCTGCGCCATGCCTTCGCTACGCATCTACTCGCCAATGGCGCCGACCTGCGCGCCATCCAGACGCTTCTGGGCCATGCCGATGTCGGCACGACCGAGATTTATACCCATGTGCTCGAAGACCGCCTGCGCGAGCTGGTGCAGGATCATCACCCCTTGGCGAAATCCGCGCGCCGCAATTCGGGCGGCAAAACCTCTTCCGACGGCCAGTAACCGCTCAATATCCCGGTATCATACCCCTGCGTCAGCCCCGCCGCCCGCATCGCGGCATAGGCGGCCTCGTGATCATAAGACAACGCATGGATCACCGGCACACCGCCCTCCAGAGTGGCAAACCGTATCTTGGGCCGCCCGTCGTTCGGCGGCATCCCAACGACCCCGGCATTCAGCCATGTCACCCCGTCGATCTCACGCAAGAACGCAAGGCCGCAATGCCCGGCCACGACGAAGTCGATCTCGCCCACAAGATCACGCAGCGCCGCGATCTCTTCGGCGAATTCGCCCTCGGGCGAGGTCGGCCACAAGAATCGGCTCACATCCGTCGCGCCACCATGGACCACCGCCACGCGCCTGCCAGCCTGTTCAAACGCCACAACGTCCGGCAAACCGCCCATCCATGCCCGCGCCGTCGCGCCGATCTGCGCATCCGCATGGGCATACCATCCCGCCGACAACAGGTCACAGGTGCTGCCTTCTTCGAATCCACAACCACAATCCATGGCCCCCGCCGCAAGTTGTTTCTCACAATTGCCCGCCACCACGGCACAGCCTGCTTTCCGTATCTCATCCACACAGGCGGCAGCTTCGGCACAATAGGCCACCACGTCCCCGGTACAGATGACATGATCCGGCGCAATGCCCCGCCGCGCGGCCTCCGTCAGAACCGCGCGGGTTGCCGGAAGGTTGGAATATGGGCCACCGAACAGCAGAACCGCATCCTCAAGCTGTCCCAAATCCATCACATGCATCGCAACCTATCCCTTGAACCTGCGCAACGCGCACCCCATAACACCCCTGCATAAAAGGACGCCTGACCGCATGGTAGCCGCATCACCAACACTTGACCTCGCCTTCTGGATCACCGCCGGGGCCATCCTGATGCTTCTGGTGCTCTCGGGTTTTTTCTCGGGCAGTGAAACCGCGCTCACCGCCGCCTCGCGTGGCAAGCTGCGGGCACGGGCCGACAAGGGCGATACCGGCGCCGACCGCGCGCTTGAGATCACCGAGGATAACGAACGGCTTATCGGTTCGGTCCTTCTGGGGAACAACCTTGTCAACATCCTTGCCACATCGCTGGCCACGGCGCTTTTCACCCGGCTTTTCGGCGAATCCGGTGTGGCACTCGCGACCCTTGTCATGACCCTACTGGTGCTGATCTTCGCCGAGGTGCTGCCGAAAACCTATGCCATCACCAATGCCGAACCCGCCGCCTCGCGCGTGGCCCCGGCCATCGGTCTGGTGGTGCGTGTCTTCTCGCCCATGGTCAGCGCCGTGCGCTGGCTGGTGCGCGGTGTGCTGCGCGTCTTCGGCGTGCAGACCGATCCCGATAGCCACATCCTCGCCGTGCGCGAGGAAATCGCCGGTGCGCTTTATCTCGGCCACTCCGAAGGCGTGGTCGAAAAAGAGGACCGCGACCGTATCCTTGGCGCGCTCGACCTCGGCGAACGCGCGGTCGAAGAGATCATGCTTCACCGCTCCCAGATCGAGATGATCAATGCCGAGGACGAGCCCCGCGCCATCCTCGATCAATGCCTGCACTCCAACCACACCCGCCTGCCCGTCTATCGTGACGATCCCGATAACATCATCGGCGTGGTCCACGCCAAGGACCTGCTGCGCGCCATGCATAAACTTGTCATGGGCGGCGAGCAGGTCAGCGCCGAGGCGCTCGACAGTTTCGATATCTGCGACGTGGCGATGAAACCCTATTTCGTGCCCGAAACCACCACGCTTGATGACCAGATGCGCCAGTTCCTGCGGATGCGCAGCCACTTCGCGCTGGTGGTCGATGAATACGGCACCCTGCAAGGGCTGATCACGCTCGAAGACATCCTCGAAGAGATCGTCGGCGAAATCACCGATGAATTCGACGCCGAGGCCGATCACCCCATCCGCCGCAGCGAGGATAACCAGTTCCTCGTCGATGGCGCCATGACCATCCGGGATTTGAACCGCGCCACCGACTGGACCCTGCCGGATGAGGAGGCCAACACCATCGCCGGCCTCGTCATCCACGAGGCCCAGATGATCCCCGACACAAGTCAGGTCTTCAACTTCCACGGCTTCCGCTTCGAGGTGGTCGAGAAAACCGACAACCGGATCACCAAGCTCAAGATCCGCAAACTGTGATGCCATGACCGACCGTTTCGCGAAAACACCCGAACCGCCCTACTATGCCGTCATCTTCACCAACCAACTTTCCGAGGATGACGCAGGCTATGCCGAGATGGGCGAGGCGATGTATACCCTCGCCCTCGCCCAACCCGGCTGCCTCGGGGCCGAAAGCACCCGTGACACCACAGGCCTTGGCATCACGGTGTCCTACTGGGACAACGAAGACAGCATCGCCAAATGGAAAGCCGAGGCCAAACACCTTGTGGCCCAGAAACAAGGCATCGAGCGTTGGTACAGCCACTACGAATTGCGCGTGGCCCGCGTCGAACGTGCCTACTCCGGCCCCGAGGGCCGCAGCCTGCGCTAAGGTTTGCCGCCTGACAATTTTCCCCTTGGGACGCCGGGTGACAGACCATCATCTGGTGTCTTGTTTTACAATGGTCCGATGACGGCTATGCGGACATAGCGGACATTGAAATAGCCGCGCATCGGCGGGCCGCGGTGCGGCGATCCAACGATTGGTTTATGGCACTTTATCTCAGCCAAGTCCGAAAAACTTATGAGCGGAGTGTTTAGCTTTGCCAAATCGCCGTGCCGGGGGGCGGCGTCATGCCGGAGGCATGCTTTCAGCATGACGATGCGCGGCGGCCTGCGGCCTTGATTCCGCGCTGGACCTTCGCAATCGAATGTCCAACAAGGGCTCGAACCCGTCATTCACCACAATTACGAAGACAGCCCGCCATTGGATACGCGCCCAAGGGTTTTGCACAACCTTTCCCCACGCCACACCTGCCGACAAATCCACGCCTCCCACCTTGGCATTTCGTGCCAGTGCCGCTAGAGGGGCCGCAACCACGCCATCATCCGGGTAACACCATGGGCAGGCCGCAACGGCCCGCCCCGTCAAAACCCCGCCAGACGATACATCCGACATGACCCGCCCGCCTCGCGGCGCGGCCCAGACAACCGGACCTTTGCATGATCTCTCTTTCGCAATACCAACGCCAATGGACGCACAACATTCGCGGCGACCTTCTGTCGGGCCTCGTCGTGGCCCTCGCCCTGATCCCCGAGGCCATCGCCTTTTCCATCATCGCGGGCGTCGATCCCAAGGTCGGCCTTTACGCCAGCTTCTCGATTGCCGTGATCACCGCCATCACCGGCGGGCGGCCGGGGATGATCTCGGCCGCCACGGCGGCCACCGCTGTTCTGATGGTCACGCTGGTCAAGGATCACGGGCTGCAATACCTGCTGGCCGCGACCGTCCTGGCCGGACTGCTGCAAATCGGGGCCGGGTTCCTGAAACTGGGCTATGTCATGCGCTTCGTGTCGAAATCGGTGATGACCGGCTTTGTCAACGCGCTTGCCATCCTGATCTTCATGGCCCAACTGCCCGAGCTTGACCCTTCCAAGGTGCCGCCACTGACCTATGCGCTGGTGGCAGGTGGCCTTGCGATCATCTATCTCTTTCCCCGCATCACCACGGCCGTACCGTCGCCGCTGGTCACCATCATCGTGCTGACCGCGCTCACCGTGCTGATGGGCTGGGACGTGCGCACCGTGGGTGACATGGGTCAACTGCCCGACACCCTGCCGGTCTTCCTGATCCCCGACATCCCGCTGACCTTTGAAACGCTGCAAATCATCCTGCCCTATTCCATCGCCGTGGCCGTCGTGGGCCTGCTGGAAAGCCTGATGACCCAGCAGATCGTCGATGACCTCACCGACACCGGCAGCGACCGCAATCAGGAGTGCATCGGGCAGGGCCTTGCCAACACCGCCACCGGCTTCATCGGTGGCATGGCCGGGTGTGCCATGATCGGCCAGTCGATCATCAACGTGAAATCAGGCGGCCGCGGGCGGCTTTCCACCTTCGTGGCGGGCATTTTCCTTCTGATCCTCTGCGTCGGTCTGGGCGACATCGTCGGCATCATTCCCATGGCCGCCCTCGTGGCCATCATGATCATGGTCTCGATCGGCACCTTCTCGTGGTCTTCCATCAAGAACCTGCGCGACCATCCCCGCTCGTCGTCCATCGTCATGCTGGCGACCGTGTTTTTCGTGATCTACACCCATAACCTCGCCATCGGCGTTCTGGTCGGCGTGCTGCTGTCGGGCCTCTTCTTTGCGTGGAAAATCGCACAGCTGTTCCGCGTCCGCTCCGAAATCACCGAGGACGGCACCCACCGCACCTACCACGTCGAAGGGCAGCTGTTCTTCGCCTCCTCCGAGGACTTCATGAAAGCCTTCGACTTCAAGGAAGCGCCCGACAAGGTCACCCTCGACCTCAGCCGCGCGCATATCTGGGACATTTCCTCGGTTGCGGCGGTGGACATGGCCGTGCTCAAGTTCCGCCGCGAAGGCGCCGAGGTCGAGTTGATCGGCATGAACGAAGCCTCGGAAACCATCGTCGATCAGCTTGCCATCCATGACAAGCCGGGCGCGATGGATCAACTGCTGGGCCATTAAGGGAGAGCCGGACAATGACAACCAACACACTGATCGCCCTCGTCGATGGCTCCGCCTATTCGGAAAGCGTCTGCCACCACGCCGCGTGGATCGCGGGCAGAAACGACTGGAAGGTCAAGCTTTACCACGTCATGGGCCGCCGCGACGCCGTCGAGAAACAGGACCTCTCGGGCGCCATCCGCCTCGGCGCACGCACGCGCCTTCTGGAACAACTCTCCGATCTGGATGCCGAACGCGCCAAGCTGGCGCATGAACACGGTCGCGCCATCCTCGAAGACGCCAAGGCGCTGATCACCGCGGATGCCGACCTCACCGTCGAAACCCGCCTGCGCCAGGGCGATTTGATCGAGACCATCACCGCCAAGGAAGACACCGGCGAAATGATCGTCATCGGCAAACGCGGCGAGGCGGCGGGCCTGGCCTCCGAGCACCTCGGCTCCAACCTCGAACGCATCGTACGGGCCAGCCATCACCCCGTCTTCATCGCCAACCGCGCCTTCAAACCCGCCGAACGGGTGCTGGTGGCCTTCGATGGCGGCCCCTCGTCCCTCAAGGCCGTCGATTATATCTCGCGCAGCCCCCTGTTTTCAGGTCTGCACGTCTCACTGGTCTTCGCAGGCAAGGACAGCCCCGAGATCCGCAAATCCCTCGATACCGCCGCCGCCACCCTGCGCGCGGGCGGCTTCGAGGCCGATACGATCCTTGAAACCGGCGAGCCTGAAAAGGTCTTGGCCAATATTACCCAACGTGACGAACACGACCTTCTGGTCATGGGGGCCTATGGCCACAGCCGCGTGCGTTCGCTCATTATCGGCTCCACAACGACCGAAATGATCCGCTCCTGCCGGGTGCCCGTGCTGATCATGCGCTGATCCGGCACTCCGCAAAGCAAAAGCCCCGGCCAATCTGGCCGGGGCTTTTTCGATCACGCCCGCAGTTTCTCGCCCTTGGGGTCGAACGGCGGCTCATGCAGGATGCGGCCCTTGTGCGGCTGGCCCAGAACCATGACCTGCACCGCATCCCCCGCCTGTACGGTGCCCGCCTTCACATAGCCAAGCGCAAGGCTCATCCCCACGGTATAGCCATAGGTGCCCGAGGTGACGCGGCCAACAGGGGTGCCTTCCGCATCGCGAATGGGCTCCCCTCCCGTCGCATCGGCGTTCGAGGCCGTCACATCCGCCTCATCCAGATGGATCAAAACCAGTTCTTCCCGCGTCGGTTCGGCCATGACCTTCTCCACCGCCGCCTTGTTCAGGAACTCTTTGTCCATCTTGCACAGCGGCGCAAAGCCCACTTCATGCGGGTAATACTCAGGGCTGTATTCCCGGCTCCACGAGCCATAGCCCTTCTCGACCCGCATCGACATCAACGCCCGCGCGCCCACAGGCCCGGCGCCAAAATCCTTCCCGGCCTCCAGAAGCGCCGTATAAAGCCGTTCCTGATCTTCCGTGGCGCAATGCAACTCCCACCCCAGATCGCCGGTGAAACTCACCCGCAGGGCAAGGCACTTCACGCCCGCCAACTCGATCTGCTGCGACCGCATGAAGGGGAAATCCTCGGTTGCCAGCGAGGTATTGGTCAATCTCTGCAACATCTCGCGGCTCTTGGGGCCTGCCACGTTGAAGCCGCACATCGCCTCGGTGTGGCTCTCGAATGTCGTCCCCTCGGGCAAGGGCACCATGTCGAAGAACCGCTTGTGATAACGTTCCGCCATCCCCGAACTGACGATCCAGAATTCATCCTCGGCCACCCGCGTCACCGTGGCATCGCCCGCGATCCCCCCGCGCACCGAAATCAACGGCGTCAGGCACGACCGCCCCACGCTTTTCGGCATCCGGTTGGCGAAAACCGAGTTCAGCCAGTCTTCGGCCCCCGGCCCCTTCACGCGGTACTTGGCAAAGTTTGAAATATCGATGATGCCCGCCCGCTCGCGCAGAATCTTGCATTCCTCGCCCACAGGGCCCCACCAGTTCTGGCGCGTGAACCCGTTGGTATCCTTGGTGCCGGGCGTGTCGGCAAACCACTGCGTATGCTCCCAGCCATAGTTCAGGCCAAAGACCGCGCCCATATCTTTTTGCATCTCGTACACCGGACGGGTGCGCAGCGGACGGCCCGCCTCGCGCTCCTCGTTGGGGTAATGGATGGCAAAGCGGTGGGCATAAACATCCTCCACCTTGGCCTTCACGAAGTCCCGGTCGTTGGCCCACAGGCCAAAGCGCGCAATATCCCACGGGAACATGTCATATTGCATTTCCCCCTCGATGATCCATTGCGCCACCATAAGGCCCATACCCGCGGATTGGCTGAACCCCGGAATGATCCCGCCGCACATGAAATAGTTTTTCAGCTCCGGCACCGGGCCAAGGATCACGTTGCTGTCCGGGCTCCAGATCATCGGCCCGTTGATCACCCGCTTGATTCCCGCCTCGGCGGCCAGCGGCACCCGGTCCATGGCGCGCATCACGTTCTCCATGATCCGTTCCAGATCGTCGGGGAAGAGGTCATGCGCGAAATCCAAGGGCGTGCCCTCCTCGGCCCAGAACCGCATGTCACGCTCATAGGCCCCGATGAGCAGCCCCTTGCCCTCCTGCCGCAGGTAATATTCGCCGTCCCGGTCCGCGACCGAGGGCAACCGCCGGTCCATGCCGTCGATCTCGGCAATGGTCTCGGTCACGAAATACTGGTGCTCGGTGGGCTGAAGCGGCACCTCGATGCCCGCCAGTTTGGCCACCTCACGGCCCCACAAACCGGCGGCGTTGATCACCCACTGGGTCTGGATATTGCCCTTGGGCGTTTCCACGATCCAAGACCCATCAGGCTGCTGCGCGGTGGCGGTGACGGGGGTAAAGCGGTAAATCTCCGCCCCCTTCTGTCGCGCGCCCACGGCATAGGCATTGGTCACGCCCGAAGGGTCCACATTGCCGCCATCGGGCTCCCACATGATGCAGCGCACCCCGTCGAAATTGACCAGCGGGTGCTTCTCCTCGGCTTCCTCGCGGCTGATCTCGGCAAAGTTCATGCCGTACAACTCCGCCTTGGCGGCCTGTAGGCGCAATTGGTGCTCACGCGCCTCGGTCTGGGCAAGGTAAAGCGAACCGGGCTGGAACACGCCACAGCTTTGGCCGGTTTCGGCCTCCAGCTCCTTATAGAGGTTCATGGTGTAGTGCTGCAGGCGGCTGATATTGGCGCTGTCATGCAGCCCGTGAATATTGGCCGCCGCGTGCCATGTGCTGCCACTGGTCAGCTCATCGCGCTCCAGCAGGACCACGTCCTTCCAGCCCAGCTTGGTCAGGTGGTAAAGAATCGAGCATCCGATAACGCCCCCGCCGATCACGACAGCCTGTGCATGGGTTTTCATAACTGATCCCTTGGTTGTTGCTAAAGGGCACACTTACGCCGCTTGCGAGGCATGTATTGCCGGTTCCCGACATCATTGGTCGCGGTGATACAAATCAGGGGATTTGTTTGCGACAGATTTTTTCGGTTTGCGTCCAAAGGGCGCCACCCCGCCAAACCGCTTATCGCGACATAGCCCACCCTGCATGACAATCCCTCGACGCCAAAAACGACATCCCATTCACGACACACCCTGTCGCGAACAGACATGCGTCATTCCCCCAGACAAACAGTCTACCGATAACAAGCCAAAGGAGGTCTCCCATGAAAACCACCACTCGTGTGGCCGTCATCGGCGGCGGTGTCGTCGGATGCAGCGTGCTCTATCACCTGACGAAACTCGGCTGGTCCGACGTCATGCTGATCGAACGCTCCGAACTCACCTCCGGCTCCACATGGCACGCGGCGGGCGGCTTTCATACGCTGAACGGCGATACCAACATGGCCGCGCTTCAGGGCTATACTATCAAGCTCTACAAGGAGTTGGAGGAGATCACCGGCCTCTCCTGCGGCCTTCACCACGTCGGCGGCGTGACGCTGGCCGACAACCGCGACCGCTTCGACATGCTGCTCGCCGAACGCGCCAAGCACCGCTACATGGGGCTGGAAACCGAGATCGTCGGGCCGGAAGAGATCGCCAAGATCGCGCCGGTGACCAACACCGACGGCATCCTCGGCGCGCTTTATGATCCCCTCGATGGCCACCTCGACCCCTCCGGCACCACCCACGCCTACGCCAAGGCGGCCCGCATGGGCGGCGCCACGATCGAGACCCACTGCCACGTGCAGGAAACCAACCAACGCCCCGACGGCACATGGGACGTGGTCACCGACAAGGGCACCATCCACGCCGAACACCTCGTCAACGCCGCAGGCCTCTGGGCGCGCGAGGTCGGGGCCATGGCGGGGGTCTACGTCCCCCTCCACCCGATGGAACACCAATATATCGTCACCGAAGAAGTCCCTGAAATCGCCGAAATAATCGACGCAGGCGGCGAACACCCCCACGTCATGGACCCCGCCGGCGAATCCTACCTCCGGCAAGAGGGCCGCGGCCTCTGCATCGGGTTTTACGAACAACCCTGCCGCCCATGGGCGGTGGACGGCACACCGTGGAATTTCGGCCACGAACTCCTGCCCGACGATTTCGACAAGATCGAAGACAGCATCACCTTCGCCTACCAACGCTTCCCGGCCCTCGAACGCGCGGGCGTGAAATCGGTGATCCACGGCCCCTTCACCTTCGCCTCCGACGGCAACCCGCTGGTCGGCCCGGTACCGGGCCTGCGCAACTACTGGTCCGCCTGCGGTGTGATGGCAGGCTTCTCCCAAGGCGGCGGCGTCGGCCTGATGCTGGCACAATGGATGACCGAGGGAGAATGCGAACGCGATGTCTCGGCCATGGACGTGGCCCGCTACGGCGATTGGATCACACCGGGCTACACCCGCCCCAAGGTGATCGAAAACTACCAAAAACGCTTCTCGGTTTCCTACCCCAACGAAGAACTTCCCGCCGCGCGCCCCTTCCGGCAAACGCCCATGTATGACGTGTTCGATCAAATGGGCGCCGTCTGGGGCCACCAATACGGGCTGGAAGTGCCCAATTACTTTGCTCAGGGCGACGAACCCCGATACGAGACCCCCTCCTTCCGCCGCTCCAACGCATGGGAGGCCACCGCGCGCGAGGTCAAGGCCGTGCGCGAATCCGTGGGCATCAACGAGGTCCACAACTTCGGCAAATACCGCGTCACCGGCCCCAACGCCCGTGCATGGCTCGATCGCATCATGGCCGGGCGCATCCCCAAACCGGGCCGGATTTCGCTCACCCCGATGCTCAGCCCCCAAGGCCGGATCATCGGCGATTTCACCGTCTCCTGCCTTGATGAGCAGACTTTTCAGCTTACCGCCTCCTACGGCGCACAGGCCTATCACATGCGCTGGTTTGGGCAGAACGCCACGGAGGGCGCGCAGGTCGAAAACATCTCCGACCGCCTCAACGGCTTCCAGATCGCCGGCCCCAAGGCGCGCGAGGTACTGATGGCCTGTACCCGCGATGACATCGGCGACATGCGACTCATGGATGTGCGCCCCGCCTGCGTCGGCATGGTCGATTGCCTGATCCAACGGGTCAGCTTCACCGGCGATCTGGGATACGAAATTTACTGCGACCCCATGGCCCAACGCGCCCTGTGGGATGTGCTCTGGGCCGAAGGGCAAAACCACGGCATGAAACCCTTCGGCATGCGCGCGATGATGTCGCTGCGGCTGGATAAATTCTTCGGGGCATGGCTGCACGAGTTCGGGCCGGACTATACCCCGGCGGAAACCGGCCTCGACCGCTTCATTTCCTTCAAGAAAGAGGCCGATTTCATCGGGCGCGCGGCGGCCGAAGCAGAGCGCGAGACACCCCCCGCCCGTACCCTCGCGGTCTTCGAGGTGGACGCGCTCGACACCGACGTCAACGCCTACGAACCCGTCTGGATCGACGGCACAGTGCAAGGCTTCTGCACCTCGGGCGGCTATTCTCACCACGCGGGAAAATCCATCGCCCTCGCCCTCATCCCCCGTGACAAAGCCACCGAAGGGCTGGAGGCACAGATCGAAATCCTCGGCGAGATGCGCCCCGCCCGCCTGATCACCGAACCGCTCTTCGACGCCGACGGCGCGCGCATGCGGGGCTGACCCCACGGCCATCGGTGCGCTGCCACTTGAAGGGCGGCACCTTTGGCCACTGGCGGACCGCCTCCGGCGGGAGTATTTTGGGAAAGATGAAGGCCCTTGCCCTTTTCTTCTTTTCGAAAATATCCCGGGGTGAATTGGCCGCAGGCCAAGAGGGGCAGCGCCCCTTGATGCAAACGGAGGCCCCATGCGCGGGATCGGTATTGTCATTCCAGCGGCTGGCACGTCCTCTCGCATGCGAGGGCGCGATAAGTTGCTGGAAAAGGCCGAAGGCCAACCCCTGCTGGCCCGCCAAACACGGCGCGCCCTTGCGACCGGGTGGCCTGTCCTTGTGACCCTGCGACCGGGCAGCGCGCGTGCTGAGGTTTTACCAGGTGGTATCGCATGCCGTGAAGTGCCCGAGGCCGCCGAAGGGCTTGCAGCCTCCCTCAGATCTGGCGCGGCTTGGGCCCAAAGCCTTGATTTGAAGGCCCTTATGGTCCTTCTCGCGGATTTGCCCGACCTCACCTCCGAGGATCTTGAGACCATCGCCGCGGCTTTCACAGAAGACCCAAGCCGGATCATCCGCGCAACAGACGATAGCGGCAAACCCGGCCACCCGGTGATCTTCCCGGCCAAGTATTTCGAGGCCATGCAAGCGCTTCACGGCGACGACGGGGCAAAACCCCTTCTGAGGCAGCATCCGCCGCGCCTCTGCCCCCTGCCCGGCCTGCGCGCCACCACCGATCTGGATACCCCCGAAGCCTGGGCCGCGTGGCGCGCCAGACAGGCACAGGAATAGGCAACCCCGGCACCTGCCGGGGCTGCCCTACTCGAAACCGGAACAGCCCCCTAACCCGATTTCTGGTGACCGGCACACAGGCTGTGCGCCGGCCCGCTGCAACCTATCGGATCAGGACATCAGAAGCTTCGCTTCGTGTTTCTTGAGAGACCGGCGCGCCGCCTGGTAATCCTTCAGGCCCTCGGCCTCGCGCAGTTCGGGGAAGAGATCGTAAATCTCGTTCCGCTGCGCCGCGCCCATACCATCCATCACCTGCTCACCGGGCTGGAAGCTTTCGGTCCAGGCCCCGTTCGACAGGACAACCTCGTGCTGGTCGAACATGAAGTGGATGTAGCTCACGCCGCTGGCTTCGACCGTATCGACGCCCTTCATGCCCGTCAGGTGCTTGGCCGCGGCCAGAACCTCGCGTTCATCGAAGTAAAGCGCGCTGCGATCATTGTTGATCAACAGGCGGTGCTGCGGGCTGACCATCATGTCATGCTCCGGCAGACCCCGGCCCAGGGATCCGGCGCGGATCAGCACCGGCTTGAGGTTCGGCGCCTGGCAGAGCTCCTGGCCCGTAAGGTCCCGGCGCCCGATCCAGCGGATTTCCTGTAGGCCGTTGTCACGGGTGATCACCCGGTCGCCAACCTCAAGGTCTTCCACCCGGCGCTCCCCCTTGGGCGTGGCAATCACCGTGCCCGGCGTGAAGCAGGGGATGATATCTTCGATCTCGGTGAACCCGAGGGACCCCGAGACCGTCCCGTCAGGGTCGAGAAACTCGACCGTGCCCGAGGTGGAATCACCGTCGGCATCGAGGGTTTCGCCGACGATGCGGAAATCGCCCTGCCCCGCCAGGTTCAGCACATCGTAGTCATCACCGCCGGTGCCGCCATCGACCACATCACCAGCGCCCGCATCGGTGAAGAGATCGCGATCATCGCCGCCCAGCAGGATGTCATTGCCGGTGCCACCAAGAACGGTATCGTTCCCCGCGCCGCCATCGACCATGTCGTTATCGGCCCCGCCGAGCAGCAGGTCGTCGTCGACACCGCCGTCGATCGTGTCGTCACCGGCGCCACCCTCGATGGTGTCGTCATCGTCTTCGCCATAGATGACGTCATTGCCATCCCCGCCAAGCAGCAGGTCCTGGCCGTTTTCCGGCACCGGATCGGTCGCGTCGGGAATTTCGCCGGGGATACCGGCGATCGGGTCGTTGCCGAAGCCGCCCCAGATGGTGTCATCCCCTGCACCGCCCTCGATGGTGTCCGATCCATGGCTGCCGGTCAGGCTGTCGGCGCCCTCGTTCCCAAAGACGATATCGTCGTCAATGCCCGCGTTCACCGTGTCGTCGCCCAGGCCGCCGATGATCGTGTCATCGTCGTCGCCCGTCATGATCAGGTCATTGCCCTCACCGCCATCGACATAGTCACGCCCGTCATCGGGGTTGGGATCGCTCAGGGCCGGCATGCCGGTGGCCGGGTCTATCAGGGCCGCATTCGGCAGGTTCGGATCATCGCCTTCGTAATCCGAAAACCCATCGATCCCGGCGTCGATGGTGTCATGACCATCGCCCCCTTCGATCGAATCGTTCCCGAGGCCGCCATCGATGTAATCGTCGCCGGTGCCGCCAAAGATGGTGTCATCGTCGATGCCGCCATTGATGCTGTCGTTCCCGCCATCACCCGAGATCAGGTCGGCGTCATCGCCGGTGGTGATGGTGTCATTCCCGGCGCCCCCCACGACCGTGTCCAGATCGTTCAACTGGTCGGCACCGGTTTCGAAAGGCACCCCGACAAAGGTTTCATGGTCGTTGACCGGCGCGCCATTGCCGGTATCGATCACGTCGTCTCCCGCGCCCCCGACGGCGCTGTCGCTGCCTTCGCCACCCGTCAGGGTGTCGTTGTCAGCACCACCGTCGATGGTGTCATCCCCCGCGCCACCATCAATCTCGTCATTGCCCTCTTCCCCGAAAGCCAGATCATCGCCGGTGCCCGCATCGACCTCGTCGTCGCCCAAACCGGCCTCGATGGTGTCATTGCCACCCCCGGCCTGAATGATGTCGTCATCCGGCGCTTCCCCGGCCAGAATGGCATCTCCCGAATCCACCAGGTCCCCCTCGGGATCGCCGGTATAGACGTAGTCGGGGTCGCTGTCCGGGTTGGTCGCGATATAGGCATCGTCGTCCCCGTTCGATACGATCCCATCCAGTTCACCACCCGCGTCGATGGTGCTGAAATGCACATCGGTCACCCAGATCGCCTGTGTATCGGTGCCGCCATTGTCATAATCGATCTCGATCCGCGACACCGGCCCGGCAATATCCACCAAAAGCGAGGTATCCGGATCGGTCGGCGGGGTCACCGCGTTACTGTCCACGTCGTTGCCGGTGGCCGTATCTCCACTGGTCAGGATGTCCGCCCCCGGCGTCAGCATCACGTCAACCGGGTTGCCCGCCGCGTCATAGGCCCGGACGGTCACGATATCGGTATAATCCGTGCCGCCTTGCCCCAGGTCCAAGTCATTGATCCGGAACGAAACGTTTTGCACGTTGTCGCTATAGGCCGCGTCACTCGCGCTGAAATCGATCGCCGTGGTCGAGGTATCGTCGACCCCGCCTTCTCCGCCATTCCCCCACAGCTTGAGCGCCGACATCGGGTCGAAACTCTCGCCGCTGGCGGTATCTACGTATTGACCGTATTCAAGGTAGCGCGCGAAGGCGCCGCCGTCCTGTGCGGTAAACCCTAGCGAAACATCGATACCGCCGGTATCAACCGTTCCCCCATCGCTCAGGTCCGATCCATTGGAGCCGAACAGCCCCCAGTCCAGAATAAGATCAGCCATAAAGACACCCCCTTCGACCTATTCATCGCCGATCAAGGACCGGCTGCGTGATGCGCCACTGCACAAGCAGCGGCTAAAAAGCTTCAAAACTTTCTGCCTGAACCGGAAGTCTGCGAAGTTCGGTGGATGCCCGGGAAGGCCCGTGATTTTCCCACACGTAGCCACGCCTTTTGAAAGGCTATACGACCCGATCCACGACTCTTCGCACTATCCCCCGATAGGCAAAAACGTCCTGACGGTCGCCCCCGTGACCAATTCGATACCCCCCAGTTGGGCAATCTCGTTGTAACCGCCAGATTGGGAAACACGAAGGGGAAAAATGACGGAAATGCGCTCAAAACCGGGCGCAAACAAAGCCGCTTGCCGCGTTCACACCCGATTTACGCCCCAGATTTCGGCCCATTGTTTCGGTTTTTGGAACCAGTAAAAAACCTCGAATTCCACAGGTTTTCTTAGGTTTTCCTCGCGGCTCTACAAAAGTTCATGCAACCGACCACTCGAAATACGCCTTTCGTCTATATCCAATTGGGCAACAATCAAAAGAGGCGAAATTGTGACCGCCACGCCCGATTTACGGTTAATCTGAAGCGCATAATTTGTGATCAATTTTCCGCGTTTTGGATGAAAAGCGCCGAACGCGAAACAAAACGCCCCGCTCTGGCACCCGCTCCGTACGAATCGCAGGCGGGCCGGGCCGGTAGAAGCAAACGATTCGCCTCAAGCCTCCGACCCCGGCGCGCGTCCCATCGAAACAGGCCACCAGAACATCAATAAAATCGGAATTGGTGCCCAAGGTGAGATTCGAACTCACACGATGTTGCCATCGGGGGATTTTGAATCCCCTGCGTCTACCATTCCGCCACTTGGGCACGGGCAACACCTCTAGCGAAGCCGCGCGCCCGCGTCCAGAGGGGAAGCGCGCAAATACGCGGCAAAATACTTGACCCGCCTTGCGCCGCGTGGTCAGAGACCACGACTTCTTTTCCAGGACACCTTCCATGCTCCGACGCCTTTACGACTGGACGATCACCATGTCCGACCACCCGCGCGCGCTCTGGGTGCTGGCGGCCGTTTCATTCATCGAAAGTTCGGTCTTTCCGATCCCGCCCGATGTCCTGATGATCCCGATGATCCTCGCGCGCCCCTCACGGGCCTGGCTGATCGCCTTGGTGGCGCTGGTGTCCTCTGTCATCGGCGGGCTTCTGGGCTATGCCATCGGTGCGCTGGCCTACGAACAGATCGGCCAGCCGATCCTCGAATCCCTCGGCAAGGGCGATGCCATGGCCGAGTTCTCGGCCCGGTTCAACGATTTCGGCTTCTGGGCCGTGCTGACCGCTGGCATCACCCCCTTCCCCTACAAGGTGATCACCATCATGTCGGGCTGGACGGCCATGCCGCTTGGCACCTTCATTGCCACTTCCATTCTGGCGCGGGGCCTGCGCTTTTTCATCGTCGCGGCGCTCTTGTGGAAATTCGGCGCGCCGATCCGCGATTTCATCGAACGCCGCCTCGGGCTGGTCACGATCCTGTTTGTTGTGCTGCTCTTCGGTGGCTTCTACCTTGTCAGGCATCTATGACCATGACCTTAACCTACCGAACGCTGATCCTGCTGGCCGCTGGCGGCTCCCTCGCCCTGATGCTGGGCGCCTGGGGCTTCCAGTACATTGGCGAGATGCCACCCTGCAAACTCTGCTATTGGCAACGCTACCCGCATTACGCCGCCATGGGCCTCGGTGTGCTGGCCTTGCTCCTCGGCGGTGCGTTGGTGGCCCTGCTTGGCGCGCTGGCCGCTCTCACCACCGCAGGCATCGCCGCCTATCACACCGGGGTCGAGCGCGGCTGGTGGGAAGGTCCCTCTTCCTGCACCTCCTCCGGCACATCCGGTCTCAGCACCGATGACCTCTTCGATCAGATCATGGCCGCCCCCCTCATTCGCTGCGATGAGGTGCCATGGGAAATGTTCGGCCTCTCGATGGCCAGCTGGAACATGCTCGCCTCGCTGGCCCTCGTGGTGATCTGGATCATGGCCGCCCGTCGCGCCTGACCCTCCCCGTCCCGGACGCGATCCGGAACCTCGACATGCCTCTCATCACGCCGATTTTCGTACGACTCGTACGATTTCCAAATGCAGCTCCCGGATTTTCGTACGAAACTCACGTACAAAACGTACGAGTCGTACGAAATTACCCGTTCGCCGCCTTGCGCGTGCTCAAAAGCAGGTTGGTTTCGCTGGTCGCTACCCCGTCGAACCGCCGGATACGCGCCAGCACATCGTCGAAATCCTCCAGCGATTCCGCCCCGATTTCCACGATCACGTCCCACCGGCCATTCGTGGTGTGCACTGCTCGAACGGCGCTTAACCCATTGAGTTGACGAATAATTCTATCCGTCCCGCGCCCTTCGATCCCGATCAGCATCAGCCCCCTGACCGGGTCCCGCACCGCATCGCCCTTCAGCACAACGCTGAACCCCACGATCTCGCCGGATTGCCGCAATCGCTCGATCCGCCCCCGGACCGTGGTACGTGACACGCCAAGCGTGATCGCCAAATCCGAAAGCGAGGCCCGCGCGTCATGCCGCAGCGCCGAAATTAACTGTCTGTCAACATCATCCATTTCGAACGATTAGCACGCCGTTTTGAACAACGCTATCCCGTTTCGTGCAATATGTCGGGTTCAGTACGCCTCACTTCGGAATATTCTTGAGGAAATCCTTTCTAAGCGAGCGTTCCATGACCCCACAAACCTGCCTTCTCATCGGCGCCCCCGTGGACAGCGGCAAAGCCCGCCAAGGCTGCCTAATGGGCCCCGACGCCTACCGCGTCGCCGGCCTTGACGATGCCTTAACCTCTCTCGGCCACACGGTCAAAGACCTCGGAAACCTGGCCCCGGCACAGGTTGCTCCGCTCAAGGGGCTGCCACCCCATCTACACGCGCCCGAAGTCACCATCGGCTGGACACAAGCCCTTGTAAATGCGGCAGAAAATGCCATGGCGCGCGGCCTGCCAATCTTCTTGGGCGGCGATCACAGCCTCTCTCTGGGCTCCGTCGCAGGCGTCGCCAACCATGCCGCCGCGCACTCCCGCCCGCAATTCGTTCTTTGGCTCGACGCCCATAGCGACTTCCACACGCCGCAAAGCACGACCTCGGGCAACCTGCATGGCACCCCCTTGGCCTATGTCACTGGACAAAAAGGGTTTTCCGACTTTCCCGAGATGCAGAACCCAATCCCCGAGGATCACATCTGCATTCTCGGCCTGCGCTCCGTAGACCCCGCCGAACGCGAAATCCTGCAAAATTCCCGAATCCGCAGCCACGACATGCGCCAGATAGACGAATCCGGCATCGCCAAACCGCTGTCCGCCTTCCTAGACCGCGTCGCCGACGCGGGTGGCATGCTGCATGTCTCACTCGACGTGGATTTCCTCGACCCTTCCTTCGCCCCCGCAGTCGGCACCACCGTTCCTGGCGGTGCCACCATGCGCGAGGCGCATCTGGTGATGGAGATGATCTGCGACAGCGGCTTGATGACGTCTCTCGACCTCGTGGAGCTCAATCCCTTCCTCGATGAACGCGGCCGCACCGCGCAGGTCATGGTCGATCTGGCCGCCTCCGCCCTTGGCCGCCGTGTCTTTGACCGTCCCACACAAGCCTTTGGATAAAAAGGATAAAACCGATGACCGCAACACCCCCCTCCGATAAGGCCCTCGTGCCCTTCGTCTCGGTCGAGAACATGATGAACCTCGTGCACCACATCGGGATCGAGCCGATGCTGCGCGGCCTGTCCGATTATATCGAAGAGGATTTCCGCCGCTGGGAACTTTTCGATAAAACCCCGCGCATCGCCTCGCACTCCGCCGAGGGCGTGATCGAACTGATGCCCACCTCGGACGGGGAGGTTTACGGCTTCAAGTACGTCAATGGCCACCCCAAGAACACCAAGGAGGGCCTTCAAACCGTTACCGCCTTCGGCCTGCTGGCCAATGTCGGCAATGGCTATCCGGTGTTGCTGTCGGAAATGACCGTCCTCACCGCCCTGCGCACCGCCGCCACCTCGGCCATGGTCGCCAAGCACCTCGCCCCCAAGGGGGCCGACACCATGGCGATGATCGGCAATGGCGCACAATCGGAATTTCAAAGCCTTGCGATGAAAGCGATCTGCGGCCTCAAATCCGTGCGCCTGTGGGATATCGACCCTGCGGCCACCCGCAAGGCGGCCAGCAATCTCAAGGGCTTGGGGCTGGATGTTCATGTATGCAGCAGCGCCGAGGAGAGCATGGAAGGCGCACAGATCATCACCACTTGCACCGCCGACAAGCAATACGCCACGATCCTCTCCGACAACATGGTCGGCTCCGGTGTGCACATCAACGCCATCGGCGGTGACTGCCCCGGCAAGACCGAACTTGCCCCCGGCGTGCTGCATCGGTCCGAGATTTTCGTGGAATACCCCGAACAAACCCGCATCGAGGGCGAGATCCAACAACTGAGCGAAGATCACCCCGTGACGCAAATGTGGGAAGTGATTAACGGCACCAAACCCGGCCGCACAAGCGCCGGGCAGATCACCCTGTTCGATTCCGTAGGCTTCGCGATCGAGGATTTCAGCGCCCTGCGCTACATCCGCGACCATATCGGCGGCACCGATCTGTATATGGACCTCGACCTTCTGGCCGATCCCGACGACCCGCGCGATCTGTTTGGGATGCTGCAACGCGCGGGCCGCACATAACCCCGGGCCGGGGCGATCCGGGGAAGAGTATCCCGGCCCGGGGGTGTCAACCGGTGCTTAGCCGCCGGTCGACGCAGGGATAAGCCCCTGTTCCTGCCCGCTGACCATTTCCTCGTCGGTCAGGGCCCCGTCGTCATCGGCATCCGCCTCGGCAAAGGCTTCGGCGGTGACATCCGGGAAAACGGCCTGCACCTCGTCGATGGTCATGACACCGTCGCCATTGGCGTCGATCTGTGCGGTTTCCTCGCTCATGGCGATGGCGGAATTGGCCACCACGCCCATTCCCAGAAGGATAGCTACGAATTTAAACATGGTCAGTCTCCTTGGACATTACGTTCAAGGCCGGGACATCCCCGCGCCTCACTGACCAAGACGGGGATCGGGCGCTTTGCGTCCCGGCCCCCAACCCCACGGGCGGCGCCTTGCCGAGGCGGTCCCGTGCAACCGGCGAGCGGCTGCCGAAAAAGCCCCGCTCAGGCCTATCGGCGGAATCTGCCCATTTGAAATGGCTCCCCTGTCGGCCCTTTATCAGGGCATAGGAGGTGCCCCATGCAACAGCCTGCCCCCACAGAGCTAACCGCGCTGATGCCCGTGCTGACACGGGCAGCGCTCCGCATTGCCGATACCCCCGACGAGGCACAGGACCTCACCCAGGAGGTGCTGCTCAAGCTCTGGCTGCGCATCAATCGTGGCGAGGAGATCACCAACCTGCGCGGCTATGCCTTGGCCGCCCTGCGCAACCAGATGCGGCAAGGCCTGCGCGACAGGAAGGACACCGACGAATTGGACGAGGACAATACCGGCACCGCGCCCGATGTCTTCGCCTGCCTCGCCCTGTCCGAAACACGGGCGATGATCGACAAGCTTCCACCGGATCAGGCCCAACTGATGAAGTTCGTACTGGCCGGAGAATCCAGCCCCGCCGCCCTTGCCCGGCAAACCGGCTGGCCGCTTGGCACGGTGATGTCCCGCCTGTCCCGCGCCCGCGCCCAACTCCGCCGTGACATGGGGCTTTCCCCCGACGCCCCGGTGAAGGCGCTTTTATGAGGGGGCTAGGTGACTTTACCGCAGCCCAAAATACGCCCTCTTCCAAAACAGAAACGATCACTTCTGCATCGTCTGTTATCCAAGGGCTAACCCAATGCCTTGAGATACTGGTAGGCAAATGTTCGTACGTCCGCCAAACCATTGGGCATACCATATTTTCCCATCACTCTGCGCAGTTCACGCCGCCGCAGACTCCGCCCGACCCGTTGACTCACTTGACCGGGGTGCAGACGGTTGGCGACCAATGTGCCCGGCAAGATCACAGGGTCACCAAGAGTTTTGAAACAACCGTGGTACAAGTCCACATCCATCAACCAGATCAGATTTTCATCGAAGAACAAGTCGTGACCTGCTTCAAACGCCAGAACCGAAGGACTTGAGACGGTATTGCGCCCAAATCGGATTTGATCGTGCCACCGGGGCACCATAGGCTCCTTGACCGTGACACCATCATACGTCACGCCCGACCCCATCAATGCCCATTTGCATGTTGGCGCCTCGAATGCCTTTGCCAACTCCTGCAAGGCATCGGCATGGCACAGAAAATCATCTTGAAAGAGGATTTTCACCACCCGGCCACGCGCCTGCCGGATCGCATTGTTCGCATTGGCAGACGCTTGACGACGTCCCGAACGGTTGTCCACCCAACGGATATCCATATCATCGTCAAACTGACGACATGCGTCTCGCACTGCGGGGGTCTCGGATTGATCCGAGACAACCACTTCGAAATCCTCGAAACTTTGCGCTGTGAGGTGCTGGAAGCTTTCGGACAAGAACCGCGCGCCATCACCGCCCATGTCATAGGCGGGAATGCAAATGCTGATGGCTGGTTTTCGGGTCATGGCGATCTGTGTGGCAATAACCACCTCCATCCGCAACAGAAAAACGGGGGGCACGAAGCCCCCCGGTCAAGTTTCGCCACTCAGGCTCACTTAATTTATACCGCCCGGTTTCTGCCTGCGGCCTGAGTGTCGTCAGGGGCGAGCGCACCCGCCCCGTGTGAGGATGGGAAGGACTGATATTCCGCCCCACCCTGTCTCGTCGGGGCCGGGCCAAATGGCCCTGTGCCCCTAAGCCCCCCCTAGTGGGCTGTTTCTCAGCTACACCCGCTGGTCGCGCCGCAGGTGTTGCATTTCATGCAGGTGCCGTTGCGCACCAGCGTATAGTTGCCGCAGTCGCTACAGGCTTCGCCTTCATAGCCCTGCATCTTGGCCTTGGTCCGCGCGTCCATCGACATGGACCCGCTTGCCGTCGTCGTGGTGGTTGTCGAGGTCGCCACGGTCGCGCTTACGCTTTCCGAGGTCTCGGGCACCAGCGTTTGCAGCGCGCCCACCGGATCGGCGGTGCCGGTCAGGGCCACTTCGGACTGACCGCCTTGCAAAACCACCAGTTCCTGGGGCAGGCGCTTGCGCAGGTAGCCTGTCGAACTGATCTGCTTGAGCACTTCGAGGGATTTCGAGGCCGCCTCGCCCGACATCTCCTTGATGTTGCTCACGCCTTCTTCCTCGCCGCGGCCCAGATCGTCAAACGATGCGCCCTCGGGCTTCACATGCGCCAGATCGGTCCGATCCAGATAGCTGACGGCGAGTTCGCGGAAGATGTAATCGAGGATCGACGTGGCATTCTTGATGCTGTCGTTGCCCTGCACCATGCCTGCAGGCTCGAACTTGGTGAAAGTGAAGGCGTCGACGAATTCCTCAAGCGGCACACCATATTGCAGGCCGACCGAAACCGCGATGGCGAAGTTGTTCATCATCGCCCGGAACCCGGCACCTTCCTTGTGCATGTCGATGAAGATCTCGCCAAGATTGCCGTCCTCGTACTCACCTGTGCGCAGGTAGACCTTGTGCCCACCCACGGTGGCTTTCTGGGTATAGCCTTTGCGGCGTTCCGGCATCTTCTCGCGGTGCGATTTGACCACTTCCTTGACGACAACCTTCTCGACGATCTTCTCGGCCAGAACAGCGGCTTTTTCCTGCATGCTGCCGGTTTCCAGAACCTCTTGGGCCTCCTCGTCGTCCTCGACGAGGCTTGCCGCCAAGGGCTGGCTGAGCTTGGAGCCGTCACGATACAGCGCATTCGCCTTCACGCCCAAGGACCACGACAGCTCATAAGCTTTCTGGCAATCCTCGATGGTGGCGTCATTGGGCATGTTGATCGTTTTCGAGATCGCCCCCGAGATGAAGCTTTGCGCCGCCGCCATCATGGTGATGTGGCTGTTCACATCCAGATACCGCTTGCCCTTCTTACCGCAGGGGTTGGCGCAGTCGAAGACGTGATAATGCTCTTCCTTCAGGTGCGGCGCCCCTTCCAGGGTCATCGTCCCGCAGACGTGGTCGTTCGCCGCTTCGATATCGGCCTTGGAGTAACCAAGCGAGGCCAGCATGTCGAAGGTCGGATCGCAGAGTTTCTCGGCGGGAATGCCAAGGACATTGGTGCAGAATTCTTCGCCAAGCGTCCACTGATTGAAGACAAAGCGAATATCGAAGGCCGAACCAAGGGCGTTGTCGATCTTTTCCAACTCGTTGGGGCCAAAACCATGACCGATCAACGAGGTGTGGTTGACACCCGGTGCATTCCCGATGGTGCCATGACCGACCGCGTAAGACACGATCTCCTCGATCTGCGCGCTGCCATAGCCCAGCTTTTCAAGGGCGGCGGGCACCGATTGGTTGATGATCTTGAAGTAGCCACCACCGGCCAGCTTCTTGAATTTCACAAGGGCGAAATCCGGCTCGATCCCCGTGGTGTCGCAGTCCATGACAAGGCCAATGGTGCCCGTCGGCGCGATGACCGAGACCTGCGCATTGCGATAGCCGTGCTTTTCGCCCAGCTTCAGCGCCTCGTCCCAGCTCGACATCGCCAGTTCGACCAGTTTCGAGTCGGGGCAGTTGGTCAGGTCCAGTGCGACGGGCTTCACGTCCAGCCCTTCATAACCTTCGGTAGCGCCATAGGCGGCATTGCGGTGGTTGCGAATGACGCGCAGCATGTGCTGTTGGTTGCGCTTGTAGCCATCAAAGGCGCCAAGTTCCCCGGCCATTTCGGCGGAGGTGGCATAGGACACGCCGGTCATGATCGCGGTCAATGCCCCGCACAGGGCCCGGCCCTCGTCACTGTCGTACCCAAGCCCCATGTTCATCAGCAGGCCGCCGATATTGGCATAGCCAAGGCCAAGCGTGCGGAAGTCATAGGACAGCTGCGCGATTTCCTTCGAGGGGAACTGCGCCATCATCACCGAGATTTCCAGTGTCACGGTCCACAGGCGTGTGGCGTGCATATAGGCATCCGCATCGAACTTACCGTCTTTGTAGAAAGTCAGCAGGTTCATCGACGCAAGGTTACAGGCCGTGTCGTCCAGGAACATGTACTCCGAGCACGGGTTCGAGCCGCGAATCTCGCCATCTTCCGGGCATGTGTGCCACTGGTTGACGGTGTCGTGGTACTGGATGCCCGGATCGGCACAGGCCCAAGCGGCATGGCCCACGTCCTCCCACAGGTCACGCGCCTTGATGGTTTTCGACACGCTGCCGTCGGTCCGGTTGAGCAACGCCCAATCGTCATCGGCCTTGACCGCCTCAAGGAAGGCATTGGTCACGCGGATCGAATTGTTGGAGTTCTGGCCCGACACGCTGGCATAGGCTTCACTGTCCCAATCGGTGTCATAGGTCGGGAATTCGATGCTGTCATAGCCCTGCTTGGCATAGTCCAGCACCCGCTTGACGTAGGTCTCGGGGATCTGAACCTGCTTGGCCCCGCGAATGGCGCCTTTCAGCTGCTCGTTTTTCTTGGGGTCGACAGCATCTTCATTGCTGCCATCCCAAGCCCGGATCGCCGCGAAGATATCGTTGAGCTTCTGCTCGTGCATCTTCGAGCCGGCGACGATGCTGGCAACCTTCTGTTCTTCGCGAACCTTCCAGTTGATGAATTCCTCGATATCGGGGTGATCGGCATCACAGATCACCATCTTGGCCGCACGGCGCGTGGTGCCGCCCGACTTGATCGCACCCGCCGCACGGTCCCCGATCTTGAGGAAGCCCATCAGGCCCGACGACTTGCCGCCGCCCGAAAGAGCTTCCCCTTCTGCTCGAAGGGACGAGAAATTCGTACCCGTCCCGCTGCCATATTTGAAAAGCCGCGCTTCACGCACCCACAGGTCCATGATGCCGCCATCGCCAACCAGATCGTCACCGACCGATTGGATAAAGCAGGCGTGGGGCTGCGGATGTTCATAGGCACTGGCCGATTTGGTCAGCTCCTTGGTCTGGTAATCCACGTAGTAGTGGCCCTGGCTGGGCCCATCGATTCCATAGGCCCAGTGAAGGCCGGTATTGAACCACTGCGGGCTGTTCGGCGCGGCCATCTGCTTGGCCAGCATCACGCGCATCTCGTCGAAATAGGCCTGCGCGTCGTCCTCGGTGGTGAAATATCCACCTTTCCACCCCCAATAGGCCCATGCACCCGCCAGTCGGTCGAAAACCTGCTTGGCCGAGGTTTCACCGCCAAAGCCGGTGTTGTCCTTCGCCGGGGCCGAGCGCCACAGGAATTCCGGCACGCCGTCCTCGGCCACCTTTTCCAGCTTTTCAGGAACACCAGCCTTGCGGAAATACTTCTGCGCGATCACGTCCGAGGCCACCTGGCTCCAGCCTGCGGGCACTTCGACCGCATCGAGTTTGAACACGGTCGTCCCATCCGGGTTCCGAATCTCGGAACTCGTCGTGACAAATTCCAAAGCTGCGTAGGCATCCTGCCCTGCCGTCGTGAATCTACGTTCGATTTTCATCTATCCGCTGCCCCATATTTCAGCATTTAACCAAGTCGGCCCAGAACCAAGGCCCGCGGTACCAAATCCCGGCAACAACGCTCCCTCGCCCGGCATTTCCACGCCGCGCAAAATCCGTTCCCCGAATACCCTTCGGTTTTAGGTTGGGTGCTGTCCCGCCAAGGGCGCCGCCACTATATGTTGTGGCTTGTCGGCCCGCCCATACAAAGTGGCGTATTCACCCATAGAGGGTCAACGCTTTTTTTAGAGATTTTGTGACAAAAAGAAGTTGACGCAAATGCTTCGCGTGCCCCGCCAGGTACCCCGGTGATTCATCCCCAGATTTATACCCAGCCGGGCTTACACACGCGCAACCGGAAAAGACCTTTTTCCAAGGCAGTTTAGGCCGAAATCCTAGAGTATTCCCTGAAGGCTTTTCCATAGAATCGCCGTTGTCAAACCGGCAGACCAACAGCGGTGACCAAGAGAGCCATCCGACACGCCCAAATTATGGGCGGCCTAGCGCGCCACCCATGAATTGCGCCCAGAACGCCATATGAGCCACTAGATATAGTGCTTTAAAGGAAGTGGTCGGGACGGCAAGATTCGAACTTGCGACCCCCTGTACCCAAAACAGGTGCGCTACCAGACTGCGCTACGCCCCGGACCGTGCGGTGTGTCTAATGCGGTTTATTCGGCTTGAAAAGCCCTAACAGGGCCAAGCGGCACGATCTTCTGGAATCGTCGGGTGTCGCAACTGTGTGCCGGGGGCGATCCCCATCTGTTCGGCCAGTCCACCGTTGATTTCCAGCACGTACTGAATGTTGTCCCCACCGAACTTGGGGCGAAGGTCCCCCGGCTGTGCCTGATGATGAATATGCTGCACGGTTCCGGTACGATCCATGAAAATCATGTCGAGTGGGATCAAGGTATTCTTCATCCAGAAGCCAACTGTCTTCGGGCGCGGATAGACAAACAGCATTCCCGCGCTTTTCGGCATGCTCTCGCGATTCATCAGGCCCTTGGACCGTTCGGCGTTATCATCGGCCACCTCGATCGTGAACTGCGCCTGCCCCCAGTCCCCCCGTAGAATCGCGCGGTCTTCGCGGCATTCACCGGCGAAGACCTGCACAGAACTCAGTAGCAGAACGATACCTGCCGTCAGTCCGATCTTTGTTTTACGGCTGTTTCCCATCCACACACCTCCGTGGCCATACGACCACGCTTACCTTCTATAACCCGGATCGCCAAGGCCTCGCCCGGTTGCAAATCCGCCAAGCCGGACCGACGCAGGATCTCGATATGCACGAAGACGTCCTCGTCCCGACCAAAGGTATTGGCAAAGCCAAATCCCTTGCCCTTGTCGAACCACTTGACCCTCGCAGGCTCCAATGGTGCATCGCGAATCTCGTCAGTGTCCAGTTCGTCCAGATCGGCCAAGCCACTACTGTCCAGATCATCGGGCGGCTCGATCAGATGTACCTCGACGGCCTGACGGCCGCGATCAGTATCTTGTACGTCGATTTCCACGCCCGCACGATCCGCGACCGAGCTTTGCCCGAAATTCCGCAGAACGTTCGCATGAAGTAAGATGTCAGGACCGCCCTCATCGGCAATCACAAAACCAAATCCCTTAACGGGATCAAACCACTTAACCCGGCCCTTTATCCTTCTTGTGTTGTCATTTTCTATTGTCACGTTTTCCTACCCAGAAGTCTCATCCCCAAGACTCACTTTATGTTCTTCTGACACACCGTTCAATTGATGCAACCAGAAAACTTATTGCGTTTCAAACTCTTGCATTTGGCGTCACGTCAAATTCATGGGCTTAAACGCTGTACCTGCCATGATTTTTCTACGCTTTCACGCCGCCAAACAAAGCGATCGTGCAATCGAAACGCACCGTCTGCCCAAAATTCCATCTCCAATGGACAAAGACGATAGCCGCCCCAAAAAGGTGGTCGCGGCGGATTTGCCCCCTTGGCGGCGGTCACTTTGGCAACCTCAGCCATCAAAGCCGCACGCGAAGACAGCGGCTGAGACTGCTTGGAGGCCCATGCACCCAAGCGGCTTTTCAATGATCTGGACTCAAAATACGCATCCGCTTCCGACCCATCCTCCTTGATCACGTTGCCTCGTATACGTAGCTGCCTGCGCAATGATTTCCAATGAAGCACCATGGCGGCCTTTCCGGACCCGTCAATTTCCCGTGCCTTGGCTGAGCCGTAGTTGGTGTAAAACCAAAATGCATCATCGGTAATCTCTTTGAGCAAAACCATGCGCACATTGGGCATGCCATCGGTATCGACAGTAGACAGCGCGACTGCGTTCGGATCGTTGATCTCGCTCTTTTCAGCCTCGGTAAGCCACTCTCGCGCAATGGCGAACGGATCGTCTCCGGCGAATATTCCGTTTCGTTCAGTCATTCTTCTTTACTCGGTACGCACCATTACAAACCGGCGCGTTTGATATCCAGTCACGACAATCGCGCCATCCGGTATGACCTCCACCTATACTTATGCGTCGTACTTGATGCAGGCACGGCGATCGCCTAAAGACAGCTTTAAACATATTGGGCCGAGGGCAAGAAATGTCAAACGAACTGATGGCGGGTAAACGCGGGCTGATCATGGGCCTCGCCAACGACAAATCCATTGCATGGGGGATTGCCAAGGCGCTCGCCGATGCCGGGGCCGAACTGGCCTTCTCCTATCAGGGTGAGGCCCTGAAGAAACGCGTCGGGCCGCTAGCCGCACAACTGGGCTCGGACATTGTTCTGCCCTGCGACGTGAGCGACACCGCCTCGATCGACACGCTGTTTTCCGATCTCGAAACCCGCTGGGGCAAGATGGATTTCATCGTCCATGCCATCGGTTTCTCGGATAAGTCCGAACTGCGCGGGCGGTACGTGGACACCAGCCGCGACAATTTCATGATGACCATGGATATCTCGGTCTATTCTTTCACCGCCGTCGCGCAGCGCGCCGAAAAGATGATGACTGAAGGCGGCTCGATGCTCACCCTCACCTATTACGGGGCCGAGCAGGTCATGCCGCACTATAATGTCATGGGCGTCGCCAAGGCCGCGCTTGAGGCCTCTGTCAAATACCTCGCCGAGGATCTGGGCAAGGACGGTATCCGCGTCAATGCCATCTCCGCCGGCCCCATCAAGACCCTCGCGGCCTCGGGGATCGGCGACTTCCGCTATATCCTGAAATGGAACGAGCTCAACTCGCCCCTGCGCCGCAACGTGACCATCGACGACGTTGGCAAATCGGCGCTCTACCTGCTGTCCGATCTGGGCAGCGGCGTGACCGGCGAAAACCTCCACGTCGACGCGGGCTATCACGTGGTCGGCATGAAAGCTGTCGACGCGCCGGACATCGACGCCACCGGCGGGCATTGATCGAGTATCATTGTCGGTCACAACACGCCCGCGCCACGTGCGCAGGCCTTGAAGGAGACCGACAATGGAACTCACACACCTCATCGCCTTCAACCTCACCCTGCTGGCCGCCTTGGCCAGCCCGGGCCCGGCCATGCTCTTGTCGATCCGCGCCACGCTCAGCGGCGGGCGCGCGCATGGCGTGGCCACGGGCCTCGGCCTTGGCAGCATGGCCGCGATCTGGACCCTGACGGCGCTTTTGGGCCTCGACGTGATCTTCAAGCTGTTTCCATGGGCCTATCTGGCCATGAAAATCACCGGTGCAGCCTATCTGCTTTGGGTCGCCTATGGCATGTGGCACAGCGCAGCCTCCCCCATTGACACACAAAGCTCCCCGGCGCCTCGGCGCCGCGCCTTTCGCACCGGCCTTATGGTCAATCTCGCCAATCCCAAATCGGTTCTATTTGCCGCGTCCGTCCTCGTGGTGATCTTCCCACCCGACATGACACTGACGAACAAAGCCCTGATCATCGCAAACCACCTTGCAGTGGAATGGATCGCCTACAGCCTCTTTGCCCTTGCCCTCTCGACAAAACCCGCGCGGGACGGCTATCTGCGCCTCAAACCGATACTCGACCGCACGGCCGCTGCCATTCTCGGCATGCTTGGCCTGCGGCTTCTGACCGACCGATAAGGAAACACGCCATGACCGATCGCTTGCCCCACGAAAAAGGCTTCCACGTCAGCTGGGACCAATTGCACCGCGACGCCCGGGCCCTTGCGTGGCGCCTACAAGGTGTAGCCCCCGAAGACGGCTGGCGCGCCGTCGTGGCGATCACCCGTGGCGGCATGGCCCCGGCAATGATCGTGGCGCGCGAGCTCGATATCCGCGTGGTGGATACCATCAGCGTGAAGTCCTACAACCACCAGACACAAAGCGCCCCACGCGTCATCAAATCCCCGGACATGGAGATTGTAGGCGACGGCGAGGGCGTCTTGATCGTCGATGATCTTGTCGATACCGGGAAAACCCTCGAAGTGGTCCGCGAACATATGCCCAAGGCGCATGTGGCCACGGTTTACGGCAAGCCGATGGGCCGCAACATGGTTGATACCTATGTCACCGAAGTCAGCCAGGACACCTGGATTTTCTTCCCCTGGGACATGGCCCTGCAATACGTCGAACCCTATCGCGGAGCCTGATCACGATGTCACAGCCACCGCGCACCGCCAAAACCTTCCCGCCCCCCGTGATGGAAGCGCGCCGCTGGCTTGACGGCGTGACCTTCCCGAAGGATCGTCCGCTTATCAACGTCAGTCAGGCCGCCCCGGTCGATCCGCCGCCCGAGCAGTTGCGACAGGTCATCGCCGACGCGGCACTACATACCCCAAGCGCCCATCTCTATGGTCCCGTTCTTGGCAACCCCGACCTGCGCGAAGAGGTGGCCGCGCAATGGTCCGCCTCTTACGGCGGCGACATCGTGGCAGGCAATGTCGCCATCACCTCGGGCTGCAATCAGGCGTTCTGCGCCGCCATTACCACACTCTGTGGCGAGGGCGACGAGGTGATCCTGCCTACCCCATGGTATTTCAACCATAAAATGTGGCTCGACATGATGGGCACCACCGCGGTCCCCCTGCCCTGCGGCGCCGAGCTTCTGCCCGCGCCCGATGCGGCGGCTCAACGCATCAATGAACGCACCCGTGCCATAGTACTGGTCACGCCTAATAATCCCGGTGGCGTGGAATACCCCGCCGATCTGGTCCGTGCCTTCTATGAACTGGCCAAGGAACACGGAATCACCCTCATCATCGATGAAACCTACCGCGATTTCGATGCCCGCCCCGCGCCGCCGCACGACCTATTCACCGATCCCGATTGGGGCGACACCCTGATCCAGCTCTATTCCTTCTCCAAGGCCTACCGCCTGACCGGGCATCGCGTTGGCGCCATGGTGGCCAGTCCCGCGCGCTTGGCCGAGGCCGAGAAGTTCCTCGATACCGTCACCATCTGCCCCAACCAACTGGGCCAGATCGCAGCGCTTTGGGGGATGCAGAACCTCTCGCAATGGCTGGCAGGGGAACGCGCCGAAATCCTCGACCGCCGCGCCGCCATCCATGACCACATGCCGAAACTCGCCGCGCAAGGCTGGCGCCTTCTGGGCTGCGGCGCCTATTTCGCCTACCTGCAGCATCCCTTTGCCGAATCCTCCGACAAACTGGCACCGAAACTTGTCCGCGAGGCTGGCATCCTGCTGCTGCCCGGCACCATGTTCCGCCCCGCGGATGATGCCGCTGGCGGGCAGGAAGTGCGGGTCGCCTTCGCCAATGTCGACCGCGACGGCATCGCCACGCTCTTTGACAGGCTGGCAAGCCTCCGCTGGCCCCTTGCTCCTGCGCCGGACAGGGCGTAGACAACCGCGAACGATAAACCGCAACGCCGTCTGACGGGGGCCGCATGTCCGCAAGCAAAAGCATCTCGAAAACACTGGTCTGGGTCCTCATGGGCCTGCTGATCCTTGGCCTTGGCGGCTTTGGCATCACCAACCTCTCGGGCACTGTGCGCAGCGTCGGCTCGGTGGGTGACGCCGAGATCGACATCAACGACTACGCCCGCGCCCTGCAAAACGAGATCCGCGCGTTGGAATCCGAACGCGGCGAACCAATAAGCTTCGCTCAGGCCGAGGCACAAGGCATCCCCGATGCCGTGCTTACCCGCCTTGTCGCCCAAGCCGCGCTCACCCATGAAACCGGCCGGGTGCAACTGTCCGTGGGCGATGAAAACCTGCGTGAACAGATCGTCGCGATCCCCGGCTTTCAAGGCGTCGATGGGACTTTCGATCGCGAGGCCTATGCCTTTGCCCTCGAACAGGCGGGCCTTAGCGAAGCGCAATTCGAGCAAGACCTGCGCAACGAGACCGCAAGCGCCTTCCTGCAAGGCGCGGTCATGGCCGGCGTCACGATGCCCGAAGCCTATACCGACACGCTCCTGACATATGTCGGAGAAGAACGTGATGTGACATGGGCCGCGCTGGACCGCAATGACCTCACCACGGGCCTGCCCGAACCGACCGAGGAGGAATTGCAGGCCTTTCACGACGCCAACGTGGCCCAGTTTACCACGCCGGAAACGCGCGAGATCACCTACGCATGGCTCACGCCCGAGATGATCATCGACACCGTCGAGGTCGACGAAGAAGCCCTCCGCGATGCCTATGACGCCCGCGCAGATGAGTTCATTCAGCCCGAACGTCGCCTTGTCGAACGCCTCGTGTTTCCTGACGAGGCCGCCGCCCAAGCCGCAGCTGACCGCATCGAAACCGGCGCGTCCAGTTTCGAAGACGAGGTCACAGCCCGTGATCTTGACCTTTCGGACGTGGACATGGGCGATGTCACCCGCAACGATCTTGATGACGCCGCCGAGGATGTCTTCTCCGCTGACACGGGCGATGTCGTCGGCCCGGCAGACAGCCCCGTCGGCCCCGCCCTCTACCGCGTGAACGCCATTCTGGCCGCACAGGAAACAACTTTCGAAGAGGCCGAACCGCAATTGCGCGACGCATTGGCCGGTGACCGTGCCCGCCGCGTGATCGAGGCGCAGATCGACTCCATCGACGACCTGCTCGCTGGGGGGGCCACGATCGAAGACTTGGCCCGCGAAACCGACCTCGAACTTGGCACCATTGCATGGAACCCCCGCGTGACCGACGGCATCGGTGCCTACGCGGGCTTCCGTCAGGCGGCACAAACCCTCACCACGGCGGATTATCCCGAGGTGCAGGAACTCGAAGATGGCGGCATCTATGCCATGCGCCTCGACAAGGTTGTCGCCCCCGAAGTGCAGCCACTGGATGAGGTCCGCAACGCCGCGACCCGGGGCTGGCGCCAAGAGGCCGTGACAAAGGCCCTTGAGGCTGAGTACGAGGAGGCCCGCAAAGCCCTTGCCGATGGCACCTCCTTTGACGATCTCGACCTTTCCACCCAATCCGCCGAAGGGGTCACCCGCCGTGGCTTCCAGCCCGACACCCCGGCCAACTTCATCGAAACCGTTTTCGAGATGGACAAGGGCGAGGTCCGCTTCCTTCCCGGCACCGGCAGGCTATTCCTCCTGCGAGTCGACGCGATCCGCGCCCCTGACCCCGAGGATGAAGACCTCGCACAGCTCACCACCCTGCTGCGCGATCAGGCCGCTTCGGGCATGGGTCAGGACCTGTTCCAGCTTCTGGCAAACGACATCCGTAGTCGCGCGGGGATCGAACTGAACCAAGGCGCGCTCAACGCCGTGCATTCCAATTTCCAGTAAAGGTGCCCTGACGTGGAGCTGACACCGACATTCGCGGATTTCGCCAAGGGCTATGAGGCAGGCCAAAACCAAGTGGTCTATGCCCGCCTTGCCGCCGACCTCGACACCCCCGTGTCCCTGATGCTCAAGCTCACCGGGGCGGCGCGTGACGCCTTCGTGCTTGAATCCGTGACTGGCGGCGAGGTGCGCGGGCGCTACTCCATTGTCGGCATGAAGCCCGATCTCATCTGGCAATGCCACGGCAAGACAAGCCGCCTCAACCGCGATGCCCGCTTCGATGGTGACGCCTTCGAGGACCAAGAGGGGCATCCCCTCGACACCCTCCGTGCCCTCATCGCGGAAAGCCGCATCGACCTGCCCGAAGACCTGCCCGCCTCAAGTGCCGGGCTGTTTGGCTACCTGGGCTACGATATGATCCGGCTGGTCGAACACCTGCCCGATGTGAACCCCGATCCACTGGGCCTGCCCGACGCGGTGATGATGCGCCCCTCGGTGGTGGCGGTTCTCGATGGCGTCAAGGGCGAGGTCACCGTCGTCGCCCCCGCTTGGGTCGCCTCCGGCCAATCGGCCAAGGCCGCTTACGCCCAAGCCGCCGAACGGGTGATGGACGCCATGCGCGACCTCGAACGCGCCCTGCCGCAAGCCTCCCGCGGATTGGGCGAAGCGCACGAACCCGGCCCGCCCTCCTCGAATTTCACGCGCGAGGGCTATCACCAGGCTGTCGAGACGGCCAAGGAATACATCCGCGCGGGTGACATCTTCCAAGTCGTACCCTCTCAACGCTGGACGCAAGACTTCCCGCTGCCGCCCTTCGCGCTCTACCGCTCCCTGCGGCGCACCAATCCCTCGCCCTTCATGTTCTATTTCAACTTCGGCGGCTTTCAGGTGGTGGGCGCCAGCCCCGAAATCCTCGTCCGTGTCATGGACGGCGAAGTCACCGTGCGCCCGATCGCGGGCACCCGTCCGCGCGGCGCCACACCCGAAGAGGATCGCGCCAACGAGGCCGACCTGATGGCTGACCAAAAGGAACTCGCCGAGCACCTCATGTTGCTGGATCTGGGCCGCAACGATGTGGGCCGCGTGGCGAAAATCGGTTCGGTCCACCCGACCGAGGAATTTATCATCGAACGCTACTCCCACGTCATGCACATCGTCTCGAACGTGGTGGGCGAACTGGCCGAGGATCAGGATGCCCTTTCCGCCCTGCTCGCGGGCCTGCCCGCCGGCACGGTTTCCGGCGCACCCAAGGTCCGCGCCATGGAAATCATTGATGAGCTTGAACCGGAAAAACGCGGTGTCTATGGCGGCGGCGTCGGCTACTTCTCGGCGCGCGGCGATATGGATGTCTGTATCGCCCTGCGTACGGCGGTGGTGAAAGACGAGAAACTTTATATTCAGGCCGGTGGCGGCGTCGTCTACGACAGCGACCCCGAGGCGGAATACATGGAAACCGTCCATAAATCCAACGCCATCCGCCGCGCCGCCGCCGATGCGGCCCGCTTTACCGGTGACGGCAACGGTTGATCCACATCAAAGATAGGGGCGTCTTTCACCTTTAATCAGATCACATGCCAAATACGTAATGTGTTTTGACAAGGAGACGCTGAATGACCTTCCCCCGAATTCTGACCGCCTCGGCCCTTGCCCTGGCCCTCGTCCTGCCCCTCGGCACTGCCGGTTTCGCAGACAATCACGGCGCGATGATCGAAACCTCGGTCAACGAGGCCGATCTGCCCAAGAAGAAAACCAACGAACCCGGCAACTACATCACCGCCGCCGAATCCATCGCCCTCCTGAAGGAACGTGATGACGTGGCCCTGATCGACATCCGCAGCCCCGAGGAAACCATGTTCGTGGGCTACGCGACCGAAACTGATGCCAATATCCCGTTCATGAACGTCGATCCCGCCCATATCTACAATCCCAAGAAAAGCTCTTACAAGATGATGCCGAATGACGGCTTTGTTGATCAGATCAAGGGCTACGTGGCGGCCAATAACCCCTCTGCCCTGCTCATCATCTGCCGCTCCGGCGGGCGCAGTGCCAAGGCCGTGGACATGCTGGCCAAGGCAGGCGTCGAAACCCCGGGCTATACGGTCGTCGACGGCTTCGAAGGCGACAAGTCCGATGCCGGCACGCGCGCCGTCAACGGCTGGAAAAACGCGGGCGGAGAGTGGACCTACAAGGTGACCGAAGACCTGCTCGCCAAGTGAGCCTTGCGCGCGGGGGTTCTCTGGGGCATTGCTGCGCTCATGACCCGGCTCATCTTGTTCAACAAACCCCACGGGGTGCTGTCGCAGTTCACCGACAAGGGCAATGCCGACAGCCCCCGGGCCACGCTCTCCGATTACATCGATCTGCCCGGTGTCTACCCTGCCGGGCGGCTGGATCGCGATAGCGAAGGGCTCTTGCTGCTGACCGACAACGGAAAGCTACAGGCGCGGCTCTCCAACCCGCGCTTCAAGACGGAAAAAACCTATCTCGTGCAGGTCGAAGGCGCGCCAGATGAGGTCGCCCATGCCGGCCTGCGCAAGGGCATCACCCTGAAAGACGGCCCCACACGCCCCGCCCAAGTCCGCCATATCAACCCGCCGAAGGTGTGGGAGCGCGACCCGCCGGTTCGCTTTCGTAAATCCGTCCCCGATCACTGGCTTGAGATCACCATCACAGAAGGCCGCAACCGTCAGGTTCGGCGCATGACCGCCCATGTGGGCCTGCCGACCCTACGCCTCATCCGCTGGCGCGTCGGCGACCACAGCCTTGATGGTATCGCGCCGGGAACCTGGTGCGAGGCATGAAAACGGGACGCAAGCGCCCCCATGCTTCTTTGTCAAAATGATCGCCGACTCCTCCGGGCCATCAAAAAGCGCACAGTATCAGAACCGACAAATTACCGACGTTTTACCGACGCGACACAGACAGCGGTTTTAGCGGTCCTTATCGGAGTCCTCCGGCACCGGATCATAGCCGCACTGCCCCCATGGGTTGCACCTCAGGATGCGCTTGAAGGCCAACCACCCGCCCTTGATCCCACCATGCTTTTGCAAGGCCTCCAAGGCATATTGGCTACACGTCGGTTGATAGCGACAGTTGAACCCAACCCAAGGCGAGAAAATCAGCCGATAAGCCTTCACCGGCCATGACAGGATATGTGCCAAAGGTGTCATTTCTTGTTTGAATGCAGTCGCTTAAGCGCGAAACTCAAGTCATCTTTCAAGGCATCAAAGGGACGCGCCGCCGTGGCTTCCTTGCGCCCGATCAGGACGTAATCCCAGCCCGGTTTACCCTGTGTCGGCAAGATCAAACGCGCCACCTCGCGCATCCGCCGCTTGGCCCTGTTGCGCGCCACCGCATTGCCTACCTTCTTGGAACAGGTAAAGCCAACACGGATGCAAGGATCGCCATCTTGCCTCTCACGGCCCTGTACCATCATCGCCTTGGTCCCCTGTTTCCGCGCACGAGCGGCTAACAGGAAATCACTCCGGTTTTTCATGACCTTAAGACAAACGGAAACCGCCGGGGGCGTGTTCCCCGCGTCTCTGTCGGGGGCCTCCGGCGGTGTCATGATCCGTAAATCCTGTGGCTGAGGAGTTATGCGCTCAGCGACTTGCGGCCACGCGCACGGCGCGCGTTCAGGATCTTGCGGCCTGCCTTGGTGGCCATGCGCGCACGGAAACCATGGCGGCGCTTGCGAACCAGGTTCGAGGGTTGGTAGGTGCGTTTCATCGCTCCGTCTCCGGTCTTTGGGCGGGCAAACGCCGAGGATTCGCGGCTAGCCCGAATTCATTTCGAAGCCGGTCTATAGAGGCCCTAAAGCCTCAAGTCAAACCCAGCACGAGGCATTTGCAACAAAAACCCCACCATTCTGCGGTATTCCTGTTACAAACCTGCAAAACAGGCTCTTTTTAGCGGTAAATCCATCACCACCCATCACCCCCGCGTGAAGCCTATGGCCACCATCGGCCAACATGGTCATCTTGGTTGCAATTGAAGGCAATGGATCGAAGCCATGAATGACATGACCCAAACCGATAAAGACAGCCCATGGCGACACGCCCCATTGATCCTGATCCTTCTCGGGGCGGTGATCGGTTTCTTTACTCTGCGCGATTATCTATCATTCGAAACGTTACGCGAAAACCGCGAAGCACTTATGGCTTTCAGGGACGCACATTACCTTCTGATGGTGGCGGGTTTCATCGCCATCTATTTCGTGATCGTCGCATTCTCCCTGCCCGGAGCGGCCGTCGCATCGGTGAGCGGAGGCTTTCTATTCGGTCTCGGCCTTGGCACCACCTACAACGTCATCGCCGCTTCACTTGGAGCATTCGCGATCTTTTTGGCCGCGCGCTGGGGGTTGGGCCGAACGCTCGCGGCACGCATGGAAACCTCGGAAGGCACCTTGAAACGCGTCAAGAGTGGCCTTCAAGAGCATGAAATAAGTGTACTTTTTCTAATTCGACTTGTCCCTGCTGTTCCCTTCTTCGTGGCCAATCTCTTACCCGCCCTAGTGGGGGTGAAATTCTTCAACTTCGCCTTCACAACCGTTCTTGGTATCATCCCCGGTGCCATTGTCTTTACCTGGATTGGCGTCGGGCTGGGCGAGGTGTTCGACCGTGGCGAAACGCCTGACCTGTCACTTTTGTGGGAGCCGCAGGTCATCGGCCCGATCCTTGGCCTCTGCGTTCTCGCCGCTCTGCCCATCCTCATTAAAGCACTGCGCGGCAAAAAGGATATTTGACACATGCAAAAGATCGACACTGACCTGCTGATCATCGGGGCGGGCTCTGGCGGTTTGTCCGTCGCCGCAGGGGCCGCGCAAATGGGCGCCGATGTGACCCTTCTGGAAGGCCATAAAATGGGTGGGGATTGCCTGAACTATGGCTGTGTGCCCTCCAAGGCCCTGCTGGCAAGTGGTAAAGTCGCCCACAAGGCTGGTCACGCGCGCCCTTTCGGCGTGGCCGATAGCGCGCCAAAGGTCGACTATGCCGCCGCCAAGGATCATGTCCATGACGTCATCGGCACAATCGCCCCCCACGACAGTGTTGAGCGGTTCGAACGCCTTGGCGTGCGGGTGATCCAGGAGTACGGGGAATTCATCGACGCCAAGACGGTCAAGGCAGGCACGTATGAGATCACCGCCCGCCGGATCGTCATCGCCACAGGCTCGTCGCCCTTGGTGCCGCCGATTCCCGGCCTCGACAGCGTCCCCTATGAAACCAATGAAACCCTGTTTGAGTTGCGCGAAAAACCCGATCACTTGCTGATCGTCGGCGGCGGTCCCATCGGCATGGAGATGGCGCAAGCCCACCTGCGCCTTGGCTGCAAGGTCACGGTAATCGAAGGCGCCAAGGCCTTTGGCCGCGACGATCCGGAGTGTGCCAAGGTGGTGCTTGATGTACTCAAGGCCGAAGGACTGGAATTGGCCGAAGAGGCCATGGCCGAAAGCATTTCGGGTGAAGCTGGCAATATCACCGTCACCTGCAAGGATGGCCGCAGCTTCACCGGCTCGCATCTTCTCATGGCAGTGGGCCGCAAACCCAATATCGACAAGCTGAACCTCAAGGCCGCGGGCATCCAGACGACCAAGGCGGGCATCAAGGTGGATGACGGCTTGCGCACCACAAACCGCCGCGCTTATGCCATCGGCGATGTGGCGGGCGGCCTGCAATTCACCCATGTCGCGGGCTATCACGCGGGGCTTGTCATCCGCTCGGCCCTTCTTTCCCTGCCCGTAACAACGAAAACCGACCATATCCCATGGGCCACCTATACCGCCCCCGAACTGGCCCAAGTCGGCCTGACCGAGGCACGAGCCCGCGAGATTCATGGCGACACACTTGAAGTTGCCCGTTTCACTTATGCAGAAAACGATCGTGCCATTGCCGACCGGCAAACCGATGGCCTGATCAAGGTCATGGTGGTCAAGGGCCGCCCCGTGGGTGTATCGATCGCGGGCCATCAGGCCGGTGAAGTGATCGGCCTATGGTCCATGGTCATCGCCAATGGCCTCAAGATGAAACACGTTGCTGCCATGGTCGCCCCCTACCCGACAATCGCCGAAATCAACAAGCGCGTCGCAGGGGCCTATTTCTCGCCAAAGCTGTTTGATAATCCTATGCTCAAACATGTGGTGAGGCTGGTACAGCGCTGGCTTCCCTGATTGGGGCGTGACATGCGGTTTCTGAATACTCTCTCCGGGCGTTTCCTGCTTCTCACGGCCATCTTCGTGATGCTCGCCGAGGTGCTGATTTTCGTCCCCTCGGTTGCCCGCTACCGCGAGGATTTCCTGATCTCACGACTGGAACGCGCGCAGATTGCGTCGCTGGCTCTGCTCGCCAGCGAAGAGATCGGCCCCGACCTTGAACAGGAACTCTTGCAAAACGCGGGGGTCTTCAACGTCGTTCTTCGACGTGACGAAGCCCGCCAACTGGTGCTGTCCTCGGACATGCCCAAACCGATATCGGGCACATATGACCTGCGCAGCTCGACACCGACCACCCTGATCTCGGATGCCATCGCCCGCTTGTGGGAGACCGAAACACAAGTCATCCGCGTGATTGGCGACCCGGTGAAAATGGCGGGCCTGCTGATCGAAGTGACCCTTGATACGAAAGAACTACGCGATGCCATGATTGATTACGGCTTGCGCATCCTCTGGCTGTCGCTTGTGATCTCCGTGGTCACGGCGGGTCTTTTGTTTCTCGCCGTGCAAAGCATTCTGGTCAAACCGATCAAGCGGGTTGTCGGCCATATGCAATCCTATGCCGCCGCGCCCGAGGATGCCAACCGCGTGATTGAACCCTCCTCCAGCATCCTTGAACTGCGCGAGGCCGAAGAGACCCTCAAACTCATGCAAACCCAGCTCACCGGGTCGCTCAAACAAAAGGAACGACTGGCCCAACTGGGCGGCGCCGTGGCGAAGGTGAGCCACGACTTGCGCAATATCCTGACCTCGGCACAGCTTTTCATCGACCGCTTGGAAATGAGCGAGGACCCAGCCGTCAAACGCATGGCCCCCAAGCTGGTCAATTCCATCACCCGTGCCGTCCACCTGTGCGAAACCACCCTTGCCTATGGCAAGGCCGAGGAACCGGGCCCGACCCTGTCGCGCTTTCGTCTGGCCGAAGTCGTGGGGGACGTGATCGAAAGTGAAAGGCTCTCGGTGGGCGATTCGCAAATTAGCTTTGCCGAGGACATCCCCGATCAACTGATGCTTCGTGCCGACTCGGAACAAATGTACCGGGTGCTATCCAACCTCGTGCGGAACGCCAGGCAAGCCATAATCAATTCCGGACATCCCGGTGAAATCGCCGTATCTGCACATGAAACCGATGACACCTGGATTCTCCGCGTCAGCGACACAGGCCCCGGCCTGCCCGCCAAGGCCCGTGAACACCTGTTTCAGCCCTTTCAGGGCGGTGCGACCAAGGGAGGCACCGGCCTTGGCCTGACAATCGCAGCAGAGTTGATCCGCGGCCACGGCGGGACCCTGACATTGGAAGCAAGTGATGAGGCCGGAACAACCTTCCGGATCGACCTTCCGCGTGGCGGTGTTGAAAAAGCCTGATTTTTTGCAAAGCCCCCCTTGCGCTACCCGCCCGCAAGGTCTAAATCCCGCCCTCACGGACCGATAGCTCAGCTGGATAGAGTACCTGACTACGAATCAGGGGGTCGGGGGTTCGAATCCTCCTCGGTCCGCCACTTCCCCCCAAGATGCCTGATACAAAGGCTGCCCGGATCGCGCCGGTTACCTTTGCTATCGAACTCATGCCAGATTACGGCAAATCCCCCATTCAGAGGTAACGGCGTGGTTGGATTATGCCTTGGGAATCAGCTTTTTCTGCTGTGACGGGTTTCGACGATTAATCCTCGTCCAGAACCTTGCGAGCGCTCCGAAAACATTCCAAAGCCTGCGGGACACCGCAATAGATTCCAATAACATGAATGATGGCGCGAATTTCCTCGCGGCTCACGCCGTTATTGACCGCACCGCGGCAATGAATCTCCCATTCGTGCATCTTGCCAAGCGCACCAATCATCGCGAGGTTCATCATTGATCGCGTCTTGGCGTCGATCACATCGTCCCCCCAGCCAAAGCCCCAGCACCAGGCTGTCATCGCCTCCTGAAAGGGGCGTGTGAAATCATCCGCCGCTGCGAGGTTTGTTTCCACGTATTCTGCGCCCAATGTCGCCTTGCGCTGCTCCATACCCTTGAGAAACAAGTCTTCGTCAAATGCCGTCATATCTCACCCCATGAATTACAGTTATATGTCCTAGGCCTCTATGCCTTCGCGCATCCATTTCTGAAGTGCCATAACCGAATGTTCGGAATTCACGCCACATGCAGGATCGACAACCAGCGGACCGGGCACGTACCCACGCGAGTGCAGGCCCCGCTGAACGGATTCGACAAGATGGATATCCTCTTCCACGGTGGTGGCGCGATCCTGAACCGCCAACCGTCGGACAACCTCGCTGTCCCATCCACCTTCGGTGTACCATCCGCGCCAGACGACAACATGGTCTGCGTCGATCGCGCGCCAGTGATAGGTGTTCAGGACATTCCCGGGATACACCTGAAAGCTGAACATCGGCCAGAGGAACCAGCTTGAATAATCCTCGGCATGGGGCTTCGACCTGTCTATTTCGTAACTCATGTTCTCAAGGCTTTGGCACTCCGTCGTGTGACGCAGGCAATACCCTTGGGGCTGAATGTCATAGGTTTCCGGTTTGATGACACCGGTCGCAAAGGTGGGATGGTTGAGACTGCAATGGTAACATTCGGAATAATTCTCGACCGAGACCTTCCAGTTGCAATTCTCAGGTATCTCCACCCACTCAAGCGGCTTGAGGGCCTCCCAATGCGGCAGCCATTCCATGAGCTCATCGCGGACACCGGGAAACCAATCGTCCATTGGTGCGGCTTCAGGATCCAGGTTCACAAAGATGAATCCCAAGAATATCTCGGTTCGCACCTCGGTCAGGCAGACGCTGGATTTGTCGAACCCGGGAACGGATTTGGTATTCGGGGCCGCACGCAATTCACCCGTCAATTCATAAGTCCAAGCGTGGTATGGGCAGACGACGACACGCGTTGACCCTTCACCACTGACCAGTTGATGCGCACGATGTTGGCAGACGTTGTAGAACGTACGGATTACTCCATCGCGTCCCTTTATGGAGAACAGGCTTTCCCCTGCCATATCGAAAGCAAAGTAATCGCCCGGATGTTCAAGCTGACTGCGATGACCCGCAAACTGCCAAGTCCGCGCCAAAAGGCCCTTTCGTTCCACCTCGAAAACAGATGGATCAATGTAATAACGCGCGTCAAGGGAATGGGTGAGAGGTGCGTTCATTCAGGGTCCTCCTGATAAATGCCAAGCTGATGCCGGCGACGGTGGAATGTTTCGACCCGTTCGACGATCTCATCGCTGGCCACGGAAATGACAAAGCTGAGCAGAGTCTCCAGCAGCGCAATGCTCGATACCGATGATGGAAAGAACTGCGGCGTATCCACGGCCACAACAAAGCTGTGTTGCGCGGCCAGACTGATCGGGCTGGCCGGGCTGTCTGATATGGCAATGACTGTCACCCCCTGATCTCGGGCAATCCGAACGGCTTCGACCACTTCGGACCGATACGGTTTCATCGTCATTGCGATCAGCACATCCTGACCATCAGCCCATGCAAGATCATCAACCGGCGTCGAACCGGGGCGTGGAATGGCGTGAAACTGTGTCATGCCGGTCGACGCGAGATAGGTAAAGTTTCGCGCATTCGCATTGTTCACGCCAACACCAAGCGTGAACACTTGACGCGAAGACCAGATCGCTTCGGCGGCAGCCTTGAGCGCCTCTTCGGAAATCGCCGCGAAAGTCTCTTCGATATTGCGGGCTGCGGCACCGATCATGTCGGCATAAAGCCCCCCGATCTCACCAGATTTGCGAATATCCTGAAGCCATCGCGCCCGATCCGGGAAACTGACGCCGCCTTTTCGAATTGCCTCTCGGAACGGTGCGCGGAAATCTTCATACCCTTCAAAGCCCACCTGACGTGCCATGCGCACGAAGGTATTCGGCTTAACATTCGCGGCTTCTGCGATCTCGCGTACAGTCGACACCCCCACATCCGCAGGATTTTCCAACACATAACGCGCCGCCTTCTGCGCCTCGGGGGTCAGACTGCCCCACTCGTCGGTAAGGCGCTCTAGGATCGATTTTGATACGTTTGTTTGATTCATGATTGACGATGGTACATTTGTGCCCTTAGCCTGTCCATAGAAAATGCGACTCTGCGAACAGGAAAAATGTCATGTCCAATTCCACCTTTCCCACCCACGCCCGCGTGGTCGTCATCGGCGGCGGCGTCATGGGGGTCGGGCTGGCCTATCACTTGGGGCACGAAGGTTGGGGGCCGGAAACGGTCTTGCTCGAAAAGGCCGAACTGACCAGTGGCAGCACATGGCACGCGGCAGGGCAAATCACCCATTCCACCAGCAGCTTTGGCCTCGGGAAATGCGTTGATTACAACATCGGCCTTTATTCCGGTGAACTGGAATCCGAGACCGGCCAACCCGTAACATGGCATGGCTGCGGCTCGTTCCGCCTCGCCTACACAGAGGACGAGATGGACTGGCTGCGTCATACGCTGTCCGTGGGGCGTTCACTGGGTTTCAACATCGAACTGGTCGGCGCAGAGCGGGTCGCAGAACAGCATCCGTTCTACAATCTCCAAGGTGTTCTGGGGGCCTTGCACACCCCCGATGACGGCCACGTTGACCCCACCAATGTCACCATGGCCATGGCCAGCGGAGCACGCCAAAAGGGCGTCCGCATCATCCGCCGCTGTCGCGCAACGAATATTACCCAAGCCGATACCGGCGAATGGGTGGTCGAAACGGAACAGGGCACCATCACCTGTGAGCATGTGGTCAATGCCGGCGGCACCTATGCCCGGCAGATGGGCGAATGGTCAGGCCTGCAACTGCCGATGACATCCATGACCCATCACTATTTCGTCACCGAGGACGTGCCGGAGTTCCGCGATCTTGAGCATGAATTACCGGTCATCCGGGATGACAGGAAGGTTTCCGGCTATATTCGGATGGAACAGAAAAAAGGCCTCATCGGCATCTACGAAAAGGCCAACCCCAATACCGTTTGGGAAGATCACTGCCCTTGGGATGCGGAAAACGAATTGTTCGACGCCGACTATGACCGCGTCATGCCTTGGCTTGAGGAATCGCTCCGCCGAATGCCCATCTTTGCAGACTTGGGTATCACCCGTGATGTGCATGGCGCCATCAGCCATCCGCCCGACGGCAATCCGCTGATCGGACCCGCGCCCGGCGTACGCAACTACTGGTGCTGCTGCGGTACACAAATCGGTATCGGCTGGGGCCCTGGCCTGACCCGCGAATTGGCCCGCTGGATGGTGCATGGCTCCTCCGACATTTCGATGCGCGACTACGACCCGCGCCGCTTCGGCAACTACGCCACGAAGGAATGGCAAGTGATCAAGGCCAAGGAAGATTACTGCCTGCGGCACGAAATCCCCTTCCCGCATTTCAACCGCTTGGCCGGTCGGCCCGTCAAACCCTCACCGCTCTATGATCGTCTCAAGGAAAAGGGCGCAGTCTACGAGGAGGTCTATGGCCATGAACGCCCCCGCTGGTTCGCGCGTGAGGACGTGGCGCAGGAAGATCACTATTCCTTCCGTCGCAACGTGGTGCACGATGTCGTCGGGACCGAGTGTAAAGCGGTGCGTGAGGCCGTGGGGGTCATGGACATCTCCGCCTTCACCAAGGTCGAAGTCTCCGGGCCGGGGGCCGCGGCCCTGCTGGACCGTCTCGTTGCCAATCGCCTGCCGCAAAAAGTCGGGGGCATTACGCTCACCCATATGCTGAACCATCGGGGCCGGATCGAACTGGAAACCACGGTGGTGAAGCTGGCCCCTGACCGCTTTTATCTGGTTTGTGCTGCGTTCTTTGAGCAACGCCTTCTGGACCATCTGAACCAAAACCGCGCGGGCGAGGAGGCGCAGATCACCCTGCGCTCCAACGATTGGGCCGCTCTTGCTCTCAACGGCCCGGCCTCCCGCGCGGTTCTGGCCCAATGTAGCGACGCAGACGTGTCGAACGCCGGGTTCCCTTGGCTGACGGCACGGCAAATCACCATGGCGAATGCACCCGTTTGGGCCTTCCGCATGTCCTATGCCGGAGAACTTGGGTGGGAGTTCCACATCCCGCGTGAACATACCCTGGCAGTCTACGATGCGCTATGGGCGGCGGGCCAAGCCCACGGAATCACCGATTACGGAAGCTTTGCAATGAATGCCCTCCGGATGGAAAAGGCGTTCAAGGGCGCAAGCGAACTGACAAACGAAGTCACATTGCCCGAGGCCGATGTCATGCGCTTCGTCAAACTCGACAAAGACTATCTTGGGGCCGAGGCCACCCGCCAAAGCGCCGCTCTGGTCGAAGCAGGCAACCAGCCCTGGACCTGCGCCTACCTTGAGATCGAACCGGATGGCGAAATCGACGGCCACGGCGGCGAAGCGGTCATCCGGGAGGGTGAGGTCGTCGGCTCCACCGCTTCGGTGGCCTATGGCCATTGCGTCGGCAAAATCCTCGCCTTTGCCTATATCAAACCGCAGGCCGCGCCCCCCGGCACGAAATTGCAAGTGGTTATCCACGGAAAACCACGCGCCGCCCGTGTGCTGGGCGAACCGGCCTATGATCCGCACAGCCTCCTGCCCCGCACCGATACCATGCACGAAGCCGCCCAATGATCCGCCCCAAAGCCATGCACCGGCACCCAATTCTTCTTTTTAAAAATATCCTGGGGGGAGCTTTGGGCACCCGCAGGGGGTCCAAAGCGGGGGGCAAAGCCCCCGCCCCGGCGACGCCGAAGGCGGCGCAATCCCTTTCTAGGCCTCAGTCATGAAACTCACAAAACTCCGCCTCTGGCATGTGCCGCTCACCAGTCACGAAGCCTATTACATGGCCGATGGGAAAACCTGCGACACGGTGGAAACCGTGGTCATCGCATTGGAGACCGACAGCGGCCTCACCGGCTGGGGCGAGGTTTGCCCGATCCCCCATTACCTGCCCGCCTATGCGCGCGGCGTGGGGACTGCATTGCAAGAACTGGCCCCGGTTCTCATCGGCGCCGATCCGCTTGGCCCCGAGGCATTGATCGCGCGCTGCGATGCCTATCTGCCCGATCACCGCTATGCCAAATCGGCACTCGACATCGCGCTTTGGGACATCACCGCCCAAGCCGCAGGCCTGCCTCTCCATCGGTTGCTCGGCGGGCGCGCCGCGCCCGATATGCCGCTTTATCATTCCATTACCTGCATTGCCCCCGATGACATGGCCCGCATTGCCCGCGACGCACAGGCCCGGGGCATCACTCAGTTTCAGGCCAAGTTGGGCGCCGACGGTGATTGGCAGGCTGATGTCGAACGCCTCACCAAGGTGCGCGAGGCCGTAGGCCCCGGTCCGGTGGTCTATGGCGACTGGAATTGTGGCACGACGTCGCTCATGGCCACCCGCGTGGGCCGGGCCGTGGCGCATCTCGACATCATGCTGGAACAGCCCTGCACCACGCTGGAGGATTGCGCCCGGGTCCGTGCGGCAACCGGCTTGCCCATGAAACTCGATGAACTGGCCCATGACACGCACAGCCTGCTGCACGCCCACGATCTGGGCTGCATGGATGCCGTCGCGCTCAAACTGTCGAAATTCGGGGGAATCTCGGCCACCCGGCGGGCACGCGACCTGTGCCTGCACCTTGGGGCCATGATGTGCATCGAGGACACCTGGGGCAGCGATATCACCACCGCCGCCGTCCTTCATCTCGCCGCCAGCACAGCGCCTACGCGCCTACTCAACACCTGCGACCTGTCTGGCTATGTCGCCCCGCGCCTGGCCCCCGATTGCCCCTTCCGCCACGACGGGCGCATCGCCCCGCCCGAAGGCCCCGGCCTTGGCATCACCCCCGACCAAAGCCTGCTTGGATCCCCTGACCTGATACTGGATTGACCCGATGACCAAACTGCACACCCAATCCGAATGGATCGCCCGCGCCCGAGATATCCTGCCCGCCGGCGGCTTTGGCAATTTCGACCCCGGCATCGTCATCTCACGCGGCGCAGGCTCCCGCGTCTGGGATGAGGACGGCACCGAGTATATCGACTATCTCATCGGCTCCGGCCCCATGCTTCTGGGCCACTCCCACCCCGAGGTTCTTGAGGCCGTCTTTGAACAACTTCCCAAGGGCCAGACTTTCTTTGCCAACAACGCCGCGGGTATCGAACTGGCCGAGGAAATCTGCCGCGCCGTCCCCTGCGCCGAACAGCTGCGCTATGTCTCCTCGGGCGGTGAGGCGGACATGTACGCCATGCGCGCCGCCCGCGCCTTCACCGGGCGCGACAAGATCGTGAAATTCGAAGGCGGCTACCACGGCATGTCCGCCGAAGCACAAATGAGCCTCGCCCCCGCCGCCCGGGTGAATTTTCCGCAGGCCGTGCCCGATAGCGCCGGCATCCCGCAAAGCGTGGCCGATGAAATGCTCATCGCGCCGTACAACGACGTCGCCTATATCCGCTCGCTTCTGGCCGAATATGGGGGTCAGGTTGCGGGGCTGATCGTCGAACCCCTGCAACGCATCATCCCGCCCGCGCCGGGCTTCCTGCAAGTCCTGCGCGACGAATGCGACCGCTACGGCATCGTGTTGATCTTTGACGAGGTCGTCACCGGCTTCCGCTTCGCCTATGGCGGCGCGCAAGAACTTTATGGCGTCACGCCCGACCTTTGTACGCTGGGCAAGGTGATCGGCGGCGGCTTTCCCTTGGCCGCCACCGTGGGCCGGGCCGACATCATGGCGCATTTCGATAAATCCGTCGTCGGGCCTGAAGGCTGGTTGATGCAGCTTGGCACGCTGTCGGGAAATCCTGTGGCGTCGGTCGCCGGACTCAAAAGCCTCGAAATTCTGCGGCGTGAGGGGCAGTACCCCCGCCTGCGCGGCTTGGGTGAGCAGATCATGAATATGATCCACGATGCACTCGGCCCCACGGGACTCCCCTATCACATCGTCGGCGATGCGACACTCTTCGAGGTCGTCTTCACCTCTCAGACGCCGCAGGATTACAGGGCTGTACAAGCCGGGAATGCAAGCCGGTCGAAGCTCTGGAATGAAACTTTGCGACACCACCATATTTTCAAATCTCCGGGCAAAACATATCCAAGCCTCGCCTTGACCCAAGACGACCTGTCCATGACAGAGGCCGCCATCACTGCCGCCGCAGAGGCCCTGGTTGTCGCAAGCTGAGGACCGCGTCCTTCATGAAACAACAGCGAAATGATCATAGGGGCGCCAGGCGCCCCTTAATGAGACGTTCGTTTCGATGAGATCATGTCAAGATGAGAACCTTCACCTCTCCTGACCCTGTTCAACTACCGGGATATTAGGTAATCTCTTGTACCAAGGAGATCACAATGAGTTGGAATCCCGCTCTTGAACCGGGCTGCCCTGATGAGATCGGGGCGGATGCCATAGAAACCCTGATCATCCCGCGCGCCCGCGACATCGGTGGCTTCGAAGTGCGCCGCGCCCTGCCAGCACCGCGCCGACAAATGGTTGGCCCCTTCATCTTCTTTGATCAAATGGGCCCGGCGGACCTTCTGACCAATCAGGGCATCGACATCCGCCCTCATCCACATATCGGCCTTGGCACAGTGACATACCTTTATCAGGGGCATTTTCAGCACCGCGACAGCCTCGGGACAAATCAGGTGATCCACCCGGGGGCGGTCAACTGGATGGTGGCTGGCCGCGGGGTCACCCATTCGGAACGCAGCACAAATGAATCGCGCAAAGTTCCAGAGGAGTTATTCGGCATCCAGACATGGATGGCCCTGCCCGAAGAGGACGAAGACCGCCTGCCGATGTTCGAACATCACGGCCAAGCTGCCCTGCCCGTCATCGAAGCCGACGGGGTCGAGGCGCGGCTGATCCTCGGAACGGCCTATGGCGAAACGGCCCCGGCGACGATGTTTTCCGAAACCTTCTATTTGGACGTGACGCTTAAGCCGAATGCTCGCTTCCCGCTGCCCGACGATCACGAAGATCGCGGCCTCTACATCACACAGGGAAAGGTCAGTATCGCGGGCGAAACCTTTGAAGCGGGCCGCATGATGGTATTTCGGCCCGGCGACAGAATGACCGTGCAGGCCGGACCACAGGGCGCACGGCTTCTGGCGCTTGGCGGGGCCACGCTGAACGGGCCGCGTCATGTGTGGTGGAACTTCGTATCCTCCAGCAAGGACAAGATCGAGGCCGCAAAGGAAGACTGGCGCGCCGCGAACTGGGGTATGGGGGCCTTCGATCTGCCACCCGATGACAGGGGCGACTATATCCCATTACCCGAAAGATAAGGCGCCCCATGAAATGTGGCTTTCGTCCGCAGGCCCGCCGAAAATCATCACAATTTCGCACGTCCCGCGCACCAAAAGGGCCTTAATGATTTGGCAATCACTCTGTCTCAGTCTTTGTGAGGAAAAGAGAGTGCCATGTCACGAATCATACACCCCCTGAAGGCCGCACGGCACGCCCGGTTGTTCGAACTCATCCGGCAACGCAATCTTGCAAGCGCGGTCGATATGCCGGTCAGCACGATTTCCCCGGCCGAGGCGCAGTTGTTCCGCCTTCAGGCCGAACGCTCCATCCGTGCCGGACAAATTGACAAGCTTGCAGGATAACCGACAGTCAGCCGCGAAATCCCGTGGCAACCACGAATTTTTCCGAACTGTCCGCCCGTGACGCGGGCGGCTTCACATTGGCCACCTTGGCAAAGCGCTGCTTGAGCAGCTTTTGCAATTCCCCTTCCGCGCCCCCCGCTAGAACCTTGGACACGAAGGTGCCGCCCTCTTCCAACACATCAAATGCCAGGTAGGCCGCCGCCTCGCATAGCGCGATGATCCGCAGGTGGTCGGTCTGCTTGTGGCCGGAACTGGCCGCGGCCATGTCGCTCATGACAACGTCGGCCTTACCGCCCAGCCAGTCCTTGACCTTGTCGTCGGCGCCGTCTTCCATGAAATCCAACTGGTGCAACTCGCACCCCGCGATTGGTTCTACCTCTTGCAGGTCGACCCCAAGGATCGAGCCCTGCGCCTTGCCCTGCTTTTCGCCCAAGGCATTCACCCGCGGCACCGCCACCTGGCACCAGCCCCCGGGCGCACAGCCCAGATCGACCACCCGCGCGCCGGGCACCAGAAAGCGGAACTTGTCGTCCAATTCCATGATCTTGTAGGCCGCGCGCCCCCGGTATCCATCGGCCTGCGCGCGCTTTACGTAAGGATCGTTCAACTGCCGTTGCAGCCACCGCGTTGACGACGGCTTGCGCCCACGCGCCGTTTTCACCTTCACCTTCAGGTCCCGCTGTCCGCGCCCCGAGGTGTTCTTGCCATCCGGTCGTTTTGCCATCAGTCCCGCTCGTCCTTCAATACGCCGTCCTTCGCCATCTGCGCATACAGCATCCCTTCACGCAGGCCCCGATCCGCCACCGACAGGCGGTCGGTAGGCCAACAGCGCAAGAGCGCCTGCAGGATCGCCGCCCCCGACATGATCAACGCCTGCCGATCCAAGCCGATCCGTGGGTCACGCCGCCGCCCCTCGGGGCCAAGCGTCAGATATCCGCGGATCACCTTGTCGATCTCGTCGCTGGTCATCCGCAAGCCATCCACCTTGTTCCGGTCATAACGCTTCAATCCCAGATGGCTGGCCGCCACGGTCGTCACCGTGCCACTGGTGCCGACGATCTGAAACCCCTCGCGCACCTGCTCATCCTTGTAGGGCGCAAATTCGGCAAGGTTTTCCTCGAAATACCAGCTCATCAGGGCAAATCGCGCACTGTCGTCCTCGACATCCCGGAACTGATCGCGCAGCGTGGCCACTCCAAGCGGCACACTGATCCAATCCACCACCTTCGCCGCCGGAACGCCCGTTTCGACACAATGAAAGCCCGAATGCATCCGCATGATAGCCCGCCGCCGATGGGCATGGGGCACATCGCGCAGATCGATCCAGACCAGCTCGGTCGACCCGCCGCCGATATCCACCACCAGCAATTGGTCGGTGCTCCGGCTGACCAGCGGCGCACAGGAGACCACGGCCAATTGCGCCTCCTCCTGCGGCTCGATGATATCCAGGTGCAGTCCGGTCTCGCGCTTGACCCGCGCCATGAAATCACGGCCGTTGCGGGCCCGCCGGCACGCCTCCGTCGCGACAAGCCGCATGCGCTTGACCTTGTGCCGCTTCAATTTCTGCTGACACACGCGAAGCGCCTGAATTGTCCGGTAAATGGATGACCGTGACAAACGGCCAGACTTCTCCAACCCCGCGCCAAGCTGCACGGATTTGGAAAAGCTGTCGACAACCTTGAACTGACCACCCTCGGGACGGGCAATCAGCATACGGCAACTGTTTGTTCCCAGATCCAGCGCCGCATACAACGGCACCGTGGACCCGGGGGGTTTGAGTGCGGGGCTTTCGACCGCTTTGGGGACCGCGCCCGCACTTCCGGGACGCTTGGGCGCCATAACTACACGCCCTCCATTTCGAGTTACCTCAAAGGTAGTGCGTCAAAGCCCCCCGCGCAAGCTGTTGTAAAACTCTACATGACGATCATGAGAGGTTTTCCGAAATGCCCCCATGGTGCCACCATGTCGCCCGCGTTAGTCTCTGCACGTCGCATGATGTCCGCGTTCTGTCGAAAATCGACCCCGCCCAAGGGCTCGCCTGCTTTAGACACGAGCCACGAAGATAGAGGAATCAGCCATGGTTGACGTCACAATCGTATACTGGCGGGACATTCCCGCGCAGGTGATCGTGGGCAAGGGCCGTCGGGGCGCGAAAAAACCGCTTCCCGAACGGTTCGAACAGGCCATCGATCGCGCCGCCATGAAAATCGGCGCCTCCGATACCGATGCCTACCTCGCCGAATGGCGCAAGGCGGCTCCCTATCAAGTGGAAGGTGATCCAGCAGAGGTGGCCGAATCCGAAGCCTCCCGCCTGGATTCCGAATACGATCAGGACCGTATAAAACAACTGATCGCAAACGAAGGTTGGGCATGAGCCCGAGATCGCTATGGGAGGCCGCAATGGCTCTGTTGAACTTCAAGAAGCGTGACGCAGGCGCCACTGCCCCTGCCCCCGTCAACCCGCAGGTCGAAGCCTTCCTCAAAGGCTATTCGATCGAGGTCATGCCGCGCACCGCGGAAAAGGTCGAAAACTTCCGCGACCTGCTGCCCGAAGGCACCCGCGTCTACATCGCCCACATCGAAGGCACGCCCATCGACGACATGGTGAAAACCGCCGCACGTCTGGCGGCCGACGGATACCCGGTGATGCCGCACTTCCCCGCACGCATCATCAAGGATCAGGCCACCTTGGCCGACTGGATCGCCCGCTACCAAGGCGAGGCCGGTGTCGATCAGGCGCTCTTGCTGGCCGGTGGCGTCGACAAGCCGCATGGCGATTTCCACTGCTCCATGCAGCTGATGGAAACCGGTGAATTCGACAAGGCGGGCTTCAAGCGCCTGCACGTCGCCGGGCACCCCGAAGGCAACAAGGACATCGACCCCGACGGCTCGCGCAAGAATGTCGACGAGGCGTTGCAATGGAAACAGAAGTTCTCCGAACGCACCGATGCCGAAATGGCCCTCGCCACCCAGTTCGCCTTTGACGCCAAACCCATCATCGCATGGGCTGACGCCCTGCGCGAGGCGGGCATCACCCTGCCCGTTCACATCGGCATCGCCGGTCCCGCGAAACTGCAAACCCTGATCAAGTTCGCCATCGCCTGCGGCGTCGGCCCCTCGCTCAAGGTCCTGCAAAAGCGCGCCATGGATGTCTCCAAGCTCTTGCTGCCGTACGAGCCGACCGACGTTCTGGCGGAACTGGCCGCGCACAAGGCCGCGAACCCCGATTTCAACATCGAACAGGTTCACTTCTTCCCGCTTGGCGGCATCAAGACAAATGCCAACTGGGCCATCGACCACGGCGGCGCCTCGGGCGTCCCAGCAAACCAACAAGGATAAACCATGACCCGTACCATCATCGAAAGCAAAACCAAGACCGCCGTGATGGGCTTCGATGAGCCGTTCTGCGTCATTGGCGAACGGATCAACCCCACCGGCCGCAAAAAACTGGCCGCCGAACTGGAAGCGGGCGATTTCTCGACCGTCGAAAAAGACGCCATCGCACAGGTCGCCGCCGGCGCCACCGTGCTCGATATCAACGCGGGTGTTGTTTACAACTCCAACCCCAACCCGAACGAGACCGAACCGCCCCTGATGCGCAAGGTCGTCGAACTGGTACAGGGTCTGGTCGACGTGCCGCTCTGCATCGACAGTTCCGTGCCCGGCGCGCTGGAAGCGGGCCTTGACGCTGCCGAAGGTCGCCCGCTTTTGAACTCGGTCACGGGCGAGGAAGAGCGCCTTGAACTGGTTCTGCCGTTGGTCAAGAAATACAACGTGCCGGTTGTGGCCATCTCCAACGATGACACCGGCATTTCCGAAGACCCCGAAGTGCGTTTCGAAGTCGCCAAGAAGATCGTCGAACGCGCCGCCGATTTCGGCATTCCCGCGCATGACATCGTGGTTGACCCGCTGGTTATGCCGATCGGCGCCATGGGCACCGCCGGTCAGCAGGTCTTTACCCTTGTCCGTCGCCTGCGTGAGGAACTGGGCGTGAACACCACTTGCGGCGCATCGAACATCTCGTTCGGCCTGCCCAACCGCCACGGCATCAACAATGCCTTCCTGCCCATGGCCATGGGCGCTGGCATGACCTCGGCGATCATGAACCCGGTGGCCCTGCCGGTGAAACAGTCCGAGATCGAGGCCAAGAAGGCCGAAGTCGCCGCTGCGGGCCTCGTCCTGCCCGAGGACATGGATGACGAAACCTTCTGCCAACTCTTCGGCCTCGGCTCCACCCTGCCGCGCCCGGGCAAGGAAATGGAGGCTATCCGCGCCGCCAACTTCCTGACCAACAACGACCCGCACGGCGGCGAATGGATCAAGTTCAACAAGGCCCCGCCGAAACCCGGTGAAGAAGCCGCCGGTGGCCGGGGTGGCCGCTCCGGAGGCCGCCGCCGCCGCCGCGCCTGATCCTAAGGTTTACAGAGAGTCCAAAGGCCCCGCTCAACAGCCGGGCCTTTTTTGTGGGGAAACCACCAAACGGTCATGGGCAATATCGATCCTGAAAATGGGGGCTATGCGCAGGGAGGGGGTTTCCAAAGTCGGGAGCCTTCGTCGCCCTTCGGAACGTGATCGGCCCAAAGCCGCCGCTGGTCGACCCAACCCAATGCTTTGGTGCGGCCCGTAGAAGCGGCCATTCAAGCCCGGCACAGCATTTTAACTCGGCGAATGATGGCAGAGCGGGACGGAGTTGCCTCTCGAGATTGCTTTCAATGTCCGAATGTCTGAAATCTGCGTGCTGGCATATTCTGAGCGTCAAAGACGCGCTTCCGGAAAAAGCCTTATGATCCAAGGAGCCGCGCTTCGCCCAGCAGTCCAGCGCAACTAAGAGCGCCCGCGAGTGGCATGATCGTCGGCACACTGAAGCTGTCCGCAGGGCGCGATTCGCCACCAGCCTTGAGCCGCACAAGAGCCAGATTGACCATGAAGAAAACGAAAAGCATCACCGCCGAGGTGGTTTCGACCAGACCTATGCCGGGACGGCCCTGATCGCGACCAAGGAAATCAGGACATAGATAAGCGTCACCAGATAGAGGGTGATGGCGATGGCACAGGGCAAATCACGGCGCGGACTGCGGGCCTCTACGACGAGATTTACAATATCGCCGAACCTGTTGAAGGTAAAGAAGGTGATCAGGTTGGCCGCGAGCACGCCCTCCAAGGCGCCTGTATCCGACAAAGGCGGCAGGACCGTGGCTGAAAGGTTGACGAGTGCGGAAGGGTCGACAGCGATGCCGCCGAGGATGATGACCAAAAACCCGATGACCTCGATCAGGGTTTCGCTCCAGCAATCGCGACGCTTTTCTGTATATCCCAGGCCGCGATCGCGGCCATGTGGAGCACGATTGCCGCGGTAGAGGCCATGACGATGGCTGAAAACGGAAAGTCTGCTGGTGCATACATACCCGCCCGCATGACCATTTCGTCGACGAGAATTTAGATCACTGCCCCGATCGTCACCCCGAGACCGTAGCGCACGAGGCCAGTCAGGCCAAACGACCGCATCAGACGAATCTCGCGGTCCGAGGATTGATTTAGGTTGGTGATGGCCCCGTCCCGACTTCGCTTGCTTGAAGCCGAAGATCACACAGGGACCGGCGTTCGAACCTTGACGTACGTCAAGGTTCGGGATGGACCGCTGTTGATAGAGATCAGCCCAAGGGAACGCGGGATGCTATAGCGTTGCCAGACAGGATATGGACGGAAGAGGAAAGATGGTGACTGAAACGCCCCGTGCGCTGCCTCTGGAGCAACTTAGGCAACGATGCGATCCCGAAACGCTATCCCCGGCAGCGCTCGGGCGCCATTCCGGAAGCGGTTTGATCGGTCAGAACCGCGGCCTTGAAGCCCTGCGGCTAGGCGTCGACATCAGGCACCCCGACTTCAATCTCTTCGTGGTGGGGCCGCAGGGAACAGGTCGCCACACTGCAGTCGAGGAGATTCTCAAGGAGCGGGCCCTGCGCCGGAAAACTCCCGAGGACCTCGCATACGTCAACAATTTTGACGACCCTCGAAAACCGGTGGCCCTCGGGCTTCCCGCCGGGGTTGCAGAGCGGCTCAAGGACGAGATGGTGCGAGTCGTCAACGACCTCGCCAACGACATCCCTGCGTTGTTCGAATCCGACGAATACAGGACGCAGAGACGCATCATTGATGAGGAGTTTGGCACGCAGCAGGAAGAAGCGATGGCCGATTTCACGAGCCGTGCCCGGTCGGAGGACATCGCGCTGCTGCGGACACCCATGGGTTTCATGGTGGCGGCGATGCGCGATGATCACGTCGTCAAGACGGAGGAGTTCAACAAGCTTCCGGAAAAGGAACAGTCGGTCATCGAGGAAAAGATCGCGCGCTTCCAGAGCGAATTGCAGGAGGTGCTTGCCAAGACGCCGAAACTGGAGCGGGAACACCGAAGCCGCATCGAGGCGCTCAATGCCGAAATGGCGAAGCGCGCCGTCTCGGGTCGGATCGGCGAGGCCCAGGAGGCTCTTGGCGACGCGGGAGCAGCCGTCGATTTCCTGTCCAGGGTCCACGACGACATGGTCGAGAACCCCGAACTTTTCCTGCAAGCCGCGTCGGAACGGCCGGACGGCCCGTTTCCGGAGGTTTCGGGCAAGGCACATCTCGAGCCGCTCTTTCGGCGATACATGGTCAATGTCATGGTCGCCTATGGGCCGACGGCCCCCGAAAGCGCACCCGTAGTTGTCGAGGATCTGCCGACCTTCGACAGGCTGATCGGACGGATAGAACATGTCTCGCAGATGGGCTCGCTTGTCACGGACTTCACGCTGATCCGCCCCGGCGCACTGCACCGCGCAAACGGCGGCTATCTTGTCCTCAATGCACGCCAGGTGTTGAGCGAGCCCTATGCATGGGATGCGCTCAAGCGGAGTATCAAGGACCGGTCGATCGCAACCACCTCTCTTGCCGAGCGGGTCAGCCTGTTCTCGACCACTTCGCTCGAACCGGATTCGATACCCCTCGACGTCAGGGTGGTCCTCGTCGGAGACCGGTCTCTCTACGCGCTTCTCGTCATGCGCGATCCCGATTTCCAGGAGCTTTTCAAGGTGCAGGCGGATTTCGAGGAAACCCTCGAGCGCAACGACGAATCACTTGGCGATATGGCGCTTCTGTTGCGCCATTATGCCGAGAAGAACGATTTGCTGCCCGTAGCCGACGATGCGCTCGCCTGTCTGCTCGATGAGTCGAGCCGGCTTGCCCAGGACGGGAAGAAGATCTCGCTCCGGGTTGGCCCTGTCACCGACATACTGCGCGAGGCCGAGCACTACGCGCGTGCCAATGAGCGAAAAGAGGTCCTGAGAGAGAATATCGAGCGGGCCGTGGTCGAGCGCGACAGGCGGGCCTCCCGGGTCCGCGACAGTGTACAGGAAGCGATCGCGCGTCGGACCTTGATGATCGACACGGACGGAAAGACCGTCGGACAGGTCAATGGCCTCTCGGTGCACGAATTTGGCGGCTTCCGGTTCGGACGGCCCTCCCGCATCACGGCGCGTGTCCGGACGGGAAGTGGCAAGCTCATCGACATAGAGCGCGAGGTCGAACTCGGCGGCCCGCTTCACTCCAAGGGCGTCATGATCCTGTCGGGCTATCTGACGACGACCTACGCCCTCGACATGCCGTTCTCGCTTCACGCGAGTCTCGTCTTCGAACAGAGCTATGGCGGCATCGAAGGCGACAGCGCATCCTGCGCCGAACTGGTCGCGCTGCTGTCCGCATTGTCCAATCTGGAGATCCGTCAGGACATAGCAATCACCGGTTCGGTCAACCAGATGGGTCAGGTTCAGGCCATTGGCGGCGTGAACGAGAAGATCGAGGGGTTCTTCGACATCTGCACCGAACGGGGGCTGAGCGGCAATCAGGCGGTTCTCATTCCGGCCGCCAATATCGACCACCTGATGCTTCGGGACCGCGTGACGGATGCGGTCGAGGCTGGGAGGTTCAGCGTTATCCCGATCACAAGCGTCGATGAGGCGGTTGCGCTGATGACAGGCGTTCCGGCAGGCGCGCGGGGGGGTGATGACGGGACATTTCCCGAGAACTGCGTCAACGCTCTGGTCGAGGCGCGGCTGCGCGAATTCGCCATGACGCGCAAATCCTTCTCAGACCGCGCCGCGGCGGCGGATGGAGGAGAGCCGCGATGAGCGCGGTGAGCCGCAAGCTGATCATCGCGGCCGAGAGCCTCGAGGGTGCGGACGCGGCCCTGTCCCTGTGCCGTGCGATCCTTGGATTGGCGCCCGCCATGCCGTCGGGCCTGATCATCGAGCCGGTCGGCAACGACTACTGGAGCGGCCGCGATCCGAAGATCATCTCGACACGCGGCATCTTAATGATGGCGCCTCCAAGGGTCGACCGGTTGCGGCGGATGGCGAGGCGGGATGCGGCAGAGCTTGGCGCGCGCCTTTCAGACCTCGCGAAAGACCTGGACACCGAATGGGACTGCACGGTGGCCGCCGGAGATCTCGTGGGCGCGGCCTGCGCCGAACTGAGAGACGCGGATATCCTGCTGCTGGGGCAGCGTCCCCTGTTCCGTGGATTGAGCCGCGTCGTTCTGCTCGGAGGCGAAAAGGGCCCATCGGAGGCAGCCCGCATCCTGGCCGGCGCGCTGGCGCAGGAATCGCGAACCTCGGTTGCGGTGTTGTCTGCCGAAACCTGCGCGGACGACCAGATCACCGCCCTTGTCGAGCGGACACACGCAGTGGCACTGGTTCTCGATTTGCAAGCCGGCCCCGTAATGAGCGAGGAAAGCCTCAAGCGGGTTTACATGGCCGCACGATGCCCCATCGTGGCCTTGGGGGGCGCACGCTTTGGGCGGATCACTTCTAAGGCAGGCGCGTCTCGCGTCGACAGGAGAGACTGATGCAGGACGGCATGATTCACGAGGGAGCACCGGGCTTCGAGGACTTTATCGAAGAGGAAATGGCCGGTCTCGGCCATCGCGCGCAGCAAAGAGGCCTCTGCGTCGACTGCCTGACAGACCGGTTCATTGTCGAAATGGTCGCCAACCTGGCGCGATCCGGCGTGTCCTCATCGGATATTCTCAGCATGGTCGTGGATGGGTTGGTCCTCGCTGAAGAGGAAGAGCCGCAAGAGCGTGTTGGTCGGGTGCATCGGATGCATTGAACTTGGCCCTGGTTCAGACGAGGCGCGCCTCGCTGCACGCGCAAACACGTCCTGGCACCTCGCGGTCATTTTGGGCTCACTGCCGACCTCGGATGCATCGCAGCATCATGTGATATGATGTCTTGTCATCGTCGGGTTGTCGATGTGGGAGGGCGTGGTCGATCGGAGGATCCATCATGGAAACACCAAACTTACCCGCTATCCGCGTACTGCGCCCAGTCTGGAACAAAGGCCGGATCGTTGGCCAGAAAAGGCCGCTCAAGCCCAAACATGTCTGGGCGATCAGGGTGCGGCTGGAGCAGGATGAAAACCATCGTGATCTGGCCCTCTTCAATCTTGCCATCGACAGCAAGCTGCGCAGCTGCGACTTGGTGAAGATGAAGGTGATCGATGTCATGGCGTCAGGCCAAATCAAGGAGCGGGCGTCAGTGCTACAGAGCAAAACCCAGAAACCTGTGCGTTTCGAAATTTCTGACGGTACCCGTGCATCGCTGGCAAGGTGGATGCGGGAGCCGCTCATGAATGGATCAGAGTACCTCTGGCCTGGGCGTTTTCACGAACGGCTTCACATCTCGACCCGCCAGTACGCGCGTATTGTCCGTGAGTGGGTGACGTCCATCGGTCTGGAGGCCAGCGCCTATGGCACGCACTCGATGCGGCGCACGAAGGTGACGCAGATTTACAAGAAGACTGGCAATTTGCGGGCGGTCCAGTTGCTGTTGGGGCATACCAAGATGGAGAGCACTGTCAGATACCTTGGCGTTGAGCTTGAAGATGCGCTGGCGATCGCTGAAGCAATCGAAATCTAAAGGCGTGAGCCGTCTGCGCGGACGACCCAAAGCGGACATTGGAATATGGAACAATCATTATGGTAGCCCGTATGCGACGACACGCCTCGCTCAACCGGGGTTCTGCTGGCAGCACCGAACATTCAGGCAGTAGCCGCCGCGAAGTGACATAGGTAGGTGCAGTTCCAATCCATCCCTCAGCGCAGACACTGGACTTGACCTGTATTATCACGCTGTTCATGCTCAGTATCGGGGCCTACTGTATGAAGCTTTCCCAGTTCGAGGCAAGGCTCCGCCTTGATGATAAGACTCGACATAAAAAGTTGAAATGTTACGAATTAGTCATTTGGAGGCTAATATGAAAATAATACGGCTATTCACTTCGGTCCTTAGTATTATGTTTCTCGCCACCCATGGTTTCGCTGGAACTGCTGGCCCGCCGCCCGTGACGCCACCGGCGGTCAACACTCCCGGCAGCAATGACGATACATCACTCTTTGTTGGTTTGAACTGGGGTATCGGCTCCCGTGGCACACTCGAAGGCGTTGTTGGTGTGATTCACAGCAATGTTGATGCGGGCGGTGATGTGGAAGGCGGTCGTCTGTCGATGCATTTTGATCTGCTCGGTCGTGATATTGCCCCGAATGTACGCCTTACTGGCATTCTTGGTGACGAGGACATTGCCGGAGAGGCTGGACTCGGTCTGGGCTTCGATGGCACCCCCTTCGGGATTCTGGGCGGCATTGGGAACCATTACAATTTTGGCGGGACGTTAGGCTTCGATGGAAGTGCTGGCGGCTACATTGGGACCCATTCCTATGGCGAGTTTAACGACAAACCCACGGCTCCGGCTCCAGCGGCACCACCTAATCCTCAGCCATCCGCCTTACCAATTCAGGAATGAGCTGACTCGGCAAGTGAGCCGGTCCAGGCATCGATGCCCACTGCATCAAAATCTCGTCTGCTACTGCACAAGGCGGCTTTGACGAACCATGAACAGCAATCGCGCGCCTGACAATCAATCTGCGCAAAGTTCAACAAGCGCATTGGCCGTAAACCGTAGAGACGCGATTTTGCAGCTGGCTTCTGGCTGCATGGTGGCGCTGGTGTCTTCGCCGGTGTTCGGACAAACTGCAACAATCGAACGCGAGACTCTGGATGTCGTGATCGACACTCTCTTGCCAGCGGATGACGTCACGCCGTCGGCCACAGCGCTTGGCGTAAGCGACGAGCTTATGTTGTTTGCACCAAAGGGAAGCTCTCTGCACCGTCTTTTCGCGCTTGGGACGGCTTGGCTCAACACATTGGATGAACGTAGCTTTGCAGAGTTGCCATCCGAAACTCGTCAAGATGTGCTCAGATATATGGAACAGGCAGATTACAACGAGGTGCCGGGGCGGTTCTTTCAATTGCTGCGCCAGATGACTGTAGAAATATACTACGCGCAACCGCAGACTTATGTCGGGCTTTCACTCAAGCCAGCCCCACAGCCGGAGGGGTATCCTCCTCCGTGGAAATGAGTGATGAGGCATATGATGTCGTGATTGTCGGCTCGGGAGCCGGTGGAGCCGCATCTGCATGGGCCCATACGGTAGCCGGGCTGAAGGTCCTTCTGCTCGAGGCAGGGCCGCGTTTCAACCCGTCGCAAGACTATCCTTTGACAGAGCCGGGATGGGAGCGCCGAACTTTTCCGGTCAAGTCTGGCAGTCGCGCGCAAATACTCTATGGCGATCTCGGGCGACTCGATCCTGCAAAAGCGGACTTACAGAGCTGGAACGCGGCTCAGGGCCGGCGCCCCTTGAATAACCGCCGCCAGCCCAGTCGCTCAGGCTATGCGCATGTTCTGGGCGTGGGGGGCTCCACTCTGCACTATGTCGGGGAGGCGCACAGGCTCCACCCTGAAAGTTTCACGCTCGCGCGCGACCATGGCATCGGGGCAGACTGGCCACTGGCGTATCAAGAGCTGGAGTCCTACTACACCAAAGCCGAATACCTGATCGGTGTTGCCGGACCAGAGACCGGCGGTGCGCGATGGCGTTCTGCCCCTTATCCGCAATCGGCGCATCCGCTTAGTCCAGCGGCCCAACGTCTGGCAGAGGCTGGTCTGCGCGTTGGTCTGCCATTCGAGCCGAATGCCCGTGCCGTGCTGTCACAGCCATTTGATGGTCGCCCCGGCTGCAATTATTGCGGGCAATGTAGTCGCGGTTGCCCTTTGGGAGACAAGGGTTCAGTCGATGTCACGTTTCTAAGGCATGCAGAAATGACTGGACGCCTCAAGCTTATACCGGAGGCACGGGTCATACACATTGAGGCCGCACGCAGCGGTCGGATTGCCGCAGTTCACTATGTCCACGAGAAGCGTCACATACGACAGGAAACCCCACAGTTGATCCTCGCATGCGGAGCGGTGCAGACACCTCGGCTCCTGCTTGCCGCAAAAAGCACGCAAACGCCTGATGGTCTTGCTAACGGGTCGGGCCAGGTCGGCCGTAATTTCATGGAAACCCTGTCATGGCATAGCACTGCGCTGCTGCCTGGACTGCGCAACAGTCATATGGGTCTTCCCGCAGATGCGGTCGCATGGTCCCAAAGTGCTCCAAACGGCGTACCTGAAGCCGTGGGCGGCTGTCGCTATACCTCAGCCGTTCAAGAAATCGGACTGACCGGTCCGGTCGCCTATGCATCGCGACTTCTCTCTGGCTTTGGAGCGGCGTTGAAAACGAGACTGCGCTCCAGTTTTGGATCCGCCATTACCGTCGGCGCAACAGGCGCAGTCATCCCTGATGAGCGCAGTTACATTGCCTTATCCGACACTGAGAACGATAGCGATGGCTTAGCTCTTCCCGTAATCAATTCGGTATTGAGTTCAAACAGCCTGAAGTTATTACAAATCATGGCGAGCAATACGCGGGAGCTGTTGCGCCAGACCGGGACGGAAATTCTTGTAGAAGAGTTTGGGTCTTGGGATAAGTTTACAGCAACACATGCTTTGGGGACTGCACGCATGGGCGCCGACAGTGCCACCTCTGTGACGGATCGATTTGGTCGCAGCCACGATCATCCGAACCTCTGGATAGCCGATGCAAGTCTATTTCCCACTTCTGGTGGAGGCGAAGGTCCATCTCTTACGATCCAAGCCCTTGCCTTGCGCCAAGCCGAGCGCATCAACGGGTGACGGAAGCTCCAGAAAGCCGACAAAATTACTCAATACTGCGATAGCTTATTCCGCCTTCTTGGGACGCTTCCCGGGCGGCTGCTTCACTATGCTCGAAGTTCCGCTGTCGGGAAATAGGGCAGGCTTTACAAACTGCACCAAGCTGTCGTTCGTCAACTGCACAGCGAATGACATGTGTGGATGGCTCCTGCATAGCAAGACATTTTTGATTTGATTTGTGCATTTGTCAGAAGCAGTCATGTGTCCGGCCTGTTTGCGCGGTTTTGACCGCTGGCCCTGATGGGTTCCGCAAACCAAGTTCCTTACAGCTTAGCGGGCTATGACGCCCGGGACATTCGGCGGAGTGTCTTGGTTTTGGCGGCAGACTTATGCACCATCATCTCGCAGGTCTTGCTAACTCGTTGTTCCTTTCTTCTCAGACTGCCGCACGGGGGCTGTAGGGTTCGTCGCGGGTTAGGACAGCCCAGACTATCCGGGCGGTCTTATTGGCCATGGCGACAGTTGCGACACGGGCGGGTTTGCGTTCGAGCAGTGACGTCAGCCACTTGCTGGCACGTTCGGGGTGGGACCGTGTTTGTCGGACCAGGGATGTCATGCCGACGACAAGCAAAGAGCGTAAATACTGGTCGCCCATCTTGGTGATCCGCCCCAGCTTTTCCTTGCCTCCGCTGGATTTATTTGCAGGCGTCAAGCCCAGCCAGGCGGCGAACTCCCGGCCATTGCGGAACTGGTGCCCGTCGCCGATGCTGGCGATGATCGCAGAAGCCGTCACCGCGCCGACGCCGGGTATCGTGCGCAACAAACGGACACGCGCATCTTCTTTGGCCACTTGCTTGAGGCGCTCTTCATACCATCGGATCCGTTTATGCAATGCCATCAACTGTTCTGACAGGTTGCGGATCACCTCATTGGCGATGTCTGGCAAATCGAGCACTTCACCCAGTGTGATATCCTCAGCAAACCCAATCACGCGGGCCAGTCCTCTGGGGATGTAGATGCCGAACTCGGCAACCAGTCCTCGCAAGCCGTTGATCAACTGCGTTCTTTGACGAACCAAAAGGTCGCGCGCCCGATGCAGCGACAGCAGGGCTTGTTGCTCAACCGTTTTAATCGCCACAAAGCGCATGGTTGGGCGTGTCACCGCTTCGCAGATTGCCTCCGCATCAATGGCATCAGATTTCCCACGTTTGACATAGGGCTTCACATACATCGGTGGGATCAAACGCACCTCGTGGCCTAAGGCCGTCAATTCGCGGGCCCAATGATGGGCGCTGCTGCAAGACACCATGCCGATCAGGCAGGGGTCCAACTTAGCAAAGAACGGCAGAAACTGTGCCCGTCTCAGGGGCTTGTTGAACAACACAACGTCGTTCTCTGCGATACCATGGACTTGGAAAACGTTCTTGGCCAGGTCAACGCCGATTGTGGTAACTTGCATGGGGTGGCTCCTCTCAAAGCAGATTTAGACACCTGCATTATGGCGCATTGCGACGCCGGTTGAAGCAGGAGCCATCCACCCCATCAGCTCTCCGCCCACTCCGCAGGTGCGCCGCGAACGGCCCGAAGCTGTCACTCACCTTGCCATCAAGTGTCTCCGATGTTGGCCGCCGAACCAGCCAATCGCTGCATATGTGAAAAGTGCCCCATTAACACATCAAGCCGCATGTCTGACATTCTGACCGTACGCGTCGCGGGGTCACAGCTCATCAATACTGTTGGATTTCCCTCGCAGAGACCTGCGAAGGAAATGCTGTCATACGATGGTCACCGGCTCTGGATCGTCTCGTTTCACGGCGGTGCCGCTGACCAGCCGGATATCCTCGCTCGGGGCATCGATGCGACGCCCGTGTTCTCGGATGGCGTCCCGGTCGCGGGCTTCGTAGATGCAGACCGATCCGATGCGGCCATCTTCCTCGGTCACCGCGTAACTGCGGATCCAACGGAGCCGGTCCTTCATTTCCTCGCCGACCTGAAGTGATTTATCGTTGGTCGTCGCAAGTTCGTCTTCGTTCGACCAGATGCCGTGGCGGCGGATGATGTAGAGATCCATCTTTGCCTCCTCTCGTTTTCGTTTGTGGTCAAAGAATGAACCCTGAGCGAGCGAAATGGCACCGGGTGATACGGACGGATTGCAGGGGGGATCGTGCAAAAGAGCGTAGAGCGGATGAAATTCCCGCGCCGAAATGGCAGTATGCCATGAATGACGGAGTTCAACGACAAGCTGGACGTCGCGGTCGTTCTCGTCAACGACGGCTACGCGTCGACGGCCGTCGGGCCGATCGAGGTCTTCTCGGCCGCGGGAACGATGTGGCGCGAGATGTGCGGCGATGATCCCGAACCGCGGTTCCGGGTCACGACGGCATCAATCGACGGCGCGCCGGTGCGAAGCGCCTATGGGCTGAACATAGCCCCAGACAGGGCCATTGCGGATCTGGGAACGGCCGACCTGATCATGGTTTCCGCCTCCGGCCCTGTCCCGAACGACTGGATGGCGCGCCACGCCGCGATCCCACCCTGGCTGGCAGAGCGGTATCAGAACGGCACCCGGGTCGCCGGGGTCTGTTCAGGGGTCGCCTTCCTGGCCGAGGCTGGCCTGCTCGATGGCCGCAGGGCCACGACGCATTGGGGCGTCGCCGACGGGTTCCGGCAAAGATACCCTGATGTCGACTGGCAGACCGACCTGCTCGTGACCGAGGATGCCGGCCTCTATTGCAGTGGCGGCGTCAATGCCGCGAGCGACCTGAGCCTGCACCTCGTCGAGCGCCTCTGCGGTCGCACCGTCGCGATCGAGTGCTCGAAGGCGCTGCTCCTCGACATGCCACGACCCGGCCAGTCCGGCTATGCCATGCTGCCGCTGGCGCGACCGCACGATGACGAAAAGGTCCGGGATGCCGAGCATCACCTCTCCGAACATTTCGCCCGCGACGTTCCTGTCGAGGAACTCGCGGAACGCGCAGGCATGAGCCGCCGCAACCTCGTACGCCGGTTCAAGGAGGCCACCGGCCACATGCCGGGTGTCTACCAGCAGATGCTGCGCGTCGCCGCCGCGCGAAAAATGCTCGAGGACGGCGCGCCATCCATTCAGCAGGTCGGGCTCTCCGTGGGTTACGAGGATGTTGCCTTCTTCCGCCGCATCTTCAAGCGCCATTGTGGCATCACGCCATCGGCTTATCGCGACCGTTTCAGTCCGAACCGCGCATAGGCCCGTGACTTGGAAGGGCAGCACGGGCTCCTCCCGGGGAAGAGCCTGCGGTTTATCTTGTCCTGCGGCCGGGCCTCTGGAATACGTTACGAATGCGGGTCTGGGGCTTCAAAGAGGAACATCTCGACGCGCTCGTCGCCCTCGACATAGGCGTCGTGACCCGGCGGGATCTCGAAGAAGTCGCCTTTCGTGATTGGCATTTCCTCTCCGCTCTCGACCATGCGAACCACAAGCCGACCGGACATGCAGTAGCCCGTGTGGTGCATCGGGCATGTGTCCGGATGACCGAGGAGCGATTCCTCGTCCGCCTCCCATGTCCAGCCAGGTTCGAACACGGCGTGCATGCCGGTCGACCCCTGTGCTGTCTTCATGATGTCGATACCCCCGCGGTCCTTCATATCAAGCCGGTCATCGGGGCGCTCGAAGCGGTGGGTTTCGGTGGTGTTCGTCATGTTTGTCCTGCCTTTCAGCGCCCCGGCTCCCAAGAACCTGGGCCTTTATGCGTGAGTCATTTCGAGCTTCTGGGACAAGAGGATCCCCTTGACCTCGCCGCAGCGAAGAGATCGCACATGTGCTGCTCGATCACCTCGGCCATATTCGTCGACGATCCGGCGGTTGCCGGCGGCGCTTCAAAGGCGCAGGTAAAGCGTCGCGATCTTTAAGTTTTCGGCGACGTCGCTTTTCATGGGTCCTCCTCTCCCGTCCGTCGGGGGAACCGCTCAGGCGGGTTCAGACTGCTTCGCCCTGACGTCCTTGGCGGTCATCGGTTTGCCGCCGATAGCCCACTCGCCGCTGGCGATTTCCTGTACCCTGACCCATGTGACGCCACGCATGGCCTCGCCTTCGACGCCGACCATCGCTTCAGTCACGTCGCGGATCATCCGCTGTTTCTGGTCTTCATCGAAGACGCCTTCGATCAGTTCGATATCGACAAGGGGCATGGTTCCACTCCTTCCGTTGCAGTTTCGATGATACGACACTCTCACGGACGGATCGGACTGGCCAAGTTCAGCAAATGGAGCAAACCCACTACACTATGTGAAGTGGACGCACGTGCGGGAGGCATGTTTGAATTGCGATGGAGGATCCGAGATGCCAGATTCGAATTATCCGAAATTTTGCCCCGTCGCTATGGCCGCAAGCCTGCTCGAGCCGCGCTGGACGATGCTGCTTCTCGCGGAAATGTGGTCCGGCTCTACCCGTTTCAACGAGATCCAGAGAGGGGTTCCCGGTATGTCGCCGGGGCTTTTGTCGAAACGCCTTAAAGAGCTCGAGGCCAACGGGCTTATTCGGAAGAAGACAGAAGGACCGGGCGACCACGCGGAGTACGTCACGACGGCCATGGCCGACGAGGCCGGGCCACTGATCCGTGGGCTCGGCGAGTGGGCGCACCGAAACATTGACAGTGAGGTCTCGCTCCAGGACCTCGATGCGCAATTGCTGATGTGGAACATCCGGCGAAAGATCGACCAGCTTGAACTCCCTCGGCGGAAATGCGTCATCCAGTTCATCCTCGAACAACCACCCGAAGAGAAGGTCAATTACTGGCTGCTGTCCAAGCCCGGCGAGGAAACCGACCTCTGCTTCACCGATCCGAAGCATGAGGTCGATCTGTTCGTCGCCTGCGACCTCCGGGCGCTCACCGCGGCATGGATGGGGCATTCGACCTTCGATGCCGAGATTGCGGCCGACAGGATCTGCCTGACTGGCGACGAGCTGATGGCCCGGACACTGACCAGGTGGCTGGTGCGGAGCAGCTACGCCGATGTTACGGATTACGGGCCCTCTGAAAGCCGATGGAATGTCGTGTAAAACCAAATTGACCATCGTCTCCGGCTCGGACAAGGGGACACCCGGCTATGACAGCGGGGCTTGAAAGAGGCCCAGCCGTATCAACAGCCACAAGTCAGGCACGCCGTGCGATTGCCGTCACAAAAGGGTTGAAACCATACAGCGTACCGGCGTCGATACGACGCTTGCATTCGGCGATGAGCGCGTCCGCGAGCGGCTGTCCGATGATCCCGTCCGCGACGAGGTGACCGGTTGCGAACCGCGTCCACACCGGGCCGCCGTGGCCCTCCAGGTCCAGCCTGGTTTCGGTCCGGAAAACTTCGGTCTCGAAGCCGGTCTCGACGAGGAGCGGCCGAAGACGCGTTACAAGCCACGGATCAGTCACGAAGTTCCGTGTAAACCCGATGGCACAGGCTTCGAGCGGATCGTCCGGGCTGAGTGCCAGCGAAAGCCGTGAGAAATCGGCGTCGCACACGACGAGTTGGCCGTCGCGGCGCAAAGCGCGGAATGCCTCGGCAAGCAGGTTCTCGGGCGCCGCGACATGACTCAATACCGTGTGCAGGATCACAGTATCCACCGATTCCGCATCCACCGGCTGCTGGGTGCCGTCACAGGTCTCGAAACGCAGATTCGGTAGCTCCTTCGCGCGGGTGCGCGCGTCCGCAACAAGTTCCGCGGCCGGATCGGTCCCGATTACCTTTGTACCAGGACTGTGGCGCGCGGCGGCCCGTGCCACAGGACCGGTGCCGCAGCCGATCTCCAGCAGCGTGCCCTCCTCGGGCCAGTCGAGTTCGGCGAAATAGCGCGCGATGATCTCGTTCATCGCGGGATCTTCGGCTCTGTCTTCCAGCGCGTCGATGATCTGGCCGATCATCTCGTCGCCCGCGGCGGATACATTCTGAAACGGGTCGGGCATCACAAATCTCCTTTCTTCGCAGAATTTGGTTTCGTGGGTTGAAGTTGAGGATGTAGGACAGAGGTTAGCCGATCGTAGCCCAGGACTTGCAGGTGATCCGCCAGCCGTCGGGAGACCGCACGAGCGTGAAAAATTCGCGCGCATCGCCGCCGAAAAAGTCTCGCTCATACACACGCGCCAAGGCGACATCGCCGGCAATTTCCACGTCCTCAATCTCGACGCGGTGGTCTGCACCCGTCGCGCCTGGCTCCAATTCTGCGGCGGCCCAGTCGAACAGCGACTCGATCGGGGCGGCCATCAGGTCATCGCCAAAGTCACCGAACATGTTGGCGTGATCATGGAAGGCGGATCTGAGCAGTGCGATATCGGCGGTGCGCAGGCCCTCCACGTAGCGGTCGATGGTATCGCGGATCGGGGTCTCGTCGTTTGTCTGCATCGTGTTGTCCTCCTGTTCTCGATCTTTCGACACCCTGGAGGGAAACCGATTCGCGTCGGAAAATCGTTGGTCAGCCTGCGAGCCCGGCTGCGCGCAGGGTGTCGGCAAGCGCCCCAGATATGTGCTGATCGCGGAACCCGAGCGGCGTCACAAGATCGCCTACCCGTGCATCGGGTGCCAGGTCGTAGAGTGCGCGAATCTCCGCACCCACCCGGTCCGTTTCGCCCAATCGCATGAGCGCGGCAATTTCGAAAGCCTTGCTTTGCTCATTGGGCTGTGACATCCGGCTGAACACCACGCATGCGGCACGGAAGCTCCCTTGAAGATATCGCGCCATACCGAGGCCCCAGAAGTACCAGTCGGGGTAAAACGGGTTCAGCCGCATGGCACGCTCCAGTCGCGCGACCGCTTCTTCCGTCCGGCCCTCGAACATTAACGGCCATGCGCTGTTGGCCAAGGCATCGGAGTTGTTGGGATTGAGCTCGAGCGCCCGGTCGAAACAGTCGAGCGCCGCGCCGTTGTCTCCGGCGACAAGAAAGGCGGCCCCGCGTGCCCAGTGCGCGAAGTCGAGATCTGGATCGAGTTGCACTGACCTCCGGGCACTCTGCTCGGTCCGTGCCAAGGCCTCCGCGGGATCGTCCGCCCACCCCAGATACACCTCGAAGAACCACGTCCAGGCGAGCCAGCCATGCGCCGGCGCTGAATTCGGGGAGAGCTCCAATGCCTTCTCAAAATGACCGCGTGCGGCGCGCATTTCGTCCTTCAGAAACTTCTCCTTCAGCATCATCCCGCGCATGAGGTGGTCATGGGCATCGAGGTCGGTTTCGGACTTCGCCTTGGCGATCCGTGCCTCGTTGCGCTGTACGATTCCCTTGTAGCCGCGCAATGCGGCCACGATTTGTGATACCGCCTCGTCCTGGACGCTCAGCATCGATCCGCGAGCCCGATCGTACCGCTCGCTCCAAACCACGGTGTTGCGCGGTCCATCGACAAGTTCGACATCGAGCCGCAGCCTTTCTTCATCCAGCCGGACCCGGCCCTGCAGCAGGTAGCGCACCCCCAGTTCCCCCGCGATCTCGGCCGCACCAAGCATCGAGTCCCGATAGGTGTCGGCCGAGTCGCCAGCCACGACGAACAAGGTCCGATCCCGGGCCAAAGCGGTGCGCACATCCGCGGCCAGCCCGTCGACCAGGTGCGCCTTGTCCCCGCCGGTCAGGTCCGAAAACGGCATGACGACGATAGAGGGTTTATCCGGCCGGATGAGCGTCGCCGGCGGCAAGCGCTCGTCGGCCCGACGGATATGATCTGCCAGTCTTTCCGTCGCGGCTTCCGGCTTGGCCCCCAGGTCTTCCGACAGCGCGTTGCAAAAAGACGCGTAGTGCCGCAGCGCATCCGCTCTTCGGCCGAGCCCGCTCAATGCGCGCATCGCGCCTCGGCAGCCCAGTTCGCTCAGGGGATCGAGGACCATGATCTGTTCGGCCGCGCCGAGCGCCGCCGCGAAACGACCCTCCCTGAGGACTGCCTCCATAGACGCAACTGCTCTGGCCACCGCTGCCTCGCGCAACCACGCCCGCTCTTGTGCGCACCACTGGTCGAAATTAGGTGTGTCAATCTCCAGCCCGACAAGGAAATCACCGCCTGTTTGAGCAGCTCGACCGTCACCGCATTTGAACTCGGTAGTGATCGCTTCAGGATTCAACGAAATCCGATCGCGCGACTGCCGGACGATCTCGTTGGTACTCGACCGAATTGCGCTGCGCATCTCGTGCAGCGTTCCTCTTAAAGCCTGGCGCGCATCCCGGTCCGGTTTGCCTGGCCAGAACAGCTCCGACAAATGTCCGCGAGCTGCGCCATTTTCTCCCGCACGGGCAAGATAGACAAACAGCGCAAGTGCCTTCCGCGTCGGGAACCGGACCGTCGCTCCTTCAGCATCGAAAACCTGTGGTCGATCCCACAAGCGAAGCAAAAGTGAAGTATGGTCATCGGAAGTGCGACCCAACATGACTCAAAACTCTAACAAATCCAGCGGCTGCAGGCCAAGTACGGTTCGGTTTGGCCGAGAGTTTGTGCGGCAAGGCCTGTACCGTCGGCGGATATGATCCCTGTTGCAGTTTGCAATGTCTTGTGTGGATAGCTCCTGCATAGCAAGACATTTTTGAACCTAATTTAGCACTGGTCAGAAGCAGACGTGTGTCCGGCCTGTTTGCGCGGCGCACACGGCCGCTGGCCCTGATGGTTTCCGCAAACCAAGTCCCAAACCGGTTCTCGGACTATTGGTTGCCCCTGAAATTCGACGGGGTGTCTCGGCTGACGGGCTGACTGTACTCCATCATTTAAATGGTCTTGCTGTCTCGTGTGTTCTGTTCTCCCTTAGTTATGCAGTGCGCGGTCTGTAATATTCATTCTTGGTCAAGACTGCCCAAATGATCCGCGCTGTCTTGTTCGCCATTGCTACAGTGGCAAGACGAACGGGCTTTCTATCAATCAGGGCTTGCGCCCACGGGTCAGCACGTTCCGGATGTGTCTTCATCTGCCTCAATCGCGAGGTCATTCCCGTGACCAGCAGCCGTCTGATGTATCGGTCCCCCATCTTTGAGATACGGCCCAGCCTTTCCTTGCCACCGCTTGAGCGGTTGAGTGGGGTCAGACCCAGCCAGGCTGCAAATTCGCGACCGTTCCTGAACTGGCTGGCATCACCTGCTGTTGCAACGATTGCTGACGCAGTCACTGGACCAACGCCCGGGATCGTGCGCAGCAACATCACGCGCGGGTCTTGCTTGGCCTGAAGCCGCATGTGCATCTCGTACCAACGGACGCGAAGGTGCAAAGCGACAAGTTGGTTGCTCAGATTGGCAAGCACATCAATTGCAACATCGGGAATGCCTGGCTTGTCGCCATCCAGAACGCCCTTCGCGAACTTGATCGCGCTGCCAACCCCTTGTGCAATCACTATGCCAAACTCGGACAGCAAACCTCGCAGCATATTGCTGAGCTGCGTTCTATGCTTGACGATCAGATCACGGGCGCGGTGGAGAAACAAGACGCCTTGCTGCTCTTCAGATTTTATTGCGACAAAACGTATTGTCGGACGCGTCACCGCTTCGCAGATGGCTGCAGCATCAACCGCATCGGATTTACCCCACTTCACATACATCGCTGGTATCAGACGCACATCATGGCCCAGCTTGCTCAGTTGCCGTGCCCAGTGGTGGCTGGAACCGCAAGCTTCCATTCCGACCAGGCAGGGTGGAAGTTTCTCAAAGAATGCGATCAATTGCGCTCGTCGCAGAGCTTGGTTGAAAACAACATCGCCATTCTCGCTGATGCCGTGGACCTGAAAGATGTTTTTGGCCAAATCGAGGCCGACTGTTGTAACCTGCATTGGGTAGCTCCTCTCATAAGCAGTCTATAACAACTGCAGTATGGCGCATTGCGACGCCGGGTGGAGCAGGAGCTATCCACCCCATCCGGTTCAGAGACCTCTGCGAAACGGGGGTTATTTGGAGAGGATGCGTCGTCGCATCGGCTCGGTTTTGGTATGGGTGGCAGGGATCGGTGCGGTTTTGATCTGCGGGGTGGTGCGGTGCCTTGAGGTTTATCCGTAGCGTTTGCGAAACCCGCTGCCCTTCCAGAGGTTCCATCCGATGGCGGCAAGAAGGAATTGGGTCCGGGTCCGCCACAGCCCCATGAACCGGGATCGGGCCATGCCCCAGTGTCGCTTCATGTGCCCGAAGATCGCCTCGACCCGGCCGCGCGTCACGCCGATCTCGACATTGCGCGCCCTGTCCTGCGCCGACAGCGGATGGCCCCGCGCACCGCGCCGCTGCACCTGGTCGCGCATCCCGTGACGCCCCAGAAGCGCCCGGGTGCGCGGCCCGATATAGGCGCTGTCGGCATAGAGCGCGGCCTCATCGCCCACCACCACATCCTCCAGACTGTCCACCTCCGCGCGGTTTCCGGCGCTGACCGCCGCCCGCCGGATGAACCCGTCCTCGTCGGCATTGACAAAGCCCTGCCAGCCCCAGACCGCCTGCATCTTGCCTTTCACGTTGAGTTTCACCCGGCTGCCGGCCTCGGGATCGGCATGGCGCAGCCCGCTCCGGGCGGCCTCGACCACGTTCAGGTGTTCACTCGGACCAATGGCGTTCACACCTTCACCGTCAACGATGGCCACCCGCCCCTCCGCGAGCACCACCCGGGCCTCCTCCAGCATCGTGACCACCTCGGCCAGCACCGCATCCAGCCGGTCCCCCAGCCGCGCCCGGAACCGCCCCAGCGTGGTGTCATCGGGCACGCCCTGATCCAGTTCCAGCCGACAGAACTTGCGAAACAGCAGATCGCGGGCCAGCTGCGCCGAGAGCTTCACATCGCTGAGGTCATACCAAAGGCCAAGAAGCAGCGCCCGAAACAGGGTCTGCGCCGGATAGCCGGGCCGCCCCGTGGCCTTGCGATCCTCGCCGGCAGGCAGCAGCGCCTCCACGCGCAACCAGTCAATCAGCTCTTCTACATCATCAAGCGCCGACAGTGCGGGATGGTCAAACACCTCATGCGGCGCGAATAGGGCGGGTTGGGTCGCAAAGCTCTGTCTCATACCAAAGCTTACCAAACCAAATCAAACCTGAGAATCCCAAACGACTTTCGCAGAGGTCTCTTTAACGGATTCTTGGCCATTCCTTCAGTGCAAGGTATCCTTCGTGCGCCTGGTCGAAAGCACTTAATCGATTTGCTAAACTACTTAGGTGCTCTTGTACTGCTTCTTGCAAATCTGGACCCCCAACAAACCCGAAATAGTCATCTATCGCGAACAGACTCAGTTTTGCTGAAGCAGTGATCAATTGTGGCCGTGGGTAACCCCATTCAGTGTTCGGTGATATCAACTCATCGCCATCGGTCTGAAGGCAGTGTGAGTAGATGTCTCCCCAAGCGCCATGCACGGCTTGGGACGGCCCGGAAAACGCGCCAAGGTAAGCATCGCCCATCCCTAGGTCATCCGCTTTTCGTAAAGGTTTCTCCCGCCCCAGTTTCTTTCCCTGTACCCGTTCAGGTCGCTTGGATCGAGACCAGCACTCGCAAACTCACGATCAATCGACTTCATCATGCGATCTTCAATTGGCAAAATCACTCCACCACGTGCCGCGATGTTCTGCTCCATCTTCTTTCGCAGTTTGGCCTCATGTTTGAATGAGCTCTTTACATAAGACGCAACCAGATCAGGACTGAAGTGTTTAATGAGGTAACGTATTGTCACGACCGTTTCGAAGACCAATCGGGCGAAAATAAAGCTCGTATCGCGCCGTCGCTGGGTTGTTTGATCCAGAAAGCCCGAAATCATCTTGTAGAGTCGAACCATGTTTCCGCCTATTGCGGCCGTGTCTCGATCCACTTTTCGTGCACACCAAGTGTGTTTGCGGCGATGCAAACATAGCAACCCGCCTCAATAAGTAGCGACACTCCCAGTCTGTTGAAGTCATCCTCATCGGTAAACTCTGCGATGTCTTCTTCGTTAACCAGGGGCTTTTCGATCTCTTTGAAGGCTTTGAGAACAGGATGATCCTTATCGTCTGAGGCATTGCTCATTGTTATTCCTAGTTATTGTGTTTCTGGACGCCGTGGATCAAAACAGGCACATGTGATTTCCACATCGTAGCCGGTCCGCAACTATAGGTCTGCTTTTCAATTTTTTCCGTTCGCGGTGCCGACGCAGTGAACGCCGCTTTCCGCCCAGACCCGCAGGCGGTGCCATCCAATGCAGGCGCAGAACGAATGTCTTGATTGGGCTGACTCCTGCCATTCCCCCAAAAAATTAAACCGTACGAAACTCCCGTACGTTTCGTACGAAACTCACCGCACGCCCTGTTAATTCCCACTCTCACAGACAGAAATACCGACGCGATACCGACGTCATACCGACGCGATACAGCACGGCATTTTTTCCGTTAATCAGTGGCTTGGCCCGATTCGCTCCGAACCATTAACGACAGCTCCGTCGAAAACCCCTCCGGCAAATACGACAACCGCCGCTCGATGGTCTTTTGCTGTGGCGCATCGGTGACCAAACCCGACAACCGGATCACATCCGTATCCACCTGCAAACTTCCGCGTTCCAACATGGATAGCCCCACGATCCCTGCCCGCGCCGCACCCCACCATTCGGGGCTGGCCAGAACCTCGGCAAAAGTCAGGTCTCCGGCCCGCACGTCACCCCCGAAAATCGCGGTCTGCGATGCAACACCAAGATCACGTGGCACTTTGCCGCCGCTTACCGCCACGGTACCATCGAATTCCATGGTCAAGTAAAATGGCCGCCCATCGTCCAGATAAGACAAATCCACGTCAAGCTCATAGCCTAGCGGCATCTTGGACAGTGCTTCTTGAACGCGTTCCCCTGTCTTTGGGTCACGCACTGTCGCACGTATGACGGCCTTGTTGTTCGCAACATGCAGATTGCCGTTCTCCGCTTTGGAAAGTGCCGTAACACCCACCTTCACCGCCGCAGAAAACCCTTTCTCGACAGGTAGATAAGCGATGGCTACCCCGTCATCGACAATCTCGGTTCCAAAGTTCCGGGCCAGTTCCGGCAACAGCAGGCTTTTCGGCATCTTCCCTTCGGCAAGTACCGTCTGTCCATCGAAATGCAGGGCCAATGACGCCGGGCTGCCATCATCCCTCAGCTGTACATTCTGCACCAAGTCAACGCCCTCGGGCAGCGCCGACAAGGCTGCATCTATCTTTGCCATTTCCTCTGGGCCAAAGGCCTGCCCGGTCAAAGACAACCGCCCCTCCGTGACCCGCAACTCCCCATGCTCGAAATGCGCCAACGCCTCCAAACCGGTGACTGCTGCCGCCCACCACGCCGAACTCGCCGCCACCTGCGCAAGCTCAAGCCCCGCATCTTCAACCGGATGATCCAGGAAAGCCGCCTGCACCCGCAACGGCAGGTCGCGGGGGATCTTGCCCTCTGCCTTTGCCCGTTCACCATCAAACTGTACAGTCAAATCAAAGGGTTGCCCGTCATCCATCTGGGTAACACCGAGGTTCAGAATCATCTTCTCGGACACCTCCGACAGCAGCTCATGGACCTCCGAGATGGCCGTATCCGACCAGGCCTCCCCGGTCAGGGTCAGGCTCCTGCCCGTGATGCTCAGTTGCCCCACCTGCAAGGCCTCCAATGCCTCCAACCCTGTAGCAGCGGCCTCTTCCCACCCTACCACCGGCGGGGCCACCGGCGTGCGGACAACCTGCGAGACATCAAACCCCTCAAGTTCCATCCCCTCGGGGAGTTTACCTGCAAGACTTATATCGCCATCCACCGACCGCCGGGCAGACAGGCGAAGAGGGCTGCCATCGTCCAGTAAATCCATGCTTAACGTTATTTCATACGCCTCTGGGGCCGCCCCCAAAAGGCGCTCTGCCCGGCCCGCTTCCAGCGGTGTCAAAGCCGTCGCCGCAACATCGACACGGCGATCCTCGATCACCACATGCGCTTCCTCCAGATGCTGCATGGCTCGGGCCAAAAGATCCGCCATTTCGGCCCAACCGTCCGGTGCGCCCGAGGCAAGACGAAGCGCCGACAGATCATGGCCAAGGATCTTTTCAAGCCGGTCCCGTAATGCTTCGGAGGGGATATTGCCCGACATGACAATCGCCCCATCCACCGGATGGTCCAGCCTCGTCCGGTATGGGCTTGCGGCCTCAAGGACCTCCACTTCGGCCTTGATGCGTCCACGCCCGTCAATCCCGCGCAACCCGTTCAAAAGGCGCGCTTTTTCCTCATCGCTATCAACCAGTCCCGTCAGTGTCAGATCACGGCCATCCACTTCGACGGCAACAGCATGCCTTGCCTCCCGAACAACCTCCTTTGCCGAAGCTTGCAGCCCGGCTTCGACCAGCGGATCCTCCTTTTTGAAATCAAAAACGCCAAGCGCAAAGAACGCCACGATCAAGGCGATCGCACCAAGGAAATCTTCCAGTTTGGCAAAGGGTTTTCTGGTCATAATGCCGCAGGTTATCCCCGTGCCGGCAAGGCGATGTCAAACCCAAAAGCAGCAACAGGCGTTACGTCAGCCCCATATCCCGGCCCAGCATGGCCGCATGCGTCCGGTTTCGCGCGCCGAGTTTGCGCGACAACGTTTTGACATGCAGTTTAACCGTAACTTCCTGTATGTTCAGGTCGCGGGCGATTTCCTTGTTCGACTTGCCCTCGGCCACACCTCGCAAAACGTCATGCTCTCGTGGGGTCAGAACGACACGCTCGTCTACCTGCCCGGTCTCTGACAGGAACTCCAAGGGCATGTATGTTTCGCCCAGCAACATATGCCGCACCGCCGTAACCAGCGACATGGGGTCAAGTGTCTTAGGCAAAAAGCCCGCCGCCCCTGAACGCAAGGCGCGGCGCGCGACATCCGGTGGTGCTGTTCCCGATATAATCGCCACGGGACAGTGCACCGCCTCTTTCATACGGGCAAGCCCCCCGAGGGCATCCATCCCCGGCATGGAGTAATCCAGCAAAACAAGGTCAAACGAGACATTTCCGCGTGCAGCATCAAGCGCACCTTCCAAAGAGGCCGCAACAGAAACGCTGCACCCCCCTTCCCGGCGCAGATACTCTGCAATTGTGTCACGAACGAGATCGTGATCATCGGCCAGAAGCAATTCTTTGTTCAACATCTTACAGCACTCGACGCTCCGTTACCCGCAGATCAAAAGCAATACGGGACCCCAAGATATGGTGTTTATCGATCCCCGATAGTACCTTTGTACCTATGCCATTGAATAGGGGGATAGCCGAGAAGGATAAAGAAACCATAGAATTGAACGATATGTCGCATTTTTCGAGTGAGTACAAAGCTGTGATGAACCGTCGCGAATTAATCATCTCTCTTCAATCCGGTTTTATAGGATTGTGTCTCACGGGGCAGGCTGTGCAGGCTGATCCGGAAGATGTGGTATTGACCCTGACCCGCCCCAAGAACGAGGGAAACGGGACGCTTCAGATCAACATCACGCGCCAATTATTGATGTCGCTGCCTCGTTCAGGCTTTGTGACCACGACGATCTGGACCAACGGGCCACAACGCTTTGACGGTGTCTGGCTGTCGGATTTTTTGGAACATTTCGATGTGACGGCGGGTACACTCTCTCTTCAGGCGATCAATGATTACCTGGTTGAAATGCCAGTCAGCGAAATCGTTTCAGGCGAGGCTTTGCTGGCCTACGAAAGGAACGGCAAGCCAATGACTCAACGCTCCAAAGGACCGGTCTGGCTTGTCTACAACTATGACGCAGACCCGGCCTTTCGCACCGAAACGATCTATACACGAAGCGTCTGGCAACTGGACCGGATCACCGTTTCGCGCTAGCAAAGCGCATCGTCCGCTTATGAGGCCCAACAAAGATGGCCATCCGCAAATTCATTCGCACTCTGCTCAGGCGTAAAATCCAACTGGCCCTCTTCAGTGGATTGGCCGGAGTTTGCCTTTTGGCCGCAATTTACATGACAGCGCAGGTTTTCCTCAAGCTGGACGAATTCGGCTCGGCCGCATCGGATAACATACAGTGGACGGTCACCCAACTCGAAGTCGAACAGCTCAAGGCAATCAACGCATTCGAACGATTGGACCCTTCGGATTCCGAAACGATCAAGGAAGCGATCCGCTGGTTCAACGCACTCTACAGCCGTTCAATCACACTGGAAAACAGCAGTAGCTACGCGGCGGCCATGGCGAATACGGATGCCGAATCCCATCTCGGCGAAATTCATTCAACCCTCAACACGATGCTGCCCACCATCGACGGGCCCAAGGCCGAGCTGATCACGGCCCGCCCCGATTTGATTGCAGCTCTAGAGGGCCTGACCGAGCAGATCCGGCGCCTGTCAAGCGCCAGTCTGGCGATTGATGCACGTCAATCCGAGCTCGAACGCAACGACCTGTACAGTCAGTTGATCCGATTGACTGCTCTGGTGGTTCTCATGGTGGTGGGGATGCTATCGCTGATGATCCTGCTGTGGCGTCTCTTTCGGGTGTATCGGCGGCGTGCACTTGAGAACCGGGCCACGCTCAATCGCCTGTCCACGATCCTCAACACATCACAGGATGCTGTTCTAGTCGTGCGTCCCGATGGCGGGATCATGGATATGAACACGGCCGCTGAACGTATGTTCGGCCTTGATGATTCACAGGACGATCAGCCGGCCAAGGTCGAGAATATCCTGTTGCGCAGGGACGATAACACCGGAGAGCTTGCCCCTCTCCCCGGTAGGTGCCTGGTTCAATCCTGTTCGGATGGCCCCAACCGGTGTGCGAACCTCACGGCCTGTGGGCCGGAGGGACAGCTTTTCCCGGTTGAGCTATCAGCCGACATGGCCAACCGCGCGAGCAACGAAGTCTGCGTGTGTTTCATTCGTGACATCTCGCGCCGTGTCGCAGCCGAAGCGGAAATGCAGATCGCCCGAGACAACGCCCTTGCCGGAGAAAGGGCAAAGGCACGGTTTCTTGCCATGATCAGCCATGAAATGCGCACGCCCCTGCACGGAATTCTTGGTACGCTTGATCTGCTCGTCGAAACCCGCTTGACCAAGGAACAGAAGCGTTATGCCCAGATCATGCACGGCTCGGGGCAGCAATTGCTGAGCCAGATCGACGATGCGCTCGACGTCACCCAGGCAGATGGCGGGAGCCTGCGCCTGCGCGACAGTATTTTCGACCTCGGCGAAATGCTGAACGATCTCGTCATCGCTCAGCGGCGCGACGCCGAGGCCCGCAACACCACGCTTGAGATTTTGCCGTCAACCCGGCCGCTTGGCCATGTCTTGGGTGACAAGGGCCGGGTTCAGCAGGTACTGCTCAACCTTGTTGCCAATGCCATCAAGTTCACCGAAAACGGGGCCATCACGATTGAGGCCATTCGGCACGAAGACACGGGATGCGATCAATCCATCGTGGAGTTCCAGATTACCGACACCGGCATCGGTATAGCCGAAAAAGACTTGCCCCGTATATTCGACGACTACGTACGCCTTGGCAGTACCGCCTCAGACAGAATTGAGGGGACGGGACTTGGCCTTGGGATCGCCCGGCAACTTGTTACACTCATGGGCGGCCAAATCGGTGTAGAAAGCGAGGACGGAGATGGCAGTTTGTTCTGGGTGCGCCTGCCTTTGCCCAGCTCGAATTGCGTGGCACCACCCGAGGCCACGGAAGGCCCTGCATCCAATGGATCATCCCGCCGGGTGCTCATTGCTGAAGACAACGATTCAAACCGATTTGTTCTAACCCGGATGCTTGAAAAAGACGGCCATACGGTGCGGGCCGCAGCAGATGGAGCCGAGGCGATCGCCGCCGCCGAAGAGGAACAATTCGATCTGATCCTTTTGGACATATCCATGCCCGGGATCGGCGGCATCGAAGCCGCCCGCCGGATCACAAAGGGCAATGGCCCGTGCCGGGATACACGCCTGATTTTCCTTACGGCGCATCTCAATCTAGAACCCGATGCCACGTTGCGCGGTTCCGGCGCAGAGGGGATCCTGACCAAACCGCTACCACGCAGTGAACTGCGGGCCATTCTCGCCGGGAAGCGCCCGCCGACCGACTTGAGTGAAAGCACCCGCGTAAACAGTGTCCCTATCCTTGATCGCCACATCCTTGATCAACTGAGCGAGATGATTTCACCCAACCGTCTTTCCGCGACCCTGCGTGAATTCCACGCCGACACCACGGCCCTGCTCAATAACGCGCCGCAAATGTTGGCAGAACCTGCTCCGGACGCACTGGCGGAAAAACTGCATAAACTGGCGGGATCGGCGGCAATTCTCGGCGCAAGCTCCATGCAATGCATCCTCAGTCATGCCGAAGACGCCTGCTTGGCGGGTCGTATCGAAGATGTCGAACGCGGCTTGACCACACTTCACGACACTTGGCAGGCGACACGGGCAAGCCTTGCCTCATACGGTAGCGCTGTATGAAGATACGATAAGTGATTGCCATTCCAACCTTTGACATTACCATTCGCACGAAGGGCGATACATGTCGCCTGTCCCCGATGCAGGAGAGGCGCAGCCGTGTCCATTTGGAAACAACTCTTGATCCTGTGCCTCATGGCCGCCACCGGGTATGGGGCATACGAAGGGTATCTGCGCTACACGGCCAATGAAGACGCCTCCATTGACGATCAATCCAAACCCACCCGAGCCGCCACAGTCGAGGTGGCCAGTGTCGAAATGCGCACCCTAAGCCAAACGGTCGAGGCCGTGGGCACCAGCCGCGCCAAGCAATCGGTTGAAATCGTTCCCGAAACCGATGGGCGTATCGTTGAGCTGGCAATCACCCCCGGGGCACGCGCCGCCAAGGGGGCGGTTCTTGTCCGCTTGGATGATACAATCGCCCGCGCCGATCTGGTCGAGGCCGAGGCACGTCTGACCGAACGCGAACAGGCCCTCTCGCGCATCACCCAGTTGCGTCGGACAAATGCGGTTTCCGTTGCGACCCTCGAAGAGGCAACCGCACGCCTTGCAGAGGCCCGCGCACAGCTTGATCGCGCCCGGCAAAGGTTGGCAGAGCGCACCATTCTTGCGCCTTTTGACGGAGTCGTTGGCCTTGCAGAGGTTGATGAGGGCGCTCGCGTCAGCGCAGGAACGGTGATTACAAGGCTTGATGACCTGTCCGAGGTCGAGGTTGAATTCGCCCTTCCCGAAACCCTGTTTGCCCAGATCGAAACCGGCCAAACGGTCACCGCCCGAAGCGCCGCCTTTCCCGGCCAGAGTTTCAATGGCCGGATCGCGGCCGTGGACAGCCGGATTGATCCGGTCAGCCGTGCCTTTCGCGCACGAGCCGTGATCCCCAACCCGGATGGCACTCTGCCTTCAGGCATGTTCATGTCGCTGGACCTGACGATTTCTCAGGCCGAGCATCTCGTCGTGCCGGAAGAGGCAATCATCTTTCAGGCGGCCCAAACCTACGTCTTCGGCCTTGACGGGGACACGGCGCATCGCATTGGCGTGAAAACCGGCGCGCGGCGCGACGGCATGGTGGCTGTTCTCGACGGGCTTGAGGCAGGCACACAGGTCGTGGTGCGTGGATTGCACCGGGTGCGTGATGGCGGCAAGGTCAAGGTTTTGAAAGATGAAGACCGCAACGCGCAAGACGAGCAAGGCTCATGACGCTGTCGGATATTTCCGTCCGGCGCCCGGTTCTCGCTGCCGTTGCCAGCCTCTTGTTGATCGTCTTTGGCGTGGCAGGCCTGCGCGATATTCCCGTCCGTGAACTGCCGGACGTGGACAACGCCGTCGTAACCGTGACAACCAACTACCGTGGCGCCGCCCCAGAGGTGATCGATACCGACATCACCGAAACAGTGGAAGGCGCCGTGGCCTCGATCTCCGGTATCCGCTCCATAAGTTCCGAAAGCCGTCAGGGCCGCTCCCGCGTCACCATCGAGTTCGAGGCGGGTCAGGATGTCGATGTCGCCGCGAATGACGTGCGCGATGCCGTGGGACGGGTGCGCGACGATCTGCCGGAAGAGGCCGAAGCCCCCGAGGTCGAGAAAAGCGATGCCGATGCCGACCCGGTGATGCGCCTGGCCGTCACCTCCGACCGGATGACCACCGCCGAAATTACCGATTACATCGACCGTTTCATCGTTGACCGTCTGGCGACTCTGGATGGCGTGGCCAATCTGCGGATTTACGGCGACCGGGCTTTCGCCGTCCGCATCTGGCTGGACCGGCGCGCATTGGCCGCCCGCAAACTGACCGTGGCGGATGTCGAAAGCGCGCTCTTGCGCAACAACGTCGAACTGCCCGCCGGTGAGGTCCAGTCAAAAGACCGACAGCTTTCCGTGCGTCTCAACAGCCGCCTGCAAAGCGTCGAGGATTTCCGCGAGGTGGTGCTGGATCGTGTCGCAGGCTACCCCGTTCGTCTTGACGATGTGGCACGGGTGGAACCGGGCGTGGCCGACGATTCCACCATTGCCCGCAGCGACGGGCGCGATGCCATCGGAATCGCCGTGCAACGCCAAAGCCAGTCGAACACCCTGCAAATCTCCAACGCCGTGCGCGCCGAGATCGACAGGCTCCGCCCCACCCTGCCCGAAGGTATGGAGATCATCATCGGGTCGGACGATGCTCTTTTTGTCGGGGCCTCCATCCGCGAGGTGGCGCAGGCGCTCGGTATATCGCTTGTCCTCGTGGTCATGGTGATCCTCGTCTTCCTGCGCTCGTTCCGCGCCACGCTAATCCCCGCGATTACCATCCCGGTGTCGCTGATCGGGGCCTTTGTCCTGATCGGCGCATGGGGATTTTCGCTCAACACCCTGACGCTTCTGGCGCTGCTGCTGGCCATCGGGCTGGTGGTGGATGATGCCATCGTCGTTCTGGAGAACATCCAACGCCGGATCGAGAACGGTGAAACGCCCCTCGTGGCCGCCATGAAAGGGGCCCGGCAGGTCACCTTTGCCGTGCTGGCCACCTCCGTTACCCTGATCTCGGTTTTCGTGCCGCTTTCCTTCATGCCCGGACAGGTGGGCCGGCTTTTCATCGAATTCGGCTGGGTCATGGCCGGAACCGTGGCCATTTCCACCTTCGTGGCGCTGACCGCTTGTCCCGCCCTCGCCTCGAAGGTGCTGCGCCGGGGCACGGCCCCTGCCCCACAGGATGCCCAAGCCCCGCGTGGCTTTGTTCAGAAGGCCTATGCCACCCTTCTTACCCGGGCCTTGCAGATGCCCTTGGTGGTAATCGCCGTGGCCCTCACGATCACCGGAGGGGCGGCGTTCTTCTACGACGGCCTACCCCGTGAACTGGCCCCGCGCGAAGATCGTGGCGTGGGGTTCGTCCCGCTCACCGCGCCACAAGGCAGTACCGTGAACTATTCCGACCAAGCCGCGCAACAGGTCGAGGACATCCTCCAACCGATGCGCGACGAAGGCATCATCGAAACCGTTTTCACCTTCACCGGCTGGGGCAATCGTGCATGGCGGTCTTTCGTGGTCTTCCGCCTTGCCCCGTGGGAGGACCGCACCACCCCGATCAGCGAAGTCGTCAGCCGCATTGCCCCCCAAATGGGGCAGGTCACCATCGCCCGCGGCTTCCCCGTCACCCCCGCCGGGCTGGGTCTGCGTGGCAATTCCACCCCGGTGCGCATCGTCGTGGGCGGGCCGGACTTCGATAGTGTCAAAGAATGGGCCACCGCCTTGCTGGAGCATGCCGAGACCATCGATGGCGTGGTCAACCCCGAGATCAACTTCGAACAGAACCTGCCCCAGATCGACGTGCGGATCGACCGCGAACGTGCCGACGACCTGGGCATTTCCGCCGATGTGATCGCCAATACCCTGCAAACCATGCTGGCCTCGCGACAGGTCACCACCTTCGTCAGCCGGGGCCGCGAATATCCCGTCATCGCCCAGGCTCAGGAGGACGACCGCCGCACACCCTCTGACATCGACAACATTTTCGTCCGCTCCGGCGACGGCGAAAGCCTCGTACCGCTCGGTGCGCTTGTCAGCATCGAGGAAAATGCCGCCGCGCCATCACTGCGCCGGTTTGACAGGCTGCCCTCCATCCGGCTTTCGGCCGCACTCGCCCCAGGGGCCGACCTTGGCTCGGTGCTTGGCCAACTCGAACAGGCCGCCTCCGAGATCCTGCCCGCCGAGGCCAAGCTTGGTTACGAAGGTCAATCGCGCACCTTCAAGGATACCGCCTCGGGCGCCAATCTGGTTTTTGCTATATCCCTGCTGATTGTCTTTCTGGTCCTTGCCGCCCAGTTCGAAAGTTTCATCCACCCGCTGACCATCCTTCTGACTGTCCCTGTCGGGGTGGCCGGGGCGATCTATGCCATGGCGCTCGGCGGTCTGTCCCTCAATGTCTACAGCCAGATCGGGATCATCCTGTTGATCGGTCTGGTGGCCAAGAATGGCATTCTGATCGTCGAATTCGCCAACCAGTTGCGCGACGAGGGAAAATCGGTGCGCGCGGCGGTCATCACCGCCGCCACCTTGCGCTTGCGCCCGATCCTGATGACCGTCCTCTCCACTGTTCTCGGTGCCCTGCCCCTTGTTCTCGCCACCGGCGCAGGTGCCGAAAGCCGGAATGCCATTGGAACGGTGATCATCGCCGGGCTGGCGCTTTCAGCCCTTCTGATGCTGGTAGTCACGCCCGTTCTGTACGATCTGATGGCGCGCTTCACCCGGCCACGAGGAGCCGTTGAGCGCGCGCTTGAACGGGAACTGCGCAACGCCCCCTGACCATGTCGGAAAAATCTTGCTTATCGGCAATGTGATCCCCTCTGACATGGTATTCCCTGTACGGGCGTGGGAAGAAGGCCCAAACTGCATCACGGAGCTGCCTGACGTGAAAGATTCGCCGCACATACGCCTTTGTGCAATGGCCCTGCTGATCGGCCTTCTGGCCTTGCCGATGGGCGCAGGGGCCACCGAAGTGCGCCTGACTGCCCCCGGGGCAGGCGACAGCCTGACAGAGAGGCTGCGTGCGGGCTCCCTGACACTGGAGACAGCAAAGCGCAAGCGAAGCACGCCGCAAGACATTCTTGCCGCCGCCCGCGCCGATTATGCACGACTGATTGGCGTGCTTTTCGAGGCGGGCCGTTACGGCCCTATCGTCCAGATTAATGTAGACGGACGCGAAGCCGCCGCCATTCCCCCGCTCGAAGCCCCGGCCCGGATCGAGCGTATCCAGATCAGCGTCGATCCCGGCCCCGCCTTCCTGTTCGACCGGGCCGAGGTCACCCCGCTTGCCCCCGGCACAGAATTGCCTGCCGGATTTCGCCGTGGGGCCCTCGCCCGCGCCGATACCATCCGTGACGCCACCACGGCAGGCATCGACGGTTGGCGCGCGACGGGCCATGCCAAGGCCGAGGTGCGGGATCAATCCATCACCGCGGACCATGCCCAACAAGCCCTAGATGCCCGGATCACCCTGTCACCCGGCCCGCGCCTGCGCTTCGGATCTCTGATCCCCAAAGGGGAAAGCCGCGTGCGCCCCGAACGCATTCGCCAGATCGCGGGCCTGCCCGAGGGCGACACCTTCGACCCCGAAGAGGTCGAGCGCGCGGCAACACGCCTGCGCCGCACCGGCACCTTCCAATCCGTCGCCATGCAAGAGGCCGAAACCCCCGCCCCCGACGGCACACTGGACATCAACGCCCGGATCGTCGATGCCAAACCGCGCCGTATCGGCTTTGGGGCCGAGCTTTCATCGCTTGAAGGGCTGACGCTCTCGGGGTTCTGGCTGCACCGCAACCTACTGGGCGGGGCCGAACGCCTGCGCATCGATGCCGAGGTGGGCGGGATCGGCGGGGACTCGGGCGGTATGGATTACCTTCTCAAGACCCGCTTCGAACGCCCGGCGACGTTCACCCCCGATACCTCGCTTTATATCGAAGGCGAACTCGCCGAGGAAGACGAGCCCGACTACCGCGAACGCCGCCTCCGCCTTGGCGCCGGGGTCAGTCATATCTTCTCGGATAGGCTCAAGGGCGAGGCCGGGATTGCCTATCAATACACCGAAATCGACGACGACCTCGGCAGCCGGACCATCGAACACCTGCTCTTTCCCACGGCCCTCACATGGGACACCCGCGACGACCCGCTGGATGCGCGCAAGGGAATCTATCTGGGCGTCGAGGCCACCCCGTTTCAGGGCCTTGATCAAGGCGTCTCCGGCGCCCGGCTCTATACCGACGCCCGAACCTATCTTGGCATTGACGCCAACGACACCGTCATTCTCGCCGCCCGGGCGCAAATGGGGTCGGTCACCGGCGCGGGCCTGACCGAGGTGCCCCCTGACATGCTGTTCTTCTCTGGCGGGGCCGGCACGGTGCGCGGCCAACCCTATCAATCCCTCGCTGTCGATCTGGGCGGCGGGAACAGGCTTGGGGGGCGGTCCTTCTTCGCCCTTTCGGCTGAGGTGCGCGCCGATCTCAAAGGCAAGTTTGGCGCAGTGGCTTTTGCCGATACCGGTTTTGTCGGCCAAGACAGCTGGGGAACAGAAAACGGCGACTGGCACAGCGGCGCGGGCCTTGGCCTGCGCTATGATACCGGGATCGGCCCCATCCGGGTGGACCTTGCCACCCCCTTGGATGATGGCGCCGGGCAGGATTTCGAACTCTACATCGGCATAGGGCAAGCATTCTGATGCGTCATGTTATCATCCTGATAATTGCCTTCGTCTGTCTGGCTCTGCCCGCCACGGCACAAGAGGACGACCGTGGACTGATCGTCGGTTTTCTCGAAGACAACCTTTCAGATGCGAGCCGCGAGGTACGGATTGAAGGGTTCCAAGGCGCCCTTTCATCACAGGCGACACTGGACCACCTGACCGTCGCCGATGATGACGGCATCTGGTTTGAGCTCGAAAACGCCGAACTTGACTGGACCCGAAGCGCGCTTTTGCGGGGGCGTCTTGCGATTGACAAGCTGACCGCCAAGACAATCACCCTGCACCGCTTGCCCGGTGGTCAGGGCCTCGGCCCTGAAGACACCGAAGCACGCGAATTCAACCTGCCCGACCTGCCGGTCTCTATCAGTATCGGCACACTTGGCTTGGAAACTCTGTTCCTCGGGGCCCCGGTTCTTGGGGAGGCGGCCGAGTTCAGTATCAACGGCTCCATGTCCCTGGACCAAGGTGAAGGCAAGGCAGACTTGGCCGTGACCCGGCTCGACCATCCCGCCGAACTGACCCTCGATGCGGAATTCGATAACACAAGTCGCATCCTCGCCCTCGACCTCCAACTCAACGAAGCCGAAAACGGCCTGCTTTCCCGGTTGATCGGCCTTCCTGATGAGCCAGCAATCGCCTTCACAGTCGCGGGCAGCGGCCCACTCGACGACTATCGCGCCGAGTTGAGCCTCGCCTCGGACGGGGCCGACCGCTTCAGCGGCACGATCACCACCAAACGACAGGCCGAGGACGCCCCCCGCAGCTTTGCTGCGGATTTGTCCGGCGACTTGCGGCCTCTATTCCAACCGGACCTCCGCCCCTTTTTCGGGGCGAACACGGCCCTTGACCTTCGCGCAACCCGCACCGATGACGGCGCGCTGTCGATCTCGGAATTCCGGGCTAAAAGCGCGGCCATGGACCTGCGGGGCGAGGCCCGCATCGCCGCCGATGGCTGGCCCGAACGGTTTGCCATCGAAGGCCGGATCGGTAGCGGCGACGGCCCCACCCGCCTGCCCGTTTCCGGGCCTCCGACCCAGATTCAAAGCGCCCGGATCATTGCCGACTACGATCAGGCGAAAGGTGAGACATGGCAGGCCGATGTCTCCGTGGAGCGCCTCGAAAACGGTCCTCTCGCCATTGGCCGAACCCAGATGACGGCACGGGGTACATTACGCCGCGAGGCCCCCGCGGCCTTTGAGGCCGACCTCACCGCCAACCTTGCGGGCCTTAGCCACAAGGATCCGGCGCTTGCCCGCGCCCTTGGCACCTCGGCCACGGCCAAGGCGCGCCTGTCCTGGCGCGAGGGGAAACCACTCTCCATCCTTGGCCTATCCGCCGTGTCCGGTGACATGCGCCTCAATGGCGCGGGCCTGTTGGGCGGTGTCGAGGGGCTACCGCTCTCGGCCACCCTGCACCTCGACGCGCCCGGGCTTGAGCGGTTCGCCCCGCTGGCAAATCTGCCTCTCAGCGGGGCCGCCCGGCTAAATGTTACCGGCAATACCGACCTGCTTACCGGGGCCTTCGACGGCGCAGTTTTCGCTGAAACCTCGGACCTCGGCATCGGCAACCCGACGCTCGACCCCCTGATCGCGGGTCAGGGCCACCTGCGCCTGTCCGCCCTGCGTGACAGCAACGGCATCGCAATTGACCGGCTGGACCTGATCACACCCGAGGCGCAAATCCGCGCCATCGGGCGCTTGAACAGTGCCTCCAGCACCCTGACCCTTGACGCGAGCATCCGGGAGCTGGCCCGCACAGACATTCAACTCACCGGCCCGGCGCGCCTCAAGACCGCGGTCGAGTGGCAAAAGGACAGCCCCCTGCGGCTGACCAACCTGCACGCCAATGTCGCGCAAAGCACGCTTGAGGCCACCGGCACCATTGACCCTGTGAACGAGGCTTTGCCCGTCACCGGCTCGGTTAGAATCGAGGCGCGCGACCTTGGGCAGTTCTCTCGTCTTGCCGGTCGCCCCCTGCGCGGTGCGGCCTCGCTTACTCTAAAGGGGCAAGGCAGCCTCACGGGGCAAACCTTCGACATCACAGCCGACGGCAACGCCGAAGGGCTGCGCACTGCCATTGCGCCACTGGACGCACTATTGACAGGTGGCCCCACCAGTTTTTCCGGCCAAATTGCCAAGGCCGACGGCCCGCTTGATTTGAGCGCACTCTCTCTCGACACCCCCGGCCTTGCGCTAAGCGCCACGGGCAACGGCCCCGGTTCGCCTATTGACATCAGCACACGGTTGGCCAACCTCGCACGGTTGGCGCCGGGCTTTGCCGGGCCACTCACAGCCCGCGGCACGGTGCAACTCCTCGAAGACTGGGCACAGCGCCTCTCGGTCACCCTCACCGCCGATGGCCCCGGCGGCACCCGCGCCGATATCTCCGGCACCCTGCGGGACTATGGCCAATCCATTGATATTGGCGCCACAGGTTCGCTTCCTCTCGGCCTTGCCAACACTTTCATCACGCAAGGCGCCATTCAGGGGACAGCCCGCTATGACCTACAAGTCAATGGCCCGCCAAGGCTGGCCTCTCTGTCCGGGCTGGTCACGACCGAAGGGGCACGCGCCACCCTGCCCGCCTATGGCGTCGTCATTGAAGGCATAGCTGGCCGCGCCGATCTGGCGTCGGGCCGCGCAAACCTGTCCGTGACCGGACGCAGCCGCGCAGGTGGACGCCTGAGCGTCGACGGCCCCGTCTCCCTGACACCCCCGTTCCAAGGGGATCTCACCATCGCGCTCGACAGCCTGCGAATTGTTGATCCGGACCTCTACAGAACCTCCGCCAGCGGGCGAATGAAACTCACAGGGCCTCTGGCCACGGCCCCGCGCCTCGAAGGTCGGCTGCGTCTGGATGAGACCAATATCCGTGTTCCAAACAGCAGCCCGGTTAGCACGCAGGTCCTTGACGGGGTCAGCCACATCAACGACAGCCCCGCCGCGCGCCAAACCCGCACACGGGCTGGTCTTGGAGCCAAACAGGAGGGCGCCGGGCGCACCACCTCCCTGTCGCTCGATTTGACCATCGACGCCCCCAACCGCATTTTTGTCCGCGGACGCGGGTTGGATGCCGAACTGGGCGGGCAGCTTCGCCTGCGCGGTACGGCCTCGGACATCACCCCGTCCGGACAGTTCGAACTTATCCGCGGGCGCTTCGACATCCTCGGCAAACGCCTCACCCTGACCGAGGGCCTTATCACCCTGCGCGGCGCGCTAGACCCGTACTTGCGTTTCGTGGCCGAAACCGACGCTGGAGAGATCACCGCACAGATCGTCATGGAAGGCTTGGCGAGCGCCCCGGAGGTCCGTTTCACCTCCACGCCGGAGCTACCGCAGGAAGAGGTCATCGCGCGCCTGATCTTCGGGCGTGGTCTGGACAAGATTTCTGGCTTTCAGGCGGCACAACTGGCCTCGGCCATTGCCACCCTGCGCGGCGGCGGGCCCGGCATACTCGGCACCTTCCGCTCGGAACTCGGCCTTGATGATCTGGATGTCACCACCACCGACGACGGCGCCACCGAGGTCAGCGCCGGAAGCTATATCTCGGACAACATCTATTCCGAGATCACCGCCGACAGCGAAGGCCGACAGCAGATCGAACTGAACCTCGATGTCTCGCGCAATGTCACGGTACGCGGGCGCGCCAGCAATGACGGGAATACCGGGCTGGGCGTCTTCTTTGAAAAGGACTACTGACAACGGTCAAAGCGGATAACCCTGCGCCCGGATGACCGCCCAAATATCAAGATTCAGCTGCTTTAGGCGGCCTATGGTCTCATCAATCTGGGAAAGCTGATCTTCGCCCGCAGGCTCCTGTTTACCCATGATGATCTCATCCTTTCGGTCTGCAATCCTCATCATGATTGTCAGGGGCGTACGGCCTTCAGGATCAAAGGAATAAATGCAATGGTTGTATTTGTTCCGCAGTCGCGATTCCTTGCGAAATCGCTGTGTCAGGGCGGTCACAGCGCGCCGTTCCTCATCCGGCACACGGGGCAACTTGGATAGCCGATCCACAAGATCAAGACGCGCCGCGGTGGTGTTCAGGGTCAGGAAGACCACCACCGCAGTTTCCTTGTCCATCCCCGCAAGCCCCGCCATCACGTGAATGAACAGGCTTTCGGTATTCGTCCACGTATAGTTCAGGCGCCCCACACGAAGCAGAACTTCGTCCAGCGCACCTGTGTCACTGTTGGAAGGTCTGGGCATGGATCATCGCCGCCTCGGTCCGGTTGTGAACACCCAGCTTGGAAATGATGTTTCGCAGGTGCAGTTTCACGGTGTTCTCCGACAATTCCAGCCGCGCGGCGATTTCCTTGTTCTGGCAGCCGTCCGCGACCAGCGTCAGGACCTCGCTTTCCCGTGGTGTCAGGCAGGCCAGCCGCTCTGCGTGATCCGGCTCCTGTGGCACTTCCTCAGCCGGGCGTGCCAATAGTTCGGGAGACACATAATGGTGGCCCGTCAAACACAGCTTGAGAACGGAAACCCACCCATCAATACCCATGTCCAGAGGAAAGAGGCTTCCAAGAGGGTCAGGGTATGCCGGGTTGCCCATCAGGCGGGCCGCTCGCGCCGGCGTACTATAGGCACAGGCAAATTGCGCCCCACTGTGCCGTGTCAGCCAACGCGCCTGAACCACGTCCAGTGTCTCTGCCGCCGTCTCATCCAAAACGATCAGGCGCAGGTTGTCTCGCCATTCGGGCCTTGCGGCCATGACGTCCTGGATGTCGTTGAGTTTCGAAACATGAACCTCGCGCAATTCCGCTTCGGTCGCGCGGCACAGGCAGTCCGAAAAAACATGCCGCCGGGACACAAACCCCAAAGAGGCCACAAATGGCAAGGCATGCGCATCTGGCGCATCGCTGCCGCTCAATATCACTTTGTCGCTATACATTTCAGATCGCTCCCCTTCTATCGCTACAGGCTTTGAAATTTCCCCCGCCTGCCTTGGGATTGCTCGACCTGCTCCTAATATGCCCTCTGACTCACCCGTTGGCATTAACCATTGTCAATATCTGACGGTCCAAACCCCACCCGATGAACACGATCACGTCATCCCCCTATCCAAGCGGACTAACCCCAATTGCCGACTGTTTTTGAATCTCTGCCGGATTGATCCTGTTCAAGTTGCGGCTTGTCCCCAACACCCCGCGACACAAAGGGCGGAATGCCCATGAAAGGAGGTGGCAGCGACCGAAAGCAACATCTTCGGACAGAATGCGGGCCTTGCCCGAAACCTGTCCCAATTCACTCAAAATCTGAAACCACGCATCTCCGACATGCCACTTGATAGAAGAGCGGTGGCCACGAGATGCCCAACAAAATGGGAGCCACATCATGGGTGGTAAAAAGCATTTCATGTTCGGCCTTCAAGGCCAGGGCCAACTTCAAGGCCAAGGTCAAGGCCAACTGCAAGGCCAAGGCCAAGGTCAGGGCCAAGACCAGCACCAATCCCAATCCAGCAACAATGAGAGCGTCAATCTCAATGGCAACGGGAATGGGAATGCCAACGGCAATCTCAACGGCAACGGCAACTTCAACGAGTCGGCCAATGGCAATGAGAATGGCAACGCAAACGGCAACGCGAACGGTAATGCCAATGGCAACTTGAACGCCAATGGCAATATCAACCACAACAGTAACACTGCCGACAACGACGCGGCCAATACTGCGCGGAACAATGCCAACAACGACGCGACCAATACCGCGACGAACAACGCAACCAATACAACCGACGTAGATACGACTGTTGACACGGACGTTCATGTTGATGTCGGCGTGGATCTTGAGGAGTTGATGCCAACCACCGACGACGACTTCGGTGATTTCGACCTGTCTGGCGGCAGCACCGTGGGTGACGTCCTCATGGCCAACAACGGGTCGTCGGCAATGTATGCCCCGGCCACAAGCAATATTTCCTTCGACCGCGTGTTGAATGACGCGCTGAATGGCGAAGGGAATGATGTTGGCATGACCATTGGTCAGTCGGGCGCCATGAACGATCAGGACGTCGTCCATAACGCCAGCGTCTCCAACAACGCCAGCTGGCAGCAGAACGGTAACGCCAACGGCGGCAACGCGAATGCCGAGGAAGGCATCGACGCCAGAACCGATGGCGGTCACGGTGGTGACGGCGCGGCCTCTCTTGGTGGTATCGGTGGCTCGGCTATCGCAGCAGATGCTGGCACTTCGGCAACCGGCGGTGCCGGCGGCCACGGCGGAATCTCCGGCTCGCTCGCCGGTGGAGGCGGCGCGGCCACATCCAGCGGCGGCGCAGGCGGCGGCGGCGGTAACGCTACCGGCACCGGCGTAGGCCTCGGCGGTCTGGGTGTTGGTCTCGGGATCGGCGCTGATGGCAACAACTCTGGCCAGACTGGTGAAGGTGGTGACGGCGCAGGCGGCGACGGTGCCGAAGGCGGCGATGGCGCAGATGCTGGCGATGGTGGCGATGGTGCAGCAGCCGCAGATGCCGCAAGCTCTGCCGCGGCTGATGCAGCCGGTGGTGGCGGCCTCGGCGGATTTGCTGCCGCAGCAGATGCAGCAGCCGCCGCAGATGCAGCAGCCGCAGCCGGTGATGCCGGTGACGGCGGTCAGGGCGGCGGCGGCGCCGAGGGCGGCGACGGTGCCGGCGGCGATGGCGCTGGCAGTGGCAGTATCGGTGATGCAACCGGTGGCGCCGGTCTGGGCCTTGGTGCCGGTGAAGGCATCGGGCTTGGTGTCGGCTTTGGCGCTGGCGGCGACGGCGGCAACGGCGGCCACTCGGCGGCCAAAGGCGGCGACGGAGGCCTTTCCGGCTCGATCGGCGGCGCAGGCGGCATGGCCCATGGCGGTCAAGCCGTTGGTGCAAGCGTCGGTGCCTATGCCGGTAACGGCGGCGCAAGCGGCAATGCCATCAACGGTGATGGTGGTAACGGACACGCCGGTGTCTGGGGCTCGCACAATGGCGATGACGGGTTCGTCAATGGCCTGTCCGAAGCCCAGGCCTCGGCTGTCGTGGATACCTCGGCCTTCAACCAGAGCATCGTGCAGGGTGCCAACGTGCTGGGCAACACGGTCGACATGACCGTGGTGGGCGGCTCGATGACCTCGACGATGGTCGGCGAAGACGACAGCATGTCCTAAGTCAGGACCCCACCCCGCGCGGCAACCGCCGCGCGGGGCTTTTGTTTTCAGTGTTTTAAAGCGTCCACACCGGGGACAGTCCCCCACGTTTCGATCAACACGCACCTCCAGGGGGCAGGATCATGGGCCAGGATCTAACAACAGAGGCAATTTCTCATTTCATAGGCTTTTTCAGTCAAGCGGTTGAAGAAGCGCGGATGCGGCAGGAATATGATGCCTTCAAGGCCCTTCAACGCATCGACGATGACCTGACAAATCCATTGAACGTTACGGTCAATGTATCCTCGAAGTATACGATTGGCGATTTCAATCCCGGCATATCCGCCCGCATCAGCAATTTTTCCGAGGCCCGCGTCACCCCGGCGCCACCGCCCGATCCCCTTCCAGTCAATTTCGACGGAAACAGCATAGCCAACAGCCTGATCGACCCCTTGGTACCGGCCCCCTTTGCCCTGCCCATGACTGGCGGGCTGACAATCGAAACACCGGTCCTTGCGCCACCCTCTTCGGTGGCTCTGGCCATCATCCAGAAGATCGCGCTTAACGATAGTGATTTGCTGATCACAGCCACACCAGATCCGGGTTTCGTCTCGGTCGGCTACTACCAGCAAAGCCTGACGGTTCTCACCCAGTATTCCGAGACACTCTCCATCGACTGGCCCGCAACGCTGCCCGAAACCGGCGCAGACATCGCCCCCTTAGGCGTGTCGTACTACGAGACGGCACAGATTTTCGAACCCGATCCCGTTGACGGAGCCGTAATTCACCTCCTTACCGGCGCGGATGCTGCCGGGGTGCATGTCGATGGCCAGACGGTCGAAACCATGCCCGATCTGGATGAATTCATGCCTCCCTTCCTCGACCGCGAGTCGCAGGACGATGACGATATCCCGCACGAGGTCATCGCTGGCGGCAACATGTCTGCGAATGTCGTTTCCCTTGCAATCAACTGGATCGACGCGCCGGTCATGGCCATCATGGGCGACAGCCACTCCTTCAACGCCATCTCGCAGGTCAATGTCCTATCGAATCTCGATTGCACCAACGGCCTGCCCCCCACGCAAGGTGCAGGCGACACCACTCACAACATCGCGGCCATTCTCAGCCGCGCCATCCCCGAGAGCACCCCACCCGAGGGACAGGCCGAGGATGCCGAGGACGAGCCGGACTTTCCCGACTCCGCCATCGTGGCCCGCCTCACCGACGACTTGGTGAATTTCAACTGGGTCGAACAATACAACTACCTGGTCGATAATGACGTGCTCAGCGTCAAGTTCTCAGGCAATGAAAGCTTCCTGCAAACCGGTGGCAACACGACAACCAATTACACCACCCTTCAGGAACTTGGCTTCCATTACGACCTGATCGTCGTCTCCGGCAGCCTGATCAACATCAGCGTCATCGATCAGGTCAACGTCCTGCTCGATAACGATAGCATCTCCTACGGCGACGGATGGGAGGCCTCGGGTGGCGACAACCTGCTGTGGAACGAGGCCGTGATCGAAACCATCGGCGCGGATGCCTACGGCGAGATGAGTCTTGAATACGAGGCCTTGGGCGAAAGCCTTGCCGCCGGATCTGATAGCGTCGGGGGCTCCATCCTCGATAATCCCGCCTTCGAAGGGCTGGATACGCTCAAGGTGCTCTATATCGAAGGCGATCTGATCAACTTTCAGTACATTAGTCAGACCAATATCGTCGGCGATGCCGATCAGCTACAGCTACACGCGGGCCAAATGGCCAGCCAGGAGGGGGCTGAAGCCTCGCTTATCGTAGGCGAAAACGCCCTGCTCAATCTCGCCTCTATTTACGAGGCCGGGCTGAACTCGGAAATCCATCTCGGCGGCGATCAATATTCGGACGCCCTTATGTATCAGGCCGGTCTGATCGTGACCGACGAAAGCCAGTTGGTCACCGACAACGGCAACGGTCTTGCAAGCGAGGCCGTGGCATTCCTCACGGACGACACCGGCGATGCAACGAACCAACAGCAGGATGATAGCACCCATAATGTCATACACGACGATATGGGGGCTGACCCGATGGCAGGCGTTCTCGTCTGATCGCAGGCACGCGCGAAACGATTATAGAGAGAAGACCGCAACATGAATTTCACACCTAGGGAATTGAAGCCCGACACCGAGGGACAAGATACCGAAAATTCGACTCCCCCCCTCGAACTCCGCGACGATCAACGCGTCGACGACCCCGAGGCGCGCAGCCCCGACACCGCCCGGCAGGACGGCACGACCGAACCCATCAACACAGCCCCTGCCAAAACCGATGCCACGCCGCCCGAAAAACAATCCGGCGACGGAGAGGGCGGCGGTGCAGGCGGCAGCGGCGGCGGCGGGTTTCACCGTCGCATGGGGCCGGTGGATTTTTCCGGTAACCTCAAGAAAGGTCTCGCCGCCGTCCGGCGCAATATGGTGATCGTCATGCTGTTCACCTGCATGACCAACCTTCTGATTCTCGCCATCCCGGTCTACCTGTTCCAGATATCCGACCGCGTGCTGACAAGTCGTTCGGTCGATACGCTTATCATGCTGACCGCAGTCATCGTGGGTGCGGTTCTGTTACAGGCTGTCTTCGATGCCTTGCGCCGCTTTGTCCTGATGCGTACGGCGGTTGAGCTCGCGGCAAAACTCGGCTCTTCGATCCTCTCTGCCGCGGCCCGTGCGGCACTCACCAGCAACGGCCGGGAATACCAGACACTGGGCGATCTTCAGCAACTCCGCGGTTTCCTGGTTTCGGGCACCCTGCTGTCCTTTCTCGATATGCCCTTCGCCCCGCTATTCATCCTCGCAATATTCCTCGTGCATCCGCACTTGGGCATGATCGTGGTGGTCACCGCGCTGGTACTGCTGGTGATCGCGCTGATCAACCAAAGGGCCACGTCCAAGCACTTCGCCACGGCAAACCAGCATCAAAGCATGGCCAACATGCACCTCGACTCCATGGCCCGGAACAGCCAGATCATCAATGCCCTCGCGATGATCCCCGAAGCCGTCTCGATCTGGGGCCGCGATACCGCCGCTTCGCTCAAAGCTCAGGTCCGCGCACAGGACCGCAATATTACCTCCGCGGCCTTTTCCCGTGGCGTGCGTCTTCTGACACAGGTCGGGATGCTTGGCTGGGGCGCGTTTCTGGCGCTGGACGGACAGATCACCGGCGGAATGGTCATCGCCGCCTCGATTATCGCGGGCCGCGCCCTCGCCCCCATCGAAGGCGCGATCGAAGGCTGGAATCAGTTCATCCTGTCGCGCGCCTCCTATGGCCGCATTTCCGGGCTTTTGACGGAATCCCCTCTCAACACCGACCGCCTGCGCCTGCCACAACCCGAAGGACGGCTGGATGTCGAACGGCTGCTCTATGTTCCGCAAGGCACCAAAAGCGTCGTCCTCAACGGCCTGTCCTTCAGCCTCGCCCCCGGTACATCTTTGGGTGTCATCGGGAACTCGGGCGCGGGTAAGACGACACTGGGCAAAATGCTCGTGGGGGCGATCCTGCCCACTTCGGGCTGTGTCAGACTCGACCTGATGGACCTGCGCAATTGGGATCAGCGCCAGTTCGGGGAAAACATCGGTTACCTGCCGCAGGACGTGCAGCTTTTCCCCGGCACCATCAAGGACAATATCGCCCGGATGCGCGCAGACGCCACCGATGCTCAAATCTACGAGGCCGCTCGCCTTGCCGATGTCCACGACATGATCGCCAACCTGCCGCACGGCTACGAAACCTTTGTCGGCGCCGACGGCTCCCCGTTGTCGGGTGGACAGAAACAACGCATCGCACTGGCGCGGGCCTTCTTCGGCAATCCCCGCCTTCTGGTGCTGGACGAGCCCAACTCGAACCTCGACGTGGCCGGCGATCAGGCCCTCGCCCGCGCGCTGCACCACGCCAAGGAACAGAAAATCACCGTGGTCGTCATCACGCAAAAACCCTCGATCCTCGCACATGTGGACAAGATCGCCCTACTGGCGGGCGGTAGCCTTGCCATGATCGGCCCGCGCGAGGAGGTGCTGCAATCCATCCGTGGCGGCGGCGGCAATGTCGGTGGTCCCGGCTCCATCGCCGACAACCGCGGCTAGAACCCGAAATCAGGAGGAGAAAAGATGCGAGAACTCCGCAACCGCGAATCCCCCGAATGGTTCGACGAAGTCCCCCGGTCGATATTTCGTCATTCGGTCATGGGAATCCTGATCATCATTCTGGCCGTTGGTGGCTTTGGCGCTTGGGCCTTTCGCGCCCCCCTCGCAGCCGCCGTGATAACCCAAGGCAGCTTTGTCGCCACCGGCAACAACCAGATCGTTCAACACCTCGAAGGCGGCATGATCCGCGAAATTCTCGTGGGCGAAGGCGATTTCGTCAAAGCCGGGCAGCCGATCATGCACCTGGATGAAACCGCCGCCGAGGCAAAACTGCGCGAGTTGTTCTTGCGCCGCGCCCGTTTGGAAATCCTGACGGCGCGCCTTCTGGCCGAGTACCGCGGCGCTGAAGAGTTCGATATCCCGAACTTTCTGGATGGCGAAGAGGACGACCCGGCCATCCAACAAATCCTACGCAACCAAAAACTCAACTTCGAAGCCGCACGCACCAAACTGAACAAGGACGTCAGCGTCCTGGAACGCAATATCAAGGCGCTCGACAGCCGGCTGGATGGCTATAGCGCGCAACTCTCCTCGCTTACACAACAGATTACCCTGCTTGACGAGGATATCGAGGCCCAATCGATCCTTTACGAAAAAGGTCTCAGCCCCAAAACCCGTATCAATTCCCTGCGCCGCGCCAAGGCCGATGGCACCGGGCAAATCGGCCGCCTCGAAGCACAACTCACGGAAACCGAGGCCATGCGCGAGAAGTACCAAGGAGAAATCGAACAGGCCATCATCACCCACCAGCAAGCCGCCCTTGACGAATTGCAGTCCGCCGAAGCCGAGCTTGACTCGGTGCGTGAAAATTACCGCAAGGCGGCGGATGTCTATCGCCGCTCATCGATCAACGCGCCGGTCTCGGGTACGGTGGTGCGGATGAACTACAATACCCCCGGTGGCGTCATCGAAAGCGGCAGGCCCATCGCCGAGATCCTGCCCACCAGCGTACCACTGATCATCGAAACCCAAGTCCCCCGCGTCGACATCGACAGCGTGAAACTTGGTCAGCAGGCCACCGTCCGGCTGACCTCGCTCAACCAACGTACCACGCCGGTGCTTGAAGGCACTGTGTACTACATCTCCGCCGACGCCCTGCCAGACGATTCCGAAATCGTCCCACAGGAGGTCTATCTTGCCCGCGTTCAACTGCCTGCAAGCGAGCTTGCTCGTGTCCCCGGTTTCACCCCGACCCCGGGCATGCCCGCCGAGGTGATGATCCAGACCGCCGAGCGCACCTTCTTTGAATACCTCACAAAGCCCATCGTGGATTCCATGCAACGGGCCTTCCGCGAACAATAGGCCGCATCCCGATAGCCTGTCTGAAGGGAAATGGCGGAGAGACAGGGATTCGAACCCTGGAGACGGTTTCCCGCCTACACACTTTCCAGGCGTGCGCCTTCGACCACTCGGCCACCTCTCCGTGGCGCCCTCTTTAACGCCGGGTGCGGGCCATGCGCAAGGGGGTTTTGCACCCCCGTGCTCAGCTATCCAGATGGATCGACACGCGGCGGTTCTGACGGCCCTTTTTCTCGACCTTTCCGATACGCACGCGCCCGATTTCACCGGTGCGCGCCACATGCGTGCCGCCGCAGGGTTGCAGATCCACCTGATCTTCGTCCGCACCGATCCGAACCAGCCGCACCTGCCCCGCCCCGCGCGGCGGGGCGACCGACATGGTTTTGACGAGCCCGGGATTCGCCGCCAACTCAGCGTCGGTGATCCAGTCTTCGGTCACGGGCAGGTCACGATCAATCAACGCATTCAGCGCCTCTTCGACCGCCACCTTATCCTCTGGCGCCTCGGGCATGTCGAAATCCAGCCGGCTTTTCTCGGGGCCAACAGCCCCTCCTGTCACCGGCAGCGGAATGACCACAGACAGCAAATGGAGCGCACTGTGCATCCGCATGTGCTTGTACCGCCGCTCCCAGTCCAGAACCTGCTCGACCTCCGTGCCGACCGGCGGCAAGGCCTGCGGCTCGGCCGGAACAAGGGCGATCTCGCCGTCATCGGTCTTGACTGTCGTTGCCAGATCAAGCGCGCCACCCTGCCAAACAAGCCGCCCACTGTCGCCGGGTTGCCCTCCGCCTGTCGGGTAGAACAGGCATTCATTCAAGATAACACCGCCTTCTGGCGTATGGGCGACAACCCGGCCAATTGCCCGAGACCGATAGGGATCGTCGCGAAACAACAGATCACTCATTGATCGCCTCCATCACCATCTCCCTCGCCGTCGGTCATGTCTCCCTCGGTAATATGTACCGTGGCCGCGGGCGATGCGCCCTTGGCCGATTGCCCGCTCAGGGTTTCGGGATTGCGCAGCCAGATATCCTGCTGTGCGAATGGAATCTCGATACCCTCTTCGGCAAAGCGGCGGGCGATTTCGTGGTTCATGTCCGATTTGACGTTCAGCACGAAATTCACATCACGCAGGATCGCGCGGATCTCGAAATCCATCGAACTCGCACCAAAGCCCTGAAACACCACATAGGGCGCAGGGTTGGCCAGCACCAGAGGATGCGCCTCGCCGATCTCCAGAAGGATGTCTTCGACCTTGCGGGTATCTGTGCCATAGGCCACACCAACCGGCACGATTACCCGGCCGACGGTATTGCCACGGGTATAGTTCGTCACAGTCCCACTGACGAAATCGGCATTGGGCACGATCACGTCAGTACGGTCGAAGGTCTCGATCCGGGTCGAACGCACCGAAATATCGCGCACCGTCCCGTGTTGGCCACCAACCTCGATCCAATCTCCCTCGGAAATCGGACGCTCAATCAGCAGGATGATCCCCGACACGAAGTTCGACACGATGTTCTGAAGACCAAAACCGATCCCCACCGACAGCGCACCGGCCACGATGGCAAGACTGCTCAGGTCGATGCCCGCACTCGTGATCGCAATCAATGCCGCAAGGAAAATCCCGATATATCCGACACCCGAAACAATCGCATTGCGCCCGCCCGGATCGATCTTGGTTTTCGGCAGAACGCTGTTCTTAAGGGCCCCCTGCAACAGGCGCGTCGCCACGAGGCCGATGACGAACACGATGGCCAGCGTCAGGAAGATCGTCGGCGAAATACGCGTGTTGCCGATGGTGATCCCTTCCACGAACTGGGTCCACAGTTCGGTCAGGTCGGTCACGCGCGCGCCCCAGATCAGGGCCACAACGGGCACCGACAGCAACACCAGAACAAAGCCCACCAGCACCGGGATCAGCGAATCCGCCGCCCCCTCGCGATTGCCGCTCAGCAGGGCGTAAAGCTCGACCACCACGCGCTGCAACACAACCAGCGACGCCAGCACCATGAGCGACAGGACCGACGGGAACAGCAAGAACTTGGAAAGGCTGACATATCCCACGGCGGCCAGAACAGGCGCAGCCACGGAAAGCACCACAAGAAGACGCGCCAAAAGCCGCGTCATCCGGCCACGATAGGTTTCCTCCCCCGTGTCCTCGACAGTTTCCGCAGCGTGCAGCAGCAAAAGCCGCCCCAAACGCCACAGCAAAAGCGCGGCCACGACCACCAGCGGAAACAAGATCACATTGCCCGCCGCCTCGGACCAGCCAAAGGTCAAGCTCATCGCGTCCAAGAAATGATGCAGCCCCATGGCAAGGCCAAGCAGCGCCCCGTACCACCGTCCGGCCCGGCGCGCATCATCATCAAGGTTCAGAGGCGGAGCGCGCATATCCTCGGTCGGGAATATCCGTGTCGCAAGCCACCGCGCGACAAGGAAGACCAACGCCGCCTCAAGCGCGGTTTCAAGAACGCGGTCCAACCGTGTTCCGACAAGCCCCGTCAGGTAAATCGCACCCGCCAGCAACATCAGCCCGAGGAAAGGCAGGACAAAACTGCCAAGCGAGACAACGAACCCGGCGATCCATCGCCCTGCACTTTGGCGATCCTTCAGCACGTGTCGCGCCAAACGTCGGCTCCACTTTCGGCCCCGCGCCACAAGCACCGTCCCGATCAACAGCAAAATGCCCGACACCGGCAAAGCCGCCAGTGCCTCTTCCCGCTGCGAGGGGCTGCTCCACATCGCCAAGGACTCGGAGTGCAAGGCATGCGCCGAGTCGATAAGCGTTGATACCGCCGACGGCCAGTTCACCGGATTCACCGGCGACGGCCCGAAATCCAGCAGCTTCTCGGTCTGCCGATCGCGTATGATCTGATCGATCCCCTTGACCAACCCGTCCGCCCGGCTGTGCGCCAGTTCCGCACGCTTCGCCGGGGCCTGAAGGTCTGCCAGACGGCTGTTCAACTCGTCACGTTGCGATGCGATCTCGGCGGATTCCTGGCCGCTTTCGGGCACGGGACCAAGGGCATCGAGTTGCCTCTGGACCGTGCTGATCGTACTGGCGTTGATGCCCTGAGCCGCCTGAAACTGTTCGCGCCAGTCCGTCAGCTCCGCACGCAGTTTTTCCAGCGCCGGGGTCGAGGCGCGGGCGACCTCGACAACCGATTCCGCGCGCGTTGCCGTCTTCTCCCAGGCGTCATAATCCGGCGCCGTGCTGTCCGACTGTGTTGAGACAGACGCGCCCCCCTGCGCAACGGCCCCACCGCCCACCGTGCCGCCCAAAAACATGGCCAGCATAACCGCCAGAACCAAGGGCAGAATGCGACGCACCATGCCTGTCATTCCACGAATACTCCGGGGATGCTACGCGGCGCCTGATCCAGCCAGCCGGGCGTCGGCAGGTCCTTTTCACGCAGGAACTCGGGGTTGAACAGCTTGGATTGATACCGCGTGCCATAATCGCACAGGACCGTCACGATGGTATGCCCCGGCCCCATCTCGCGGGCCATCTTCATCGCACCCGCAACGTTGATGCCCGAGGACGCTCCAAGGCACAGGCCCTCGTCCTCCAGCATGTCGAAAACAATCGGCAGCGCTTCGGTATCGCTCGCCTGATAGCAATAGTCGGGCTTGAGCCCTTCAAGGTTTTTCGTGATCCGCACCTGCCCGATGCCTTCCGCGATCGACCCGCCCTCGGACTCCAACTGGCCCGTTGTGTAGTAGGAATAGAGTTTCGCCCCCATCGGATCGACAAGCCCGATCTTGACCCCCTTCGGTTGCAGCGCCATCGCCACCCCCGAAAGCGTCCCGCCGGACCCGCAAGCACAGATGAATCCATCCACCTTTCCACTAGTCTGGTCCCAGATTTCGGGGCCGGTGGTTTCCACATGCGCCTGCCGGTTGGCGACATTGTCGAACTGATTGGCCCAGATCGCGCCATTTGGTTCGGTTTTTGCAAGCTCTGCGGCCAAACGCTCGGAATAACGCACAAAATTGTTCGGATTCGAATAGGGCGCCGCCGGCACCTGAACAAGGTCAGCCCCGGCAAGCCGCAGCATATCCTTCTTTTCCTGGCTCTGTGTTTCGGGGATCACGATCACCGTCTTGAAACCCATCGAGGCCCCGACCAGCGCAAGGCCAATGCCGGTGTTACCTGCCGTCCCCTCGACGATGGTGCCACCCGGGGCAAGGTCCCCCCGCTCCATGGCATCGCGAATGATGAACAGCGCCGCACGGTCCTTGACCGATTGGCCCGGGTTCATGAACTCGCATTTGCCCAGGATCTCGCACCCGGTCTCTTCGCTTGCCCGGCGCAACCGGATCAAGGGAGTATTGCCAACGGCCTCGGCCAGATCCTTTGCAACTTGCATACGCCCACGTCTCCTTACGCCAAAATCTGTTGTTCAGACTTAGAACCTGTCGGCTCCGAACTCAAGCGGATGCGCGCAACCTTGCGCGCTCTCTTTGCAACCATAGAAGGGACAAAACCAAGGGCCCGTTGTCCGCCTCGCCACTCTCCAGAAGATGCATGGCCGCCTCGAACCCAAGGATATGCGTCCGAATGTCCTCATTTTCGCTGTCCAAACCGCCCTGTCCCTTCGTCGTTTCAGGCAAGTCGCACAAACCTAGATATAGATGGAAGTACTCGGTCGAACAGCCGGGCGTGCAATAATGGCTGCTGATATGCTCAAGCGCATGCAGGGTCACCCCGGCCTCTTCGACACATTCGCGCCGTGCGGTCTCGGCAGGGTCTTCCCCGGCATCGATACGCCCCGCGACGGGCTCAAGCATCCAAGGCCGCGTATCGCCCCGCCCATACGGCCCCATGCGAAACTGCTCGACCAAAAGCACCCTGTCCCGCACCGGGTCATAGGGCAAAACGATCGCGGCATCGGTCGCGACAAAGACTTCGCGTTGGACCCGCGGGCTCATCCCGCCATCGAAATTGGGATGCCGCAACTCATAGGCCCGGGTCAGGAAAAACCCCGCGTGCGGTATCTCACACTTGAATTGCTCGACCCTGTCGATCCCGGTATCCGTCCGCACCTCTGCCGGGGCGGGCTGTCGCGCCGCGACCCTTGCGGCAGCGCGGGAATAAACCATGGCCAACCGCCCGCGCAGCTCTCGCGCCTCCATCCGGGCATGATGTTCAAGGATTTCCTCTATCGCCTCCGCAGCTATATCCGCCCACCGCGCGGCCCAATCCGAGACGTCCCATTCAGTGCCCGCTGACCCTTCGGCGGGCAATATGGCCTGCACATCGCGCCCCGCGATACTGCGCGCCACGATCCGCCATTCCAAAACCTCGGCGAGATAGGCAATGCGATCCCAAGCCTCCTTATCGGCGCGGGTCACAACACCCGCCACTCCGCTCGCTGAACATGCATTCAAAACAGGAAACACCGCGCCGTGGGGGGCGACAAGCCCACCTTCGCTCAACACCGCTTCATCGCCGCATCGCAAACCCAACCTGTTGCGGATCCGCGAAAACGCCCATGGCCCGCAAAGGAAAATGTCGGTCATTGGCTCATTGCCACTTCAGTTCGGCCCACTCGGCGATCAGCCCCACGACCACTCCCCCGACGACAAGTAAACCAATCAGGTTCTGATCAAGAAGATACTGACCATAGTCCAGCGCGATCTCGAAAATACCCGTGATCGCCTCCATCGGACCATCGTATTTGCGGCGCAGGGCATTGCCCAGCATGGTGTTGAAACTCTGGGCAAAAAGCCCCCAGAAAACCAGCGCCGCCGCGCCGGTCAACCCGGCACCGATCCCTTGCCGATACCCATATCCAAGGCGTGTGCCGACAACGATCCATCCACACAGCAGCCCCAGAACAAGATTGACCCAATTGAATGCCCCGAAATTCGTCTGCGGCGGCATCAATGGCCGTATCAACTCGGATGCGATCCACCCCACGGCTCCAAGACCTGCGGCGGCAAACAATTTGCCGATAGTCGGCATGTGGCGTGTAAGGGGCATCCTATCTGGGCCTTGCGATTGTGATCTGCGTCACATCGCAATTACCCCCTTGGAAGGCTCCCGCACAAGAGGTCAGGTAGAAATTCCACATCCGGCGGAAACGGTCGTCAAAGCCCATCTTCGCCACATCGTCCCATTTCCCGTTGAAACTTTCGTGCCAGCGGCGCAGCGTCTGGCTATAACTTTGGCCGAACTCGATTGAGCGTTTCACCTGTAACCCGGCGCGCTCCACCTCCCTTCGCAGGGCCTTGGGACTGGGCAGCATCCCGCCCGGGAAAATGTACTTCTGGATAAAATCCACGCCCTTGCGATACGCATCCCACCGGCAGTCTGCGACTGTAATGATCTGGAGCGTGGCCTGTGCCCCGGGGCGCAGACGATCGCGCACCGTATCGAAATAAACCGGCCAATAGCGTTGCCCCACGGCCTCGAACATCTCGATGCTGGCAATCCCATCATAGGTGCCCCTCTCGTCGCGGTAATCCTGCAACTTGAACTCCACGCGGTCCGACAGGCCCGCCTTCTCGATCCGCTCCCGGGCGTAATTGTATTGCTCTTGGCTGATGGTCAGGCATGTCACCTTCAAGCCCCGCTCAGCCGCGGCATATTCCGCGAACCCACCCCAGCCACAGCCGATCTCAAGCACATGATCCCCGGGCTGTACGCCCATCTGGTCCACCATCGAGGCGTATTTCTTGGATTGGGCCGCCTCAAGGCTCTCTTGCCCGGTCTCGAAAATCGCCGAGGAATAGGTCATCGTATCATCCAGCCAAAGACCGTAAAAATCATTGCCCAGATCATAGTGATAGCTGATGTTCTTGCGCGCCTGCGTCTTGGTGTTGCGCTGAAACCAGAAGCGGATTTTCTCGTACAGCTGCACAAGGCTTTGGCCGGGATAGCCATTGTACATCTCGTCATTGCCCGCGTTCACCAGATCCATGAAGGCCTGCAAATCCGGCGTGCTCCACCAGCCCTCAAGATAGGCATCGCAGAAACCCAGATACCCTTCGCGCACCATCCGCGCGAAAACATCGCCATTGTGGATCGTGATTTCGGCCACGGGGCCGGGCTTCTTGCCCTCGGCGCGAAACACCCGCCCATCGTCCAGACGAATATCCAATCGGCCATGTTCAAGCTGCTTGGCAACACCAAAGCATTGCGAAAAGTAGCGCGGCAGGTTGGTCTGCCCTTTTGTCTCGGTCAGGATCATCCCGGTTCCCTGTTGTTCTTGGTTTAAGGCTATGGCGCCAAGCCCGGTTTCGGCAAGGGTTTTCCCAATCACTCAGGTTTTCCACCCTTCATAGGCGTCAAGCGCAAGGCGCCGCCCCTCCTTCAGGCCGACGATGGGCTCCTCAGGATAGGGCATATGCGGGCTCAGGCCCCATGACCGCGGCACCGCTTCGAAAAAGCTGAGCGCCGTGCTTGTCGGCCCCCGCTGGCGCTCCGCGATCCAGCGGCGCAGGTAAACCCCTTCGGGATCAAACTTCTTGGCCTGCGTCTCGGCGTTGAAAATCCGGAAATAGGGTGTCGCATCCGGCCCCGACCCCGCCGACCACTGCCAGCCAAGGGCGTTGCTCGCCGGGTCCCAATCGGTCAGACACTCCTCGAACCACGCCTGCCCGATCCGCCAATGGGTCATCAGGTGCTTGGTCAGATACGAAGCCACGATCATCCGCGCACGGTTGTGCATCTTGCCGGTGACATACATCTCGCGCATGGCGGCATCGACAAAGGGTACCCCCGTGCGCCCCTGCTTCCACGCCAGCACCCTGTCGTCCTCCACTTCGGACCACGGGAAATCCCGCCATTCTTCACGCCAGCTTTCACTGGTAATATGCGGCGTGTGATAGATCAGATGATAGGCAAACTCGCGCCAGACCAGCTCCTGCAACCAAGTCTCGGCCCCCGGCTTACCCTCCTCCATCGCGCGCATACCCGCGTGCCAGCACCGGCGCGGGGAAATTTCACCAAGCGCAAGGTTCTCAGACAGCCCCGAGGTCCCATCCTCCGCGGGTAAATCCCGCGCCGCATTGTAACCTCCGACAGCCTCGCCCATGAACCAGCCAAGCCGCCCTTGTGCCGCCTCCTCGCCGACCCGCTGATAGGGGCGACACACCTCCGCGCCTCGGTTCATCGCTCGGCCCAGTTGCCAATCATCCAGTGTCTCACTCATGGGCCATGCCGCAGGCGCAGCAATCTCCGCAGGGGCCGCCAATGGCGCGGCAACCTCACGCCCGCGCACAGCCCGCCAAAACGGCGTATAGACCTTGTAAAAGCCGCCTGCCCCAGTCTCCACCGTCCATGGCTCAAAAAGCAAATGACCGGCGTGGCTTTCCACCTCCACACCATCGTCTTTCAACGCGGCCTTCACCCGCGTGTCGCGCTCAATACTCTGAGGATCATAAAGCCGCGACCACATTACAGCGCCCGCGCCCAACTCTTCCACCAAGCTGCGCAGCACCGCCAAGGCATCGCCGCGTCGCAGGATCAAACGGCTCCCAACGGCCTCAAGCCGCGCGGCGAGGTCCGCCAGAGACAAACCCAAACGCCACTTGGGGGCCGCCCCCAATCCCTCGACCAGATCGTCGTGAATGAAAACAGGCACCACCGGCCCGCCCCGCGCGATCGCGGCCATAAACGCCGGATGATCGCTCAGCCGCAGATCGCGCCGCAGCCAAAGGATCGTCGCTTGTCTGTCACTCATGCTCTGCCCCCGGATGTTTTACATCCTACGGCCCGGCACCGCCGATGGATCAAAGAATATCGTCCAAGGCATTCAAAAGCTTATCAATCTCCGCACGGCTGGTGTAATGCACGAAACTCAACCGCAACACGCCCTTTTCCGGGTCCACGCCCATGGCCCCCAAGGGCCGTTGCGCATAAAAGTCACCACCACCCGCCATGATGCCCCGCTTGGCCAGTTGCGCCGCTGCCTCGGCCCCCGGCCCATTCAAGGCAAGCGCAACGGTTGGGGCCCGCGCCCCGGCCTCCTCCGGCCCCAGCAAGCGAACCGAGTTGCGATCCCTCACCGCGTCCAGCAGGGGTTGCAAAAGCTCGACCTCATGCGCGCGCATCAGATCATGCACCGCCTGCCCGCGTGCGCCGGCCTCGCCCCCGATCCCATGATGCGCCGCCAAGGCTTCCACATAATCCGCCATACCGGCACTCGCCGCCACCTGCGCATGATCCGGCCCCGCCGGGGTAAACCTTTTATACAGAACACCCGCGTTGAAATAATGCGCCTGATTGGGCAGCAACTCCCCCAATTCACGCCGGATCACCATGATCCCCTGATGCGGCCCATAGGTCTTGTAAGCGGAAAACAGGTAAATATCCGGCCCCATGCCGCCCACATCCGGGAAACCGTGCGGCGCGTAACTTACCCCGTCAACACAAACGAAAGCCCCGGCCGCATGGGCGGCGGCGGTGATCTCGACCACCGGGTTGATGGCACCGACCACGTTGGAACAATGCGGAAAACACACCAACCGCACCCAGTCATCCAACAGGTGCTCAAGATCCTCCAGCCGCAAAAGCCCGCTCTCGGGGTCGATCCGCCACTCGCGCACGTCGATCCCCGCCTCGGCCAGTCGCCGCCACGGCCCGGAATTGGCCTCGTGGTCCTGATCGGTGACGACAATCGCGTCGCCCTCGCCCATCCACTTCCGGAAGGCCTGTGCCAGAACATAGGTATTCTGCGTGGTGGACGGCCCGAAACTCACCTCATCCGTGGCCACGCCCAAAAGCGCCGCCAGACGCGCGCGCGCCTCGTCCATTTCCTCGCCCGCCAGACGGCTGGCCTCGTAGTGGCCATAGGGCTGCACCTTGCGCTGCCGGTAATACCGCGTCAGCCGGTCAATCACCGCACCGCAGGTATAAGACCCGCCCGCATTCTCGAAAAACGCTTGCCCCTCAAGGCTGGGTTCGGAAAACGCCGGGAACTGGGATCGTACGAATTGGGTATCAAGCTGCATCTGGGCCTCCTCGCCTTTTGGCCCAATGAAATGCAAAAGGCCCCGGGGGACAAGCCCGGGGCCTTCGCAATCGGTTTACGCGGGATTAGCGCTTCTCGCTCGCCAGACCCTTCCAGATGGCATAGCACATCACCAGCAGAACCAGCGTGAAGGGCAATCCGGTGGAAATCACCGCCGATTGCAGCGACGCAAGGCCACCGCCGATCAACAGCACGATCGCGACCGCCCCCTCGAAGACACACCAGAACACACGCTGCGAAACCGGCGCATCCACCTTGCCGCCTGCTGTGATCGTGTCGATCACCAGCGACCCGGAGTCCGAGGAGGTCACGAAGAAGACCACCACGAGGATGATACCGATCACCGAGGTGATGGTTGCCAGCGGCAATTGCTCCAGCATGTAGAACAGCTTGAGTTCCAGCGCTGCGTTCTTGGCCCCTTCGTAGCCGTCAGCGACAACCTGGTTGAGGGCCGTGCCGCCAAAGACGGTCATCCAAAGGACACAGACGAGGGTCGGAATCAGCAGCACGCAGATGATGAACTCGCGCACGGTGCGGCCACGGCTCACACGGGCGATGAACATGCCGACGAAGGGTGACCAGCTGATCCACCACGCCCAGTAAAACGAGGTCCAGCCCTGGCTGAAGTTCACGTCTTCACGGCCGAACGGGTTCGACAAGGCAAACAGGTTCTGCAGGTAGGCCCAGATGCTGTCGAAGAACAGCGTGATCAGGAAGATCGGACCACCCACGAGGAACACGAAGACAAGCAGCAGCGCCGCAAGGCCCATGTTGATCTCGGACAGAACCTTCACACCACCGTCAAGGCCACGAACCACCGACACCAGCGCAACCGCGGTGATACCGGAAATCAGGATGACCAGCAGCAGCGGGTTGTTCGCGACACCGCTTTCCTCGCTATTGCCATAGGTGATGCCCATGAAGGCACGCGTACCTTCCGCCGCATCGCCCGACCCGAAGAGGAACGTCAGGCCCGAAGCGGTCTGTTCCGCGCCGAAGCCCAGCGAGGTCGCCAGACCGAAAAGCGTGGCGAAAACCGCCAGCGTGTCGATGATGTGGCCGGTCCAGCCCCAGACACGTTCACCGAACAACGGGTAGAACGCCGACCGCAGGGTAAGCGGCAAGCCCTTGTTGTAGCTGAACAGCGCCAGTGCCAGCGCGACGACCGCGTAGATCGCCCAGGGGTGCAGCCCCCAGTGGAAGATCGTCGCCGCCATGCCAAGGCGTTGTGCCGCGGCCTCGTCGCCCCCGGCTGCGCCCAGCGGGGCCCAGTCGGTCCGTGCGCCGCCCTCCATGGCGGTGCCACCAAGCGAGCTCGAGAAGTGGCTCATCGGCTCGGACACCCCGAAGAACAGCAGGCCGATGCCCATACCGGCGGCAAACAGCATCGCGAACCAGCCGATATAGCCATAGTCCGGCGTGGCATTCGCACCGCCCAGCCGAACGCTGCCATATGGCGTCACGATCAGCAGAAGGCAGAAAACGACGAAAATGTTCGCGGCGCCAAGGAAGAACCAGTCAAAGCCCTTCGTCACCGCCGAAAACAGCCAGCTGAAAACGCTGCTTGCCTGTTCGGGAAGCGCCAGCGAGTAGAACACGAAGACGACAACCGCCAGCCCCGAGATGAAGAAAACCGGGTTGTGAATGTCCAGTCCGAACGGCCCGATCTTCGCTTCGATATTATCCTGACCGATCTCGTAATCGGTCTCAATGATATCCGCATGCCCCTCTGGGGCAGGAATACCCTGATTTGTTGTTTCATCGGCCATGAAGGCCCCCCTTTATGATTTTTGCCGATCCGCCGCTTGCGTCGCGCCAGCCCCTGTTCGTCGACTGGTCTGCCGGACGCTTGGCCTCTATCGGCGGCTCCCTTGTTACGCGAACGGCACCGCGGATGAGTCCGTTCCTCTTGTGGTGTAAGAGAAGGCACAGCCCTGTCCGCTCTCCGTCAAACGAGCGTAACAACCCTTCGGCAGACAGATCAAGCGGTTGCGTCACTTTCCAGACGGAAAGCGACCCAAACTCGGGTTCGGAATCATCGCCACAGGCCTGCGGCACCTCGCCTATTGCCCTTCCGCCCACAGCCGCGTAAACGGCGCGCAGACTGCTGTAAGGACGCCCCAATGCCCGTTCTCGTGATGAAATTCGGCGGCACCTCCGTCGCCACGCTTGACCGAATCCGCCGCGCCGCCAAGCGCGTGGGCGTCGAAGTGGCCAAGGGCTATGACGTCATCGTCATCGTTTCGGCCATGTCGGGCGAAACCAACAAGCTGGTGGGCTTCGTCAATGAAACCTCGCCACTCTATGACGCGCGGGAATACGATGCCGTGGTCTCCTCGGGCGAAAACGTCACCGCCGGTCTGATGGCGCTCACCTTGCAGGAAATGAACGTCCCGGCCCGTAGCTGGCAAGGCTGGCAGGTGCCGCTCAAGACCACCTCGGCCCACTCCGCCGCCCGGATCGAGGAGATTCCCACCGACAACATCAACGCGCGTTTCGCCGACGGCATGCGCGTGGCCGTGGTCGCCGGTTTCCAGGGAATCAGCCCCGAAGGCCGCATCACCACCCTTGGCCGGGGCGGCTCGGATACCACCGCCGTGGCCTTCGCCGCCGCCTTCGACGCCGAACGCTGCGACATCTACACCGATGTGGACGGGGTCTATACCACCGACCCCCGCATCGCCGACAAGGCCCGCAAACTCGACCGGATCGCCTTCGAGGAAATGCTCGAACTGGCCTCGCTTGGGGCAAAAGTGCTGCAAACCCGCTCGGTCGAACTGGCCATGCGCTATAACGTCAAGCTGCGCGTCCTGAGCAGCTTCGAAGAACAATCAGACGACGCAGGAACCCTGGTCTGCGCCGAGGAGGAAATCGTGGAATCAAATGTTGTAAGCGGCATCGCCTATTCCCGCGACGAGGCGAAAATGACCCTGATCTCGGTCGCCGACCGCCCCGGCATCGCCGCCGCCATCTTCGGGCCGCTCTCGGATGCCGGCGTCAACGTCGACATGATCGTTCAGAACATCTCGGAGGAAGGCCGCACCGACATGACCTTCTCCTGCCCCACGGATCAGGTAAAGCGCGCCGAAAAGGCCCTTGCCGAAGCCAAGGATCGCGGCGACATCAATTATCACGACCTCGTGGCCGACACCAATGTCGCCAAGGTCTCTGCCGTCGGCATCGGGATGCGCAGCCAGTCGGGCGTCGCCGCCAAGATGTTCAAAACGCTGTCCGATGAAGGTGTGAACATCAAGGTCATTGCAACCTCCGAGATAAAAATTTCCGTGCTGATCGACCGGAAATACATGGAACTCGCCGTGCAATCCCTGCATGATGCCTTCGAATTGGACAAAGTGACCTGAACCCGTCACCCTGTAACGCGAACGGGTAAGGGCCAAAACAAACGAGGGCCAGTCGCGGCGCGGGCATAGATGACGCAAGAGCACCAAACAGACAGCCGCCAAATGCTGGGCCGACTGCGCAGCGTCATGGCCGAAGACGCCGCCGGTCAACAACGGCTTGACCGGATTACAACCCTCATCGCCGAAGAAATGAAGACCGAGGTCTGCTCGATCTACCTTTTCCGCGACGAAGACACGCTCGAACTCTGCGCCACCGAAGGCCTCAACCCCGAGGCCGTACACGAAACCCGGATGCGACTTGGCGAGGGCCTCGTGGGGCGCGTCGCCCGCACCGGCAAGCTCGTCAATACCGATGACGCCCCCGGCACACGCGGCTTCCGCTACATGCCCGAAACCGGCGAAGAGGCCTATAGCGCCTTTCTCGGCGTCCCCATCCAGCGGCTTGGCGAGATGCTGGGCGTGATCGTCGTACAGTCCAAGGATGCGCGCAGCTTCTCCGAGGAAGAGGTTTACGCCATCGAGGTCGTCGCCATGGTCATCGCCGAGATGGCCGAACTGGGCGCTTTCGTGGGCGAAGGCGCGGCCATGTCCGCCCGCCACCAACAACCCGTCCTGTTTCGCGGCACCTCGGCACAGGAAGGCAACGCACAGGGCCATGTCTGGCTGCACGAACCGCGCGTCGTGGTCACCAACCCCATCGCCGAAGACCCCCACCGCGAGCTTGAGCGCCTCGAAAGCGCCGTCGATGAACTGCGGGTCGGCGTTGACCGGATGTTATCCACCGCCAAATCCGGCGATAAGGAGCAACTCCAGGTACTCGAAGCCTACCGGATGTTCGCCAACTCCAAGGGCTGGATGCGCCGCATGGAGGAAGACATCAGTCGCGGCCTGTCCGCCGAGGCTGCCGTGGAAAAGGAACAATCCACCGCCCGCGCCCGTATGGGGCAAGTCACGGATGTCTACCTGCGCGACCGCCTGCATGACCTCGACGACCTGTCCAACCGGCTACTGCGAATCCTGACCGGGCAAGGCAATGAAACCGGCGCCGAAATGCCCGCCGACCCGATCCTGATCGCGCGCAACATAGGCCCGGCCGAACTTCTCGATTACGGTCGCAGGCTCAAAGGGATCATTCTTGAGGAAGGCTCTGTCGGCTCCCATGCGGCCATCGTGGCGCGGGCGCTCGCCATTCCCCTTGTGATCCACGCCAGCCGCATCACCACCGAGGCGCTCAACGGCGACCCCGTGCTGGTCGATGGCGAACAAGGCATCGTTCATCTGCGGCCCGATGAATCGGTGATCGCGGCGTTCCGTGACAAGATGGCGATGCAGGCCAAGGCGCAGGAACGCTATGCCTCGATCCGCAACAAACCCGCCGAAACGCTCTGCGGCCACCACATCGGGTTGCACATGAATGCGGGGCTCATGGCCGACCTGCCCAGCCTCGAAAGCTCGGGCGCCGAAGGCGTCGGGCTGTTTCGTACGGAATTGCAGTTCCTGATTCGCAACCACATGCCCAAGCGCGCCGAATTGAGCGAGCTTTATTCACGCGTCATGGACGCCGCCATGGGCAAGCGTGTGGTGTTTCGCACGCTCGACATCGGGTCCGACAAGGTCCTGCCCTACATGAAAGCCGTGGATGAGCCCAACCCGGCGCTTGGCTGGCGCGCGGTAAGGATCGGGCTTGATAAACCCGGGGTCATGCGGATGCAGCTTCAGGCGCTCGTGCGCGCCGCTGCCGGACGCCCATTGTCGGTCATGTTCCCCTTCATCGCGCAGCGCGAAGAATATTTCGCTGCCCGCGACGAGATGGACAAGGCGCTTGAACGCGAACGTATTCTTGGCCACCCCCTGCCCGAAAGCCTTGAGGTGGGGGCGATGCTCGAAACCCCCTCGCTCGCCTATGCCTCGGACAGTTTCTACGAGGCCGTGGATTTCCTTTCCATCGGCGGCAACGACCTCAAGCAGTTCTTCTTTGCCGCCGACCGTGAAAACGAACTTGTGCGCAAGCGCTACGATACCCTCAATGTGTCGTTCCTTGGCTTCATTGAACATATCGTTGACCGCTGTGCGGCCACCAACACCCCGCTCAGCTTTTGTGGCGAGGATGCGGGCCGCCCTGTCGAAGCCGCCTGTTTCGCCGCCATCGGGTTGAACAGCCTCTCGATGCGCCCGGCCTCCATCGGCCCGGTCAAATCCATCCTGCGCCGGACCAACCTGATCGAGTTGCGCAACGTGATTGACAAGGCCCGCGACGAGGGCGCGCAATCGGTGCGCCCCGCGGTGATGGACTACCTGCGCGGCAAGCTCTGATCCGGGGGGTTTCGTACGACTCGTACGAAAGTGTCAGGCACAGTTGTGATTTTCGTACGAAAATCGGGGGGTAAGCGTACGACTCGTACGAAAATTTTGCCGCCGCCGCCCCTTTCCAAAAGCCCCTGACTTGCCTATATCTTGCGTGTTCCTTCGGGAACTATGGACATAAACGCGCTCGTAATAAGCGGATCGGACCCGGGGGCGGTACCCGGCGGCTCCACCAAAAAACCTTTCGTTGGAGGTGGTTAGGGGGCCGAAACAGGATCGACGAACGTCTAAAGGGGTTAGCTTTGTCCCGGTGAGATACCACCGTTATCGGTTCGCTAAAGCATAATTGCCAACGACAATCGTGCTCCGGTCGCCGTTGCTGCGTAAGCAGTAACAAGACCGAAATCTAAGCCCAGCCCTCTAGCAAGGTCTGGCGGGGTTCGCAGGCACCTGGCAACAGAAGCCTGCACTTCTCACCCCAACACCCTGATATTGCTAACTTTTATGACGTCGCGCAAAAGCCTTGCGCGAATCCTGAAGGGCGTTATCACCCTTTTATGCAACCCTCTTACGGTGATCTTTTTCGGGTGTTCGGACGTATCGGCCTTCTGTCCTTCGGCGGCCCGGCCGCCCAGATCGCGCTTATGCATACCGAACTGGTCGACCGTCATAAGTGGTTGAAAGAACAACAGTTTCTCGGTGCATTATCCTTCTGCATGCTACTCCCCGGCCCCGAGGCCATGCAACTGGCCACCTACGCAGGTTGGCGCCTGCGCGGCACCCTCGGCGGCCTCATCGCGGGTGGTTTGTTCGTCGTACCCGGAGCACTGGTCATCCTCGGGCTTGCCATGGGCTATGCCGCCTATGGGCAAGTCCCTGTTATTCAATCGCTTTTCTTGGGGATCAAGGCCACCGTCGTGGTCATCGTGTTACAAGCCCTGCTCTCGCTCTCACGTCGCGCGCTCAAGGGATGGGACAGTTGGGCACTTGCCGGTCTGGGGTTCGTGGCGATGTTTTTCTTTTCGGTGCCCTTTCCCGCCATCATCATCGCGGCAGCATTCTGGGGCTTCACCACACAACGTGCAGACCAGAATTCACCACATGAAGAACACCCTGTAATATATTATTTTAAAACCATTAAAACTATTATTCTCTGGCTGGTTATTTGGGCCACTCCCATCGTGACAGCCTGGGCCATGGGTGCCACGTTCCTGACCGAGATCGCACTGTTCTTTTCGAAACTCGCCGTCGTCACCTTCGGTGGTGCCTATGCCGTTTTGGCCTACATGACCCAAGCGGTCGTCGAAACCCACGGCTGGCTCACCACCCCCGAAATGATCGACGCTTTGGGCCTTGCCGAAACCACCCCCGGCCCGCTGATCCTTGTCACGCAGTTCGTCGGTCACCTTGCCGGCCATCATGAGGGCGGCGCGCCGCTCGCGCTGAGCGCCGGCGTAATGGCCCTTTGGGTCACCTTTACCCCTTGTTTCCTTTGGATTTTCGCAGGTGCGCCCTATGTCGAAACCCTGCTCGCGCGACCGCGCCTGAAGGAGGCCTTGGCTGCAATTTCCGCGGCTGTCGTGGGGGTCATCCTCAACCTGTCGGTCTGGTTTGCCCTGCATGTGGTGTTCCAAGAGGTCGCAACCGGACAGTTCGGCCCCAGTCCCAACTTATCTAGCTTTAGCCCAATGTCGGCCATTTTCATCGCCGTGGCCTCTGTCCTGCACTTATACCTGCGCCTGTCGATGATCCGCACGCTGTGTCTCATGGTCGGACTTGTCGGAATGCTTCACTTCGTCATCTGAGCAACTCCCTCCAGAGGTCTTTTGTTTTGGATCGAATCCCCTATGCTTGGAATCATGAACTATGGGGCGATGGATGTCTGACACGATTGACTATGGAAAACTGATGCATCGGGCCATGCGCGGCCTGATTCAGGATGTTCTGACCGATGTACGGGATAACGGCCTTCCGGGCGCGCATCACTTCTTTATCACCTTCGACACAACGCACCCCGACGTTCAGATCGCCGACTGGCTGCATGATCGCTATCCCTCTGAAATGACTGTAGTAATGCAGCATTGGTTTGATGATCTGGAGGTCACCGATGAAGGGTTTTCTGTCACCCTGAACTTCGGCGACGCGCCCGAGCATCTTTATGTCCCCTACGACTCGATCCAGACATTCGTGGACCCATCGGTGGAATTCGGCCTTCGCTTCGAGACACAAGACGAAGACGAGCCGACCGATCCAACGGATGAGCAGCCTGACGACACCGACGAAGAGCCCGAGGGCGAGGACGACCATGGTGATGCCGAGGTTGTCAGCCTAGACAGCTTCCGGAAATAGTGTGGCGTCCGACCACGGTATTCCACAGTATACATTATTGATCTTTCCGGTGCGTCAGGTATGACAAGCATAACCTAGATGCAGGAGAGCCATAATGACCGCAACCCGCACCGAAACCGATAGCTTCGGCCCCCTGGACGTGCCCGCAGACAAATACTGGGGCGCACAAACACAACGCTCGCTGATGAATTTCCCAATTGGCTGGGAACAGCAGCCCGTCGCCATCGTGCGGGCGCTTGGCGTGATCAAGAAGGCTTGTGCGCAGGCCAACAAGGAGTCGGGTAGCCTTGATCCGAAACTGGCCGATGCCATCATTCAGGCCGCCGGTGAGGTCTTTGAGGGCAAGTTCGACGACAACTTCCCGCTCGTGGTCTGGCAGACGGGATCAGGTACACAGTCGAACATGAACTCCAACGAGGTCATCGCGAACCGTGCAATCGAGATTCTGGGCGGCGAAATCGGCTCCAAGGACCCGGTTCATCCCAACGATCATTGCAACATGGGGCAGTCTTCGAACGATACCTTCCCGACCGCGATGCATATCGCCACGGCGATGAGCGTGCATGATGTTCTGCTGCCCGGCCTGGAGAAACTGGCCGCGTCATTGGAAGCAAAATCCAGTGAATTCAAAGACATAATCAAGATCGGTCGGACCCATACCCAAGATGCGACCCCGCTGACACTTGGTCAGGAATTCTCGGGTTACGCACATCAGGTCCGTCAGGGGATCGCCCGCGTGAAGGCCGCACTTCCGGCGATCTACGAATTGGCGCAGGGTGGGACCGCCGTGGGCACGGGCCTGAATACGAAAAAGGGTTGGGGTGAGACTGTCGCGGCGAATATGGCCGAAATCACGGGTCTGCCCTTTGTGACCGCGCCGAATAAATTCGAGGCCCTGGCGGCGCATGATGCCATGGTGTTCATGTCCGGTGCGATCGCGACCGTCGCGGGGAGTTGCTATAAAATTGCCAATGATATCAGGTTCTTGGGAAGCGGCCCTCGCTCGGGCCTTGGTGAGTTGATCCTGCCCGAGAACGAGCCGGGAAGCTCGATCATGCCGGGCAAGGTGAACCCGACGCAGGCCGAGGCGCTGACGCAGGTGGCGGCGCATGTGATGGGCAATGACGCGGCGATCAAGTTTGCCGGGTCGCAGGGGCATTTCGAATTGAATGTCTACAACCCCATGATGTCCTATAACCTGTTGCAATCCATACAACTTTTGGGTGACGCGGCGGATAGTTTCACCGAGCGTATGCTCAATGGAATCAAGGCCAACGAAGAGCGGATCGAGAAACTGATGCGCGAAAGCCTGATGTTGGTCACGGCACTGGCCCCGACCATCGGCTATGACAACGCCACCAAGGTTGCCAAGACCGCCCACAAGAACGGAACGACACTTAAAGAAGAGGCTGTAAACCTCGGATTTGTCGACGAAAAAACCTTTGACGAGGTGGTGCGCCCCGAGCAGATGATCGGGCCGAAGGACTAAGCGAAATGTCGAAACCGGTGAACCTGAATCGGTTTCGCAAGAAAAAGGCCCGGGCGGAAAAGCGCGCCCGGGCCGATGAGAACGCGGTCAAACATGGCCGGACAAAGGCTCAGAAAGAGCTTGAAAAGTCACGCAATGTCAAAGACTTAGCGAATTTTTCGAAACACAGGCGGGATGAGGAATGAGCGGGCGGCCCATCAAACGCTCGCTCACCCTACGGGGGCATCGTACCAGCGTGTCTTTGGAAGAAGACTTCTGGCGCGCGTTTCGTGAAATTGCCGAAGAAAAATCCATTCCAATCAATGCGCTAGCAGCGGAAATTGACGAGGCCCGCGGGGTGGACTCGGGCCTTGCCTCGGCCATCCGGCTTTATGTTCTGAAATACTACCGTGACCGAGCCTGATTTTCGTACGAGTCGTACGCTTACCCCCCTATTTTCGTACGAAAATCCGGGAGGCCCGAAAAACTTTCGTACGAGTCGTACGAAACCCCGGCGTTCTTCGGGCCTGCACGATGAGCGCACTACCCCCTCGGCGTGATCCGAAGCCAAATCCCATCCTTGCCCCGCACGGTCAGGTGGGCCACCGGCATCGCGGGGCGATCCTCGACCACCTCGAAACGATAGGCGCGGACAAGCATCGACAGCAAAAGCGGCCCTTCGATCATGGCAAAGCCCGCCCCGGTGCAAACGCGCTGACCGGCGGAAAAGGGCATGTAGGCGGTGCGCAGGCAGGTCTTGCCATTTTCGGTGGCAAATCGGGCGGGGTCAAATTCATCCGGGCGATCCCAAAGCCGTTCGTGGCGGTGCTGGTGCCATGGGCTGAGCACGATTTGCGCGCCTTTCGGCACGTCGCGGTCGCGGAAGCGTTCGGGACACGTGGTTTCACGCACCATCATCGGCACAGGCGGATAGAGGCGCAGGGCCTCGCGGAAGACATCACGGGCAGTGCGCAGCTTGCCCACCTGTGCAAAACCGGGGCCGTCAGCGCCGTAGACCTCTGACGCCTCTTGCGCGATCTTGTCTTGCCAGTCGGGATAAAGCGCCGAGAGGTAGAGCGCCCATGCGAGGGCCGAAGCGCTGGTTTCATGGCCTGCGAGAAAGAAGATCGCCACTTGATCGACCATCTCTTCGGTCTCGAAGCGTTCCCCCGTCAACGGGTCTTCGGTGGTCATGATCTTGGTGGCAAGGTCATCGGGAGCGGTGCCTGCCTTGATCGCCTTCATCCGGGCGGTGGTGAGTTCGGTGATCAGGCCGCGAATGGTGGCGGCGGTTTTCCTGGCCTCGGCCAGATGGAAACGCGGCACCCAACGGGGCAGCGGCAGGAAAGCGCCGAGGTTCAGGATGGGCTGTGCGCGCTGATGGTCGCGGAAGGCATGAAAGACACGGCTGGCGATGTCGTTTTCAATGGGGATGGAAAACAACGTGCGAAAGATCACGTCGGCGGCGGCGTGGGAGGTCTCGGCCTCGATCTCATGCGGTGTACCATCTGCGAACTGGGCAAGGCGGGTCACGGCCCCCTGCCCGGCCTTGAGCATTGCAGGGTATGTATCGCGCAACCGGCCGCCTTCGAAGGCCGGGTCGATGATCCGGCGCTGGCGTTTCCATGTCTCGCCATTGGTGACGAAAACGGAGTTTCCCAGAAGCGGCGCCAGCCCTTCACGGATGCGGTTCGATTTCGGGAAATCGTCGGGGCGATCCTTGAGCACCAGATCGACAAGCTCGGGCTGGTTGCAGAGGTAGGAGCGGAAAAACGGCGTTTTGAATTCGGCCATCCACGCGCGGTAAAGGCGCGCGGGCTGCGCCGAGAGGATGTCTTGGCGAAAGAGCCGCATGTAGCGCCAGAGGGAGACGCGGCCCTCACGGGCCGGGGGTTTGGGTGGTAGGGTCATGCGGCCATATCCGTGAACTTATTGACAGGTGCGGTGATCATACTGGGCGATGGCGGGCGGCCTTCGAAGCGCTGCCCAAGGGTTTGCGGGCCTGCGGTGATCTGGAAATAGTCGTAATCGCCGGGCCGGTCGAAGGCGCAGAGGTATTGGAAGTGCAGCCGGAAAAAGCGCCAGCGGAGTTCTTTCCACCGTTCGGGGCTGAGGGTCTGGGTGAAGGCCGCCGAGAGGACCAGCGGGGATTTCTGCCCCTCGGGGGCCACACCGGAGACCGTCACAGGATCACAGAGCGCGAAGGCGCAGCCATCGCCGGGGGCGGTGACATCGACCCATGTGAGTTCATCACGGGTGCAAAGATAGTGCAGATCGGCGCGCAGGCGGTGGGCCTTGGGCAGGAAAGAGACCATCGGGACGACCTGACCGAGGCTGAGGAAGGAAAGCGTGGGGCCATCGCGTGGCACCCTGCCCTGCCGGATGAGATCCGACAGGATCGAAACGCCAAGGTGGGCCCCCGAGGAATGGCCGACGACGAGGAGTTCATCGTAATCTTCGGTCAGAGCGGCGGCGATTTCATCGGTGAATTCGGCCATGCGCGCCTCGAGCTCGGGCGGGTTGGCCCCCTTGTGGCGGGCGGAATAGGCATAGTCGTGCATCAGGTAATAGGCGAAGAACTTGTTATCCTTGGCCTTGAACCACGTCAGGAGGCCCCAAGCGGTCGGGATAAGGCCCAGCCAATAGGCCATGTGCGCGATCATACGATGGGCTGCGAAACTGGTGCTTTCCTGCCCCAGAGGCAGGAGTTGTGTCGCCGATGACAGGCCCGCACCGATGAGATGCCCCACAAGGAGCGCGATAAGCAACTGCACGATCAGAAAGCCCACCGGATAGAGGGCGGCAATGACCGGCCCCTTGCGCAGGCGCATCAGGCGCCAGAGCGCGCCCGAGGCGATATAGGCCCAGGCGGTGCGGACAAGTTGCGCGTAGGTGCCGAGGATGCCCTGTTCCATGCTGTCGCGCACGATGTCGGACCAGACGAGGACATCGAAGGTGGTTTCGGTGGTTTCACCGTCGATCCGGCCTTTGACGTTCCAGCCGTAGCGCCCCTTGCCTTTGTCGGTTGTCTTGGGGCTCAGTGTGATGTCATAGCCGGATATACGCGCCTGTTCCGCGCCCTCTTTGCGATAGAGTTCACGGTAGCGGCGGGGGTGGATCGGATCGTACCCCGGGATATAGAAGACGCGCCTTTTACGCACAGGGCTTGGGCTGCTCATCACCTCGGACCTTATTACCGGTCAGACCCTAGCGCAGGTTTTTGGCGAGTGTAAGGCCAAGCGAAACCAAAAGGTTTGGTTTCGCTTTATCCCAGGGCGGCGAGCGACGGAAAGTTTTCCAGCAGCCAGAAGGAGAAATCCGAAAAGCCGCCGGTGAGCATCAGCAGGCCGATGGTCCAGAGGAGAAGGCCCATGATACGCTCGATCTGTTCCATGTGGCGTTTCATCCAGCCCATGAGGCCCGTCAGGCGCGGCAGGAAGGCGGCGACCAGCAGGAAGGGCACGCCGAGGCCTGCGGCATAGACCGCCAGAAGGAGGGTGCCGCGGGTCACGTTGCCTTCGGAGGCGGCCATCGACAGGATCGCGCCCAGTTGTGGGCCGATGCATGGCGTCCAGCCGAAGGCGAAGGCGAGGCCAAGGATATAGGCCCCGAAGGACGACCCGCCCTTGTCGCCCACGTCGAGCCGCGCCTCGCGATCCAGAAAGCCGATGCGATAGACGCCGACGAAATGCGCGCCGAACCCCATGACAAGCAGGCCCGCGACGGTGTTGAAGGTATCCTGGTATTGCAGGAAGGTCTGGCCGATGGCCGAAGCCGTGAAGCCGAGGAACAGGAACACCGTGGAGAGCCCCAGCACGAAGAAAAGCGCCGGCAGGATGGCGCGGGCGCGTTTCTGGCCCTCTTGGCTGAGTTCCGTGAGGGTGACGCCGCTCATATAGGCGATATAGGGCGGCACGATGGGCAAGACACAGGGCGAGAGGAACGAGATGACCCCTGCCATCAGCGCCACGATCATGGCGGGGAGAAGCCCCGCGTCGATGATTTCGATTCCGAACATGGGCCCCACATAATCCAATTGCGGGGTGGCGTCACGGCACGTGATGTCACAACCCTGTGGACAGGCTGTAACAGAGCGCTTAAGTCGCGGGTATGGAGATTACCGAGACCTTGGATGCGCGGGGGTTATTGTGCCCCCTGCCCGTTTTGAAGCTGCGCAAGCGGATGGCGCCGCTGGCGTCGGGGGCCTGTATCGAGATGCTGGCCGATGATCCGGCGGCGGTGATCGATGTGCCGCATTTCTGCGCCGAATCGGGGCATGAGTTCATCGCCCTGCGCGAAGGCGACGGGCACCAGGTTTACGTGGTGCGCAAGGCAGACGGCTGACAGGCGAGTTCCTGTCGTAAATCTCCAAGTTCGGGGCGCGGTTGCGAAGACACCGGGCGCGGCTTGCGGCATGGGGGAGGTATCGGCCCCCTGTCCGGGCCGCCACATGGGAGATGTGCGATGATACAGGTCTTGTCCGGTGTTTGGGCCCTGCTGCTTGGAATCGTGTTTATCATGCTGGGCAATGGCATGCATTTTACCCTGATGGGCCTGCGCGGCGGGATCGAGGGGTTCTCGGCCTCGGAACTGGCGATTGTCACCTCGGGCTATTTCGCGGGCTTCCTGTCGGGCGCGCGCCTGTCGCCGGAGTTGATCCGGCGGGTGGGCCATGTACGGGTGTTCGCGGCGCTTGGCAGCCTGATGTCCGGCGCCCTCATTGCCTTTCCGCTGTTGCCCGACCCATGGGTCTGGACGATCCTGCGGGTGCTCGTGGGGTTCTGCATGTCGGGCATCTTCGTGACCGCCGAAAGCTGGCTGAACGATGCGGCCACGAACGAGACACGCGGCAAGGTCCTGTCGGCCTATATGATCGCGCAGACCCTTGGCGTTATCGGCGCGCAGGGTTTGCTGACGCTGGGGGATGCGGGCACGGCGGTGCTGTTCATCGGGGCCTCGATCCTCGTGTCGCTGGCGCTGACGCCGATTCTGCTATCAGCCAGCCCGGTGCCTGCCGCCGAGGTGGCCCGGCCCATGCCGCTGCGCAAGCTGTTCAGCGGCGCGCCCCTGAGCACGGTGGGGATATTCCTGCTGGGGAGTGTCTATGCCGCGCAGTCGGGGATGGCCGCCGTCTTTGGCACGCAGACGGGCATGAGCACCGCCGAGGTGGCCCTGTTCATGGCCATGCTGTTCGGCGGGGCCTTGTTGCTGCAATATCCCATCGGCTGGCTGTCGGACCGGATGGACCGGCGCAAGTTGATCCTGGGGGCGGCCCTGCTTGGCGCGGTGGCCTGCGCGGCAGGTTGGACCTTGGGCGGGTCGATGTGGCCGCTGATGGGGGCGGCCTTCATGGCGGGCGGCACAACGATGCCGCTATACGCGCTGTTCCTGGCCTATACGAACGACTCCCTCGCAACCGAGGACATGCCGGCGGCCTCGGGCGGGCTGGTATTTACCTTCGGTCTTGGCGCGATTGCCGGGCCGATGGTGATGGGCTGGGCCATGCAGTGGATCGGGCCTTTTGCCTTCTGGCTGGTTCTGGGGGCGACCTTCGGGATCATCGCGCTTTATGCGCTTTACCGGATGACACAGCGCGAAATGACACCGGTCGAAGACACCGAGAGCTATCTTGGGGTTTTGCCCTCGGCCTCGCCCGTGGCGGTGGAGGCGGCGGGCGCATGGGCCGCGGAGCAGGCCGAAGCCGAGCGCGACGACAAGGCGCCCTGACACGCGGAATACCCCGAAAAGAAAACGCCGCGTCCCGAGGGGCGCGGCGTTCTGTTTGCTGATCCGGCTTAGCGGCCCAATGACCACCAGCCGCGTTTCTTGGGCTTGGCCGGTGTGGCCTCACTGGCCTCTGCCGGGGCGGGTGCGGCCTCTTTCGGGGCCTCCTGCACCGCCGGGGCGGGTTCCGGGGCCTCCTGAGCGACCGGGGCGGCTTCAGCGGCTTTTTCCGGCTGAGGGGCGGCCTTGGCCTTTTCCTTCGGGGCTTCGGCGGGGGCCTCCTCTTTGGGGCTGTCGGCCTTGGCCTTGGCGGTGCTGCGCGGTTTGCGCGTCCGCTTGGGCTTCTCGGCCTTGGCCTCGCCGGTGTCGGCCTTGTCGTCTGCGCCGTCTGCCTTGGTTTCGGCATCCGCGGCCTTTGTATCTTCGGCTTTTGCCTCATCGGCTTTGGCCTTGGATTTTGAGCGCGACCGCGAGCGTGTGGCCTTCTTCGGCTTGTCCTCGGAGGGTTTTTCCTCAGCCTTGTCGTCGGTCTTGGCTTCGGCGGCTTCGGAAGGCTGGGCGGCCTCGCCCCCGGACTCGGAGGGTTTCTCCCCCTCGTTGCCGTTCTGTGCCTCGCCGTTCTGGCCCTCTTCGCCCGATTTGGACTTGGAGCGGCGGCGACGGCGGCGGCGGCGCTTCTTGGGTTTGCCCTCTTCGCCGTTGTTGTCACCGTTCTCGGCAGTGTTGTCCGATTTGGCTTCGGCCGATTCTTCGGTTGAACTGTCGATGTCATCCATCAGCGAGCTGTCGACCGACACCACCGGGGCTGTCGCCTCGGGGACATTACGGGTTGCTGTCTTGAACTTCTCGATGCTGAAATCGGGCGAGATCAGCAGCGGGTCACCCTCGATACGAACGGACAGGCCGTAGCGCGCCTCGATTTGCGCGACATGTTCACGTTTCTGGTTCATTAGGAAGTTGGCGATGCCCACGGGGCATTTCACCAGGACCTCGCGCGAACGGCCGCGCACGCCCTCTTCCTCGATCTGGCGCAGGATCGACAGGGCGAGGTTGTCGTCCGAGCGGATCAGACCCGTGCCGTGACAGGCAGGGCATGGCTGTGTCGTGGCCTCGATCATGCCGGGGCGCAGGCGTTGGCGGCTCATTTCCATCAGGCCGAACCCCGAGATGCGGCCCACCTGAATGCGGGCGCGGTCGGTTTTCAGCTTGTCCTTCATCCGTTTTTCGACGGCGGCGTTGTTCTTGCGCTCGTCCATGTCGATGAAGTCGATCACGATGAGACCGGCCAGATCGCGCAGGCGCAATTGGCGGGCCACCTCTTCGGCGGCCTCAAGGTTGGTCTTGAGGGCGGTTTCCTCGATCGAGCCTTCCTTGGTGGCGCGGCCGGAGTTCACGTCGATGGCGACGAGCGCCTCGGTCACACCGATGACGATGTAACCGCCCGACTTGAGCTGTACCGTCGGGTTGAACATTGAACTGAGGTAGCTTTCCACCTGGTAACGGGCGAAAAGCGGCAGCGCGTCCTGATAGTGTTTCACGTTCTTGGCGTGGGACGGCATGATCATTTTCATGAAGTCCTTGGCGATGCGGTAGCCGCGTTCGCCTTCGACCAGAACCTCGTCAATCTCGCGGTTATACAGGTCACGGATCGACCGTTTGATCAGGTCGCCTTCTTCGTAGATCTTCGCGGGCGCGATGGATTTCAGCGTAAGTTCGCGGATCTGTTCCCAAAGGCGTTGCAGGTATTCGTAATCGCGCTTGATTTCCGCCTTGGTGCGCTTGGCCCCGGCGGTGCGGATGATCAGGCCCGCCCCGGTGGGCACGTCGATTTCCGCGGCAGTCGCCTTGAGCTTCTTGCGGTCGGCGGCGTTGGTGATCTTGCGCGAGATGCCGCCGCCACGGGCGGTGTTGGGCATCAGGACACAGTAGCGGCCCGCGAGGCTGAGGTAGGTTGTCAGGGCGGCGCCCTTGTTGCCGCGTTCTTCCTTGACGACCTGCACCAGAAGGATCTGGCGGACCTTGATCACTTCCTGGATTTTATACCGGCGCGGGCGCGGTTTGCGCGGCGGGCGGATGTCTTCGTGATCGTCATCGTCGGCGACGGATTCGATCGAGTCGTCTTTCGAGCTGGCGTCAGAGGGTTTTGCGGCCCCCTCGTCGGAATCGTCGTTGCCCTCATCTTTGGCGGCGTCGGCCTTGGCCGGTGCTTTGGAGGTCTTGGCAGCGCTGTCTGCGGCTTTATCCTCCGCGGTTGCGCTCGTGTCCGATGTATCGTCGGAGGGTTCCTCGACCGGGGTTTCGGCCACGGTTTCCATGGGCGAAGAGCCCTCGGGCGTGCCTTCGGACGCTGGCGTTTCGAGGTCGATGGTTTCCATGCCGGAAATTTCGCCATTCTCGGCGGTGGTTTCGGCCTCGGTGCTGATCACGGCATCCCCGGCCTCGGTCTTTTCGGCCTTGGTCTTGGAGCGTGACCGCGAGCGGGAGCGCGATGGTTTCTTGGGTTTCTCGTCGTCTTCCTCGCGGGCGCGCTGTGCCTCGGCATAGGCGCGTTCCTCTTCCAGCAGCGCCTCGCGGTCGGCCACGGGGATCTGGTAGTAATCCGGGTGGATTTCCGAGAAGGCAAGGAAGCCGTGGCGGTTGCCGCCGTAATCGACGAAGGCCGCCTGAAGCGAGGGTTCGACCCGTGTTACCTTGGCGAGATAGATGTTTCCGGCGAGTTGCCGTTTGTTGTCGGATTCAAAATCAAATTCCTCGACCTTGTTTCCGTCGACCACCACGACGCGGGTTTCTTCCGCGTGGGTGGCATCGATGAGCATTTTCTTAGCCATGTTATCCGTTTGCACCGCGGCAAACGCACCACGCCCTGCCCGGGTGGACCGGGGGGTGTTGTGGAATGCGGCGGGTGTCTGTTGGGCGCGATGGCGGGCGTACGGAAGGGTGCGCCGGTCTCGGCACCTGCCCCTTGCCTATGGTGTAGCGCGCGCTTCATCGCGGTTCTTCTTCTCCGGCGCTTTGCCTTGCGCCAACTCTGTCACCTGCGGGGCCGTCCGTGCGGCGGCAGGCATTCGGGTGATCCCCGGTCGGGGGATCATATCGGTCTGTTTCGAGGTGTGGACGCAGTATTCGTCCGACAGCGGCCCTAAACAGCGAAACTCTTGCTGCGCGGGAAAATCCCGGCCTGTAGGACACACTAAAGCGTTGAGTGGGCCAATTACAATGGGGAAAATGCATGGTGGCTGTCCGGGCGGCCCTGTCTTGGGCCACCCGTTGACGCCGCGACCTTAAAGATAGTCGGACCGTTGCAGGCCGTATTTGGCCATTTTCTCGTTCAACGTCCGGCGCGGCAGGCAAAGTTCGTCCATCACCGAGGCGATGGAGCCCTTATGACGGCGCATGGTGTTGTCAATCAGCATCCTCTCGAACGCCTCGACATATTCCTTGAGCGGTTTGCCTTCGGTGGTCATCACAGGCTGCATTTCCTGATGGTCAGACATCAGGAGCGACGCGATGGTGCCCGAGCCGCGGCGCGATTGCAGGACGGCGCGTTCGGCCACGTTGATGAGTTGGCGCACGTTGCCGGGCCACGGCGCTTGCAGAAGCTGGGCGGCTTCCTGCGCGCTGACCTCGGGGGTATCACATCCGTAGTCATCGGCGAAATTCTCGGAAAACCGGGTGAAGAGCGTAAGGATGTCTTCGCCCCGCTGGCGCAGGGGCGGCACGGTGATCCGCAACGCGCCCAAGCGATAGAACAGGTCCGAGCGCAGGGCGTCTTCGCAGGTGCGATCCTGTTCCTGCATGTTGGAGATTGCCACGATGCGGGTTTCGGGCGGGGTGCCTTCATCGTTGATATAGGTGAGCAACCGGGCCTGGGCGGCCTCGGAAAGCGACTCGATATCTTCAAGAACGAGGGTGCCGCCGCGCGCCTCTTCCACCGCCGGGATCTGGCTGTCTTCGGGTTGGACCGGGCCGAAGAGGCGCTTGATCAGCGCGTCTTCTTCAAGGGCGGCGCAGGACACCAGAACGAACTTCTTGCCTGCGCGGGAGCCGACGGCGTGCAGCGCATGGGCCACCAGAGTCTTGCCGGTGCCGGTTTCGCCTTCGATCAAAACGTGGCCATCGGCCTGCCCCAGATCGAGGATGTCTTCCTTGAGCCGCTCCATCACCGGCGAGACGCCGATCAGTTTTTTCATGAGTTGCCCGCCATCGGAAAGCTCGCGTCGCAAGGCGCGGCTGTCCAATGTCATGCGGCGGGCATTGGTGGCCTTCTTGGCCAGTTGGTTCATCTTGTCGGGGTTGAAGGGCTTTTCGAGAAAGTCATAGGCGCCCATGCGCATTGCCTCGACCGCCATGGGCACATCGCCGTGGCCGGTGATCATGATCACCGGCAGGCTTGAATCGGTGCCCATCAGTTTCTTGAGGAATTGCATTCCGTCCATGCCCGGCATCTTGATGTCCGAGACCACGATCCCCGGATAATCGGGGCCGAGTACCTTGAGCGCCTCTTCGGCACTTCCGAAGGCCTCGGTGTCATAGCCCGAAAGCGCCAGCCATTGGCTGATGGACTGGCGCATGTCCTTTTCGTCGTCGATGATGGCGATTTTCATGGCACTAGGCATGTCAGATCACTCCGCAGCACGGGTTTCTTCAGGTAAGATAGGGAGTTGCATTTCAAATACAGCCCCCCCGCCAA